>DATGJM010000118.1:0-18321 GCA_035295205.1 Solirubrobacteraceae bacterium | reverse complement strand
CCGATATGGCCTTTCGAGACACCTGGCACCGCACGCTCCTCTACTTCGGCCTGGCCGACGACGAGGAGGATTACGAGGAGGAGCTCGAGCCGTACCACGAGCCGGAGCTCGAACTGCAGGACAGCTACCGCGAGCGGCCTAACGTCCGCCGGCTGAGCGCACGCCGACGGCGCGACGAGATCGACGACATCTTCTCCGACGAGCCGGCCGGCGAGCGGCGCACCACCTCGCTGCGCCCGATCGGCGGAGGGCGCCCGAACGGCCGCAGCGCCGAGGGGCGACTGCACACCGTCACTCCGAAGAACTTCAACGATGCGCAGGACGTCGCCGACAAGTTCAAGGACTCGATCCCGGTGATCATCAACCTGCAGGGGGCCGATATGGATCTGTCCAAGCGCTTGATCGACTTCGCCAGTGGCCTGACCTACGCGCTCGACGGCGGGATGCAGAAGGTCGCGGACAAGGTCTACCTGGTCACGCCACGGAACGTCGAGGTCTCAGCCGGCGACATCGCCCGCGCGGCTGAGAAGGGTTTCTTCAACCAGTCTTAGCTTGCGCGCCCGGCGATCGACCCCGCCGGATGTAGATTTCGGCGCATGAAAGTCGGCTTGATCGGAGCCGGGAACATGGCGCGCGCCCTGGCCCGCGGCTGGGGCGACCCTGTGCTCTGCTCGGACTCGGGCTCCGGCCGGGCTCAAGCGCTGGTCGACGAGCTCGGCGGTGAGGCGGCCAGCAACGCCGAGGTTGCGCGGCGCGCGGACGTCGTCGTGCTCTGCCACAAGCCCTACCAGCTCGAGGAGGTCGCGCGAGACGTCGCGCCTCATGCCCGGGCGGTCGTCTCGGTTCTGGGGGGCACCTCGGTCGAGAAGCTCCGCGACGTCTATCCGGGCGTGCCGGTGTTCCGGCTGATACCCAACACCGCCGTCGAGGTGCGGCGCGGGATCGTGTGCCGCACCCAGGCAGAGAGCGAGAGCGACCTCGAGCGCGAGATCGTCGAGCTGTTCGAGCGGGTGGGGACGGTCGTGACGCTCAGCGAGCGTCTGATGTCGGCGGCGCTCGCGATAACGGGCGTCGGCCCGGCCTACCAGGCCCTGCTGGCCGAGGCCCAGGTCGACGCCGGGATCCGCCACGGACTGCCCGCGCCACTCGCGGGCCGTCTGGTGACCGAGACGATGACCGGCGCGGCGGCGCTGCTCGAACGTCGCGGCCACGACACGCTCGCCGTGCGACGGGAGGTCACCTCGCCGGCCGGAAGTACCGCCCGCGGCCTGGCGGCGCTCGAGCGCGCGGGCGTGCGGACGGCCTTCCAGGACGCCTTCGACGCCGTGGCCGGATGGAGCGCCGAGTGATGCTCGTCCTGGCCAGCACCCGCACCGACATCGCCGGGTACGTGAGCGCTCTGGTGACGGTCTACATCCTGCTGATCTTCGTCTACCTCCTGCTCAACATGATGTTCTCGCTCGGCGTGCGGCCGCCCTACAACCGCTGGTCCGATGCGATCCTGAGCTTCCTGCGAGACGTGTCCGAGCCCTATCTGAGGCTGTTCCGGCGGTTCATTCCGCCGATCGGCATGTTCGACTTCTCGCCGATCGTGGCCATTCTCGTGCTCTGGATCGTCGGCAGCTTCGTCGCCAGCGCGATCCACGGCTGACGGTGGTCTTGTCGGTTCCCTCACGGGCGCGCGCCCTCGCGTTCGGGCGCGCCGGAGCGCTGGCGCTGGTCGTGATCGGACTCGACCAGCTGGCCAAGCACCTCATTCGCACCGATATCGCGATCGGCGAGCAACGCAAGCTGTTCATCGGCATCAAGCTCGTCCACGTCAGGAACACGGGCGTCGCCTTCAGCCTGTTCGCGGGCGGCGGCACGGTCGTGCTCGTGATCACGCTGGTTGCGCTCGGGGTGCTCAGTGCGTACCTGGCGCGGCGACCCGAGCGTCCGTGGCTGTGGCTCCCGACCGGGCTTCTGATCGGCGGGGCGCTCGGCAACCTGATCGATCGCCTCGTGCACGGCGCGGTGACGGACTTCATCAAGTTCCCGCTCTGGCCCGCATTCAACATCGCCGACATCGCGATCACATTCGGGGTGCTGAGCCTGCTGTGGGTGCTGGAAGGGCCCCGGCGGCATGAGAGGTGAGCGGCTCGAGGTTCAGGTTCCGGATACGGCCGCCGGCACGCGGCTTGACGTGTTCCTGGCCGAGGCGGCCGGCTCGCGAGCCCAGGCCCAGCATCTGATCGATGCCGGCCGGGTGCGGGTGGACGGGACCGTGGCGCGCAAGCGGCACCTCGTGCGCGCCGGGGAGGTGGTGGAGGTCTCGCCGGTCGATCGCGCCGGGCCCGAGCCGGGGCCGGCGGCTTCGTTCACGATCGCCTACGAGGATGAGTACCTGCTCGTGGTCGACAAGCCCGCGGGCGTCGTCGTGCACCCGGCGCGGGGGCACTGGACGGGCACGCTGGCCCAGGCGCTGGTCGGGCACGGGGCCGCGGGTGGGGAGGAGGGGCGAGCCGGGATCGTGCACCGGCTGGACCGGGACACCTCGGGCCTGCTCGTGGTCGCCCGCGACGACGCCGTGCACCGGGCCTTGAAGGAGCTCCTGGCGGCTCGGAAGCTGAGCCGGGAGTACCTGGCGCTGGTCGACGGCCATCCGAGTGCCCGCACCGGCACGATCGACGCTCCGATCGGGCGCGACCGCCGCGACCGCCAGCTCGTCTCGCTGAACAGCGACGTGCCCCGAGAGGCCCGGACGCACTTCGAGGTGGTGGAGCTGCTGCCCGCGGCCGCGCTGCTGCGGGTGTCGCTGGAGACCGGGCGCACGCACCAGATCCGGGTCCACATGGCGGCGATAGGGCATCCGGTCTGCGGCGACCGTCAGTACGGGGTCGCCGGGCGCTATGGGCTCGAGCGCCAGTTCCTGCACGCGGGGCGGCTGGCGTTCGTCCATCCGATCACGGGCGTGGCCGTGGACGTGACCTCGCCGCTGCCGGCGGACCTGGAGGCGGCCCTGGCGCGGGCACGGGCCGCTGCGCGCGGCTGAGCGCGGCAACCCCTGTCGCGCTGGGAGGGGTCGCCGCGTCTGGCCGCGCATACAGCGGACGAGCGCGGCGACCGCCCTGACGGCCCGGGGGGTCGGCGCGTCTGGCCGCGGTTCCAGCCGGACGGCGAACACAGACGTGGCGACCCCCTCTCTGAGCAAGGGGTGCGCGCGTCCGTGGGCGTGCGGGCCGGGTGGGGCGGCCCGTCCAAAGCCGCCCCACCGGCGCAAATGGGTGGGGCGGCCCGTCCAAAAGCCGCCCCACCGCTGCGCGGAACCGAGCCACCGGAGGTAGGGGAAGGGCGGTTCGGCCCGCTAGACGAGCCCTCGCCCGGTAGGGAGGACGATCGGCTCGCTACAGCCCAGTAACGAACCGGAGCGGGATTTCTTGCGTAAACTCGAACCGAATCGAATCCACAACCCCTCCGGGCAAGGACCGCGATCCCTGCCTCGGGCCATCCCGAGGTACGCGGCGCCGGCCGGCAGGGCAGCAGTCTCAGTTCAACTCATAAGGGAGCAACACAGTGGCTCAAGTCGGAATCAGGGAGCTGCTGGAGGCCGGAGTGCACTTCGGCCACCAGACGCGCCGTTGGAATCCGAAGATGCGTCGCTTCATCTTCGGTGAGCGCGACGGCATCTACATCATCGACCTCCTCCAGACCGAGGCGCTCCTCGAGAACGCCCGTCGCTTCGCCGCCGACATCGCGCGCCGGGGCGGAACCGTCCTCTTCGTGGGCACCAAGAAGCAGGCCCGGGATGCCGTCCGCGACTATGCGACGGCCGCGGACATGCCCTACGTCAACCATCGTTGGCTCGGCGGCCTGCTGACGAACTTCCAGACGATCTCGCTGCGCATCAAGCGCTTGCACGACCTCGAGCGCTACGAGGCCGAGGGTCAGCTGCAGCTGCTGCCCACGCGCGAGCGCATGGCCGCCCAGGCGGACCTCGAAAAGCTGCGGGCCAATCTCGGCGGCGTCAAGCACATGCAGCGCGTACCGGACGCGGTCTTCGTGATCGACCTGAAGACCGAGGCGATCGCGGTCCGCGAGGCCCAGCGGCTGCGGATCCCGATCATCGGCCTGGTCGACACCAATTGCGACCCGGATGGGATCAACTTCGTGATCCCCGGCAACGACGACGCGATCCGCTCCTGCGCCGCGATCACCAAGGCGATCGGCGACGTGGTGGCCCAGGGCCACAACGTGTTCCGCGAAGAGGAGGAGCGGGCCCGGATCGAACGTGAGCGCCAGGAGGCCGAGGAGCGGGCCCGGCGCGAGGCCGAGGAAGCAGCCCGGCGTGAGGCTGAGGAGCGCGCGCGGGCCGAGGCTGAGGCTGCCGCGGCGGCCGAGGCTCAGGCGCGCGAGGCCGCGTCCGCCGAAGCTCAGGCGCGCGAGGCCGCTGCGGCTGGGGCCGCAGCCACGCCTTCGCCTGAGGCCGAGGCCGCGCAACCGGCTCCGGCCGAACCCGCGGCCGCCGCCCCGGCTCCCGAGGCGCCCGCCCCTACGGTGCCGGCCGGGGAGCCTGAGGCTCCCGTTGCGCCCGCCGCGGTGGCCGAGCCGGCTGGGGAGGCTGCCCCGCCCGTCGAGGCTCCGGAAGCCCCCGCGGCTGAGCCGGAGGCGGAGGCACCGGCCGAGCCCGAGGCGGCCGCGGAGCCCGAGGCGGCTGCGGAGCCCGAGGCGGCCGCGGAGCCCGAGGTGGCCGCGGAGCCCGAGGCCCCGGCCGAGCCCGAGGCTGCCGCCGCCGAAGGCGAGACCATTTCGGAGGAGAAGGAATGAGCGCGATCCCCGCACAGGACGTAAAGGCCCTCAGAGACCGCACGGGGGCCGGGATGATGGACTGCCGTAACGCCCTGGCCGAGTCCGACGGCGATATCGAGAAGGCGGTCGAGCTCCTGCGCACTCGCGGACAGGCGCTCGCCGCCAAGCGGGCCGGCGCCGAGGCCGCCGAGGGCGCGGTCCAGAGCTACATCCACGCCGGCAATAAGATCGGCGTGCTCGTCGAGGTGAACTGCCAGACGGACTTCGTCGCCCGAAACGAGAAGTTCGTCGAGTTCGCCCGCGAGGTGGCGCTGCACATCGCGGCCTCGCCCCTGACGCTCGCGATCACCGAGGACGAGGTGCCGGCCGAGGACCTGGAGCGCGAGAAGCGGATCGCGACCGAGCAGGCGGCGGACCGGCCGGAGAACGTCCGTGAGCGGATCGTCCAGGGGAAGGTCGACAAGTGGCTCGACGAGGTGGTGCTCCTGCGCCAGAAGCACGTCCGCGAGGACACCCACGGCGGTAAGACGATCGAGGAGCTCCGCTCCGAGCTCTCCGCCGAGACGCACGAGAACATCGTCGTGCGGCGGTTCGCGCGCTTCGCCGTCGGTGGCTGAGACGGCGGTGACCGAGACCGCGCCTCTGAGCCCCGCCACACCGCGCCCGGCGCCGGTTTACCGGCGCGTGCTCCTCAAGCTCTCGGGCGAGGCGCTGATGGGCGATCTGCAGTACGGCACCGACCCAGCCTGCGTGCAGGCGATCGCCGCCGAGGTCGCCGCGATCCATCGGCGCGGGGTGGAGGTGGCGATCGTGGTCGGCGGCGGCAACATCTTCCGCGGCCTGGCCGCGGCGGCGCGCGGCATGGACCGGGCCACCGGCGACTACATGGGCATGCTCGCGACGGTCCTGAACGCGCTCGCCCTGCAGGACGCGCTCGAGAACGAGAACGTGACCACGCGCGTTCAGTCGGCGATCACGATCTCCGAGGTCGCTGAGCCCTACATCCGCCGCCGGGCGATCCGCCACCTCGAGAAGGGCCGCATCGTGATCTTCGCCGCGGGAACCGGCAACCCGTTCTTCACCACCGACACGGCCGCGGCACTGCGCGCGGCCGAGGTCCACGCCGAGGTCGTCCTGATGGCCAAGAACGGGATCGAGGGCGTCTACACCGCGGATCCCGCCCACGACCCGGATGCCGAGTTCATCCCCGAGATCACGCACAAGGACGCGCTCACGCGGGGGCTGCAGGTCATGGACTCGACCGCGTTCGCCCTGTGCATGGACAACAACCTGCCAATCGTCGTCTTCAACATGTCGGGCGGGGCGAACATCGACAAGATAGTGTCCGGCGACAGAGTTGGAACGTTGGTGAGGACATGAGCATTATCGATGACCTGCTCGCCGACGCCGGTGAGCGGATGACCAAGTCAGTCGAGGCGATGCGTCACGAGTTCGGCACGGTGCGAACGGGCAGGGCCTCACCGGGATTGCTCGACCGCATCCACGTCGACTACTACGGCGCCGTCACGCCGCTGAAGCAGCTGGCCACGATCTCTGCGCCCGAGGCTCGCCTCCTCACCGTCCAGCCATACGACCGCAGCTCGATCAAGGCGATCGAGCGGGCGATCATGGAGTCGGACGTGGGGCTGACCCCGAATAACGACGGCAACCTGATCCGCCTGTCGGTCCCGGAGCTGACCGAGGAGCGGCGCAAGCAGCTGGTGAAGGTGGTGCGCCACATCGCCGAGGAGGGCCGCGTCGCGATCCGGAACATCCGCCGGGATGTGATGCACGACCTGCGTGAGCTGAAGGACGCCGGTGAGGCCGGCTCCGACGACGAGCACCGGGCCGAGGTGGAACTGCAGAAGCTCACCGACGCTCGCATCACCGAGCTCGACGAGCTGCTGAAGGTCAAGGAAGCCGAGATTCTCGAGGTATAGATGGAGGACGACGAGCGGCCGCGCTACGTCGCCATCATCACCGACGGAAACGGTCGCTGGGCCAGGCAGCGCGGCCTCCCCGTGCTCGCGGGTCACGAGGCCGGCGCGGACGTGGTCAAGGCCCGCCTGCGCGACGCGGTCGAGCTCGGGATCGAGGAGCTGACCGTGTACTCCTTCTCGACCGAGAACTGGCGGCGCTCTGACGAGGAGGTGGCGGGGCTGATGGCCATGTTCGCCCACCGGATCGACGTCGAGACGCCCGAGCTGCATGAGGAGGGCGTCCGCATGCGCTTCATCGGCCGCCGCAGCGACCCCGTGCCCCCCGAGCTGATCGAGCGGATGCAGTGGGCCGAGGCCATGACCGCCGCCAACACGCGCATCACCCTGTGCGTGGCCTTCAACTACGGCGGACGGGCGGAGATCGTCGATGCAGCGCGAACCTTTACCGGGCAGACCGAGGAGGAGTTCCGCGCCCATCTCTACGCCCCCGACATGCACGATCCGGACCTCATCATCCGCACGAGCGGGGAGCAGCGCGTCTCCAACTACCTGATCTGGCAGGGGGCCTATTCGGAGCTGGTCTTCCGTGACGAGTACTGGCCCGACTTCACACGCGCGAGCTTCGAGGCCAGTCTGGCCGAATACGCGGTGCGCCACCGCCGGTTCGGAGGCCGCTGAGCGATGCCCGCCTCGCGCCGGCCCCCGCCAGACCGGGCGCGCCGAGGCCGCGGCAGCGGCCCCGGTGCACGCTCAGGCGGGCGGCGTCCAGCGATCCAGACCCAGCGCCCGCCAACGCGTCCGCCCGTGCGCCGCCGGCGCGAGCGGCGCTCGTCGGACCTCGGGGCGCGAATCCTGATCGCGATCCCGGCGGCGATCCTGGCGATCGTGTTCATCGATCTCGGGGGGCTGACGTTCGCGGTGTTCCTCGTTGTGATCGGGTGGGTCTGCCTGCACGAGCTCTACCGCCTGCTTCACCGCTGGCGTCCCGTGGCCCTCGTCGGCTTCGCCGCCCTGGCGGGGATGGTGCTGGCGGCCCGCTACGGCACCGAGCGCGATGTGCTCGAGATCGCCCTGGGCGCCGTGCCGGTGGTGTTCGTGGCCGCGGTGATGCGGGGCCACGGCGGCATGACCGTCTCGATCGCGGGCACGCTGCTGGGCATCTACTGGATCGGATTCGCGTTCGCCCACGCCGAGCTCCTGCGCCAGCTTCCCCATGGCAACGGCGTCCTCATCGACGTGCTCGTGGGCACGTTCCTGGGCGACACCGGCGCCTACGCCGGCGGCCGCCTGTTCGGGCGGCGCCCGCTCGCGCCCCAGATCTCGCCGCACAAGACCGTCGAGGGCCTCTTCTGCGGGGCGATCGTGACCATCCTCGCGGTGGTCGTGGCCAGCGCCTACCAGAACTGGCTCACCCAGTCCGACGCGTTGGCGCTCGGCGCGGCCATCGCCGTGCTGGGACCGCTGGGCGATCTGTTCGAGTCAGTCGTGAAGCGCGACGCCGGCACGAAGGACGCCGGGAACGTTTTCGGCGCCCACGGTGGCGCGCTGGACCGCCTGGACGCGGTGATCTTCACGGTGGTTGCCGGCTATTACGTGTGGCTGGCGGTCATGGGGTAGCCGCCCGCTGGGTGCTGAAGCGCCCCGGAGGTTCGCGCAGCGAACCCCCTGACGCCCGGCCCAAGGCCGGGACCACTTCCTACAATCGCGCGAGTGCCCCGCCGCATAGCCATCCTCGGCTCGACCGGCTCGATCGGCGTGCAGGCGCTCGACGTCGTCTCTCGCGCCGCCCCGGGTGAGCTCGAGGTCGTCGCGCTGAGCGCCGCCGGCTCCTGGGAGGCGGTGATCGAGCAGGCGCGGCGGTACGGCGTGCCCAGGGTGGCGCTGACCGACCCTCACGCCGCTGCGCGTGCGAGCGAGGCGTGGACCGACGGGGAGGTGCTTTCGGGGACCGAGGGGCTCGTCGAGCTGGTCACCGAGTGCGGCTGCGACATGGTGCTGAACGCGATCGTGGGCTCGGCTGGCCTCGTGCCGACCGTGGCCACGCTCGGAGAGGGCATCGATCTGGCGCTGGCCAACAAGGAGTCTCTGGTGGTCGGCGGGGAGCTCGTGACCGCGCTGGCCCAGGCCACGGGCGCCGCGATCATCCCGGTCGACTCTGAGCACTCGGCCCTTTACCAGCTGCTGGCGGGCGAGGGCGCGGGCACCGTCGAGAGCTTGATCATCACCGCCTCCGGGGGTCCGTTCAGGGGCCTGCGCACCCGCGATCTCGCCGAGGTGAGCGTGGAGCAGGCGCTGGCCCATCCGACCTGGGCGATGGGCGGCAAGATCACGATCGACTCGGCCACGCTGATGAACAAGGGCCTCGAGGTGATCGAGGCCCACCACCTGTTCGGCACCCCTTATGAACGTATTCGGGTCGTGGTTCATCCTCAATCCATCGTGCACAGCCTCGTCCAGCTCTGCGATGGCGCCACCCTCGCCCATCTCGGTTATCCGGACATGCGGGTGCCGATCTCGTACGCCCTGCATCACCCCGAGCGGGTCGACACGCCCGTCGAGCCGCTCGACCTCGTCGCGCTCGGCGCCCTGACCTTCGAGTCCCCCGACGAGGACACCTTCTCCTGCCTGCGCCTGGCCAGGGAAGCGGCGCTCGCCGGCGGCACCGCCACGTGCACCCTGAACGCCGCCAACGAGATCGCTGTGCATGCGTTTCTCGAAGGCCGGCTGCAGTTCCTCGACATCGCCGCGGTGATCGAGACCACGCTCGAGCGGTTGCCGGCGCGCCGGATCCACTCCTTCGACTCCCTGGCCGACGCCGACGGCGAGGCTCGCCGGTTGGCCTCAGAGCTCGTCGCGGAGCGCGCGGCCGTCCAGTAGCCATGACCTACGTGTTGGCCTTTCTCGGCTTCGCCGCTCTGATCATCCTGCACGAGGCGGGGCACTTCGCCGCGGCTAAGGCCGTCGGCATGCGTGTGGAGCGCTTCTCCCTGTTCTTCGGTCCGCTGCTGGTCAAGTTCCGCCGCGGGGAGACGGAGTACGGAATCGGGCCGATCCCGCTCGGTGGCTACGTGAAGATCACGGGGATGAGCCCCCGGGAGGAGATTCCACCCGAGGTCCTGCCGCGGGCCTACTACAACCAGCCGGTCTGGAAGCGAATCGTGGTGATCCTGGCCGGGCCCGGGGTCAACCTGCTGATCGCGTTCGTGGTGCTGGCGCTGATCTTCAGCGTCCACGGGATCTACACGCCGTCGACGTCGGTCGACAGCGCCGGGCTCGAGCGGCCGGCTTCGACGGTGCTCCGGCCCGGCGACAAGATCATCGGCGTGGACGGGGTTCAGCATCCCGGCTTCTCCCAGATCACCAGCGTGATCTCCTCGCATCGCTGCGCAGGGGTGCTTGTCTCGGGATGCCGGGCGCAGACGCCGGTGCGCCTCGTCGTCGACCGGGGAGGACGTACGCTGGCCTTCGCGGTCCGCCCGTTCTACGACGCGCAGGTCAAGCGCATGCGCCTCGGCTTCGAGGTCGGCGAGGCGCTCACGCACTACGGCCCCGTGGCGGCCTCGGGCAAGAGCCTCTCGGAGATGTGGCTCGTGACCAGCAAGACGGTGAGCGCGATCGTGAGGCTCGTCGAGCCGAAGCAGCGAAGCCAGCTCCACGGCACGGTGGGGGCGTTCAAGGTGACCCAGCAGGAGTTCTCCTACGGGACCGTGGACGCCCTCTTCACGCTCGCGCTGATCTCGCTTTCGCTGGCCGTGGTGAATCTGTTCCCGTTCCTGCCCCTGGACGGCGGCCACGTCTTCTGGGCGCTCGCGGAGAAGCTTCGCGGGCGGCGGATCCCGTTCGAGGTGATGGAGCGAGCCGGCGCGGTCGGGTTCGTGCTGATCCTGATCATCTTCGCGATCGGCCTGTCGAATGACATCTCCACCCTCAGCGGGAAGGGCTTCGTGACGCGCTGAGCCGCGGCTCGGTGACCCGCTGAGCTGGCTGGCCAGCCAGGGCGAACGAACAGATATTCTCAGCTCCGAGCGAGGAAAGGTTGAGCATGGAGAGCAGCACGATCACGCCCCCCGCCGAGCGCTCAGTCGACGCCCCGACGTTGACCGAGGCCTTCCGGCGGACCGCAGCCGCCCATCCCGACATCGTCGCCGTGCGCACGGCGGATGACTCGATCTCGCTGACCTGGAGCGAGCTGCTGGGCCGCGTCGACGCGCTCGCGGGCGGCCTGGCGCGACTGGGCCTGAAGCGCGGCGACTCCGTCGCGATCATGCTCTCGAACCGCCCGGAGTTCCACCTCGCTGATCTGGCGGTCGCGACCCTCGGGGCCACGCCGTTCTCGATCTACCTGACCTATCCGGTCGAGGAGATCAGCTACCTATGCTCGGACGCTCACGCCAGGGTGGCGATCGTCGAGCAGGCTTACCTGCCGGTGATGCTCGAGGCTCGCCGGGAACTGCCCGAGCTCGAGCACGTGATCGTCGTCGACGGTGAGGCTCCTGTGGACACCCTCGCTCTGGACGAGGTCGAGGGATCCAACCCCGACTTCGACGCCGCGGCCGCCGCGGCCGCGGTGCAGCCCACCGACGTTCTCACGCTGATCTACACCTCGGGCACGACCGGCCCGCCGAAGGGCGTCCAGCTCTCCCATCACAACGTCATGTCCGGCAACCGCCACCTCCACGAGCTGATCCCGATCGAGCCGGGCGGGAGGCTGATCTCCTGGCTTCCGGCAGCACACATCGCGGAGCGCAACGCCCACCACTACATCCCCGTGATCTACGCCGGAACGATCACCACCTGCCCGAACCCGCGCGAGATCGTCTCGTTCCTGCCCCAGGTCCGCCCGACCTGGTTCTTCGCCGTGCCCCGCGTGTGGGAGAAGCTGAAGGCCGGGCTCGAGGCGATGCTCCAGTCCCAGCCCGAGGAGGCCCGGGCGCCCGTGGAGCAGGCGCTGAACGCGTCGCTTCGGCGGGTGCGCCTGATCCAGAGCGGCCAGCCGGTCCCGGCCGAGCTCGAGGAGGCCTATCGCCGTGCCGACGAGCAGCTGTTCTCCAACCTGCGGGTGATGCTCGGCCTCGATCAAGCGCTCGCGGTCAACTCGGGGGCGGCGCCGATCCCGCGCGAGGTGATCGAGTTCTTCCACGCCATCGGAATCGAGCTCGGCGAGCTGTGGGGGATGTCCGAGACCTGTGGCGTCGGCGCCTGTAATCCGCCCGGCAAGGTCAAGATCGGGACCGTCGGACCGGCATCGCCAGGCGTCGAGCTGAAGCTCGCCGACGACGGCGAGCTGCTCTGCCGCGGGGAGTTCGTGATGCTCGGCTACCGCAACCAGCCAGAGAAGACCGCCGAGGCGCTCGACGCCGAGGGCTGGATGCACACCGGCGACGTCGCCACGATCGACGAGGACGGCTACGTCACGATCGTCGACCGCAAGAAGGAGATCATCATCAGCGCCGCTGGCAAGAACATGTCGCCGGCGAACATCGAGAGCGCCCTGAAGGCCGCCAGCCCGCTGATCGGTCAGGCCGTGTGCATCGGCGATGGACGGCCCTACAACACGGCGCTGATCGTCCTCGATGCCGACTTCGCGCCGGCGTGGGCGGCCCGGAACGGGCTCGAGGGCAAGACGCTCGAGGAGATGGCGAGCGACCCGAAGACGGTGGCGGCCATACAGGCCGGCATCGACGCCGGAAACGAGCGCCTGGCCCGGGTCGAGCAGATCAAGAAGTTCAAGATCGTGCCCGGCGACTGGGCACCCGGCGGGGACGAGCTCACGCCGACGATGAAGCTCAAGCGCAAGCCGATCGCGGCCAAGTACGAGGCCGAGATCCAGGCGCTGTACGCCGGCTGACCCGCGGTTAGCGGAGGTTGACGACCACCTGGCGGCTGTATGCCGTGCCGCCGGGATGCAACGGGTCGAAGTACCCGTTCGGATCCGCGACGGGGTAGCTCCAGACGAGCCGCACCGTCTGCTTTCCATGACCGGGGAAGGGGACCCGGACGTCGAAGTAGCAGTTGTTCGGGTTGTTGATCTGGATCGACTCGACGGTGGTGAAAGCGCCGCTTCGCGGGTTGCTCCCGGGCGCGGACTGGATCTGCACGTACTGGGGCCCCAGGTCTTCGAACAGGGCGTAGTGGGCAGGCCGGGCACAGCCCCAGACCTCGAGGGTGCGGCCGCGGCGAGTGGATGTGACCGGCAGGAAGATCGGAAGCCGCCACGCGTAGTAGGTGGGCTTCTTGACGCCGCCGTACGTGATCAGGCCGCTGGCGTAGCCACCGAAGTTGTTACTGCACAACGACGGCAGCGGATCCTGCAGCAGGTACTGCATGAACGACTTGACCCGCGGATCGCGCCAGGAGAGGTACTCGGCCCAGTTCAGGTAATACGCCGCGGTGCTCGGCGAGGCATACGGGTAGCCCGTGCCGCACCCGCGGGGCACCCGGGGGCGCTTTGGCGGGCTGGTGATGTAGCCGAACTCGGTGTTGTAGATCGGCAGCCGCAGGCGCGAGCCGTACACGCGCTGCATGCGGTCGAGCCCGCGCTCGAGCCGGCCCATGAAGCCCATCGAGGCGTAGTCGGCGGTCGACTGGTGGGTGACGGGATCCGGCGATGGCTCGTGGTTGGGCGCATACCAGCGCATGTACGGATGGATGGCCAAGCCGCTGGCCGAGAACAGGCCCGGATGGGCGCGGCGGAAGCCGCGCCGTCCGGCCGCGGTGGTCGGGCAGCCACGGACGGCCGCCGCGGAGCCGCGCAGCGGCCGGTAGCGCGAATCCAGGCAGTACAGCGAGCGCAGGAACAGCATCGGCGTCATGCCCGAGAAGACCCCCCAGTACGGCTCGCCGCGCGGAGCCAGCTCGCCGAACAGGATCGTGTCGCCGTGACGGCCTCCGGTGCGGTGCCCAGTGGCTGCCAGCGCGCCCCACGCGGCGTCCACGAGCCCGCGGTACTGGCGCGGCGCGAAGTCGATCGTCAGGTGGCCGGGCAGGCCCTGAGGCGCGAGGCTCGGCCCGTAGTCGGGCTCGTTCCAGATCGACCACGAGCTCACGCGCGGCAGATCGTTCGGGTCCCCGGGGACGGTGCGCTTCAGATTGGGGTCGAAGCTGCCGCTGTAGCGAGTGCCGACCGCGCGCACGAACGACGCGTATTCGCGGGCGCTCGGCTCCCAGTTGGCATGGCCGGCCGAGCCGCGCCCGGTCGCCCAGAGCGGCGCAGGACCCATCACGTCGAAGGTCACCCCGATCCCGAACTGCTGCGCCACCCTCACGACCCGGTCGTAGATCGCCCAGTTGTACCGCGAGGAGGCAGGATCGCTGGCGTTGAAGCGGGGGGGACGCCGGTAACCACCCCAGCCCGGGAGGACCGAGTTCCACCGAACCGGGACCCGCACGTTGCCGGCACCGAGCAGGCGCAGCTGCTGGAAGAAGCCGACGGGGTCATAGAACGTGCCCGGGTCATCCTCGAAGAAGGAGACCTGCGAATGCGCGGCGTGCGCGGGTACCGGCGCGGTCAGCGCGAGCGCGAGGGCGGCGAGGGCCGCCAGCGATCTCAGCCGCGTCTTCATCTGACCGTCACTCCCACTGTGCGGCTGTACACGGTGCCGCTTCCAGGATAGGTCCACGCCAGCCTCAGCGTTCCGCTGCGGCGCACCCTGACCCACGTCTCGAAGTAGCCACGCGGGTTGGTGACGGTCACACCGGTCAACCGGATGAACTTACCGTGCCGCCCGGCGAACTGGACGTCGACGTGAGCGTTGCCGAACACGTGCGCGGGCCGTGCGCAGCCCCACACGAGCACCCGGCCGCGTCGTACGGCGGCCACCCAGATCGGCAGGCGGTAGGCGTCGTAGGACGGCTTGCGGGTGCCATGGAAGGCGATCAGGCCGCTGGCGAAGCCGCCGTACTCCGGCGCATGCACAGGGTTGGGGTCCCGCAGCAGGAACTGCATGGTCGAGGCGATCCGCGGGCTCAGCCATGAGATGTACTCCGACCAGTTGATGTATGCGGCCGCGAGCTGCGGCGAGGGGAAGCGCTGGCTTCGGTTCGGCGGGTCGGTGATGTACCCGTACTCGTTGTTATAGATGGCGAAGCGCCGGCCGGAGTGATAGGTGCGCTGGATCCCGTCGAGCACCGCGATCAGGTGCGGAAGCTGGGCGAACTCGGCGAAGTCGCCGTCACGGGTGTCGGCCCGGTTCGGTGGCATCGTGAGCGGATAGGGATGGTCGCCGAAGCCCGAGGCTGCGAACAACCCGGGATGGGTGCGGCGGAAGCCGCCCACGCCGGCGGCGCTCGTGGGACAACCGATCAGTCGCGCCGCGCGGCCGCGCAGCGGGCGCAGATCGTGCCCGACGCAGTACAGCTGGCGCACGAATGCGATCGGCTTGGTGGCGGCGTAGTAGCCGGGAAAGCCCTGCGGCGCGCCGCGCGATGGCCGGCCGCTCTGCCCGCGCGCGTCGAGGTTGCCGATGATCACGATGTCGTGGGCGTGCTGGGTGGACGCGAGGGCGCGCCAGCCGGCGTCGAGGAGCGCGCGGTACATCGGGGCGGCCGTCGGCAGCGTCGAGTTCCTGAGCGCCTGCGGGGCCAGGTCACCACCGAAGTTGGGCTCGTTCCAGAGCTCCCACATCGAGACGCGGGGGAGTGGGCTGGTGGCGCCGGGGGGAACGTAATGGCCGCTGTAGCGGGCGCCCACGGCCCGGACGAAGTCGCCGTATCCCGCCGCCGAGGGCTCCCAGTCGGGGTTGCCGCCTCGCGGCTGGCCCCGACCCTCGGCCCACCGAGGCGGAGCACCGGTGACCGAGAGGTCGATCGTGATCCCGTAGGCCGGTGCATCGCTCACGAGCCGGTCGACGGTCGAGAAGTCGTAGCCGGGGGAGCCGGGATCGGTGGCCTTGAATCCGGACGGCCTGGGGGCCGGCGCGACCCGGTTCCAGGACAGCGAGTAGCGCAGCACGCCGACACCGAGGCGCTGGAGCTCGGCCAGCGTGGCGGCGGGATTCTGAGCGGCCCCGCTGTCCTCCTCGAACATCGCCACCTGGAAGTGCGAGGCGCGGGCCGAGGCGGAGCTCAGGAGCAGCGCGAAGGCGGCGAGGAGCGCGCCGAGGAGCAACTGGGTGGGGGTGCGTCGAATGAAGGGCATTGCTCAGAGCAACAGTCCCGCGGAAGTGAAGTTTCGCCCCGCGAGCCGGATGGGGTCCACGAACTGACCGGCGGACCCGCGACCCCTGAGCCTAGCCGATCGTCACCCGGATCGGGAGGCTGTAGATCGCCGGTCCGTGGACGGGCGACCAGGCCAGACGGAGCTGGCCGCTGCGGGTGAACGGCACCCGCAAGTCGAAGTAGCAGCTCGGATCTGTGAGCGTCACCGAGCGCAGCTTCGCGAAGCGGGTGCTCCCGGACGGGGCGAACTGGAGCGTCGCGACCTGGGGCCTTCCCGTCCGAGCACGAACGACACCCGAGGGGCGTGCGCAGCCCCAGACCTCGAGCCTCGCGGCCGAGCCGGCGCGGGTGACGGGCATGTACAGCGGCATCCGGTAGGCGAAGAAGCTCGGTTTGGGAGTGCCGGCCGAGGTCTCGATCCCGCTATCGAAGCGGCTCGGCGGCCCAGGATCCATCAGCAGGTACTGGTCGTAGCTGGCCACTCGGGGATCGCGCCAGTGCATGTACTCCGACCAGCTGAGGTAGGTGGCTGCCGTGGCTGCCGGAACCCCGTAGGCATAGGGCGGGTTGGTCTTATAGCCGAACTCGGTGTCGTAGATCGGGAAGCGCTTGTGGCTTCCGTAGGCGCTCATGATCGTGTCCAGCGTCCGCTCGAAGCGCGGAAGCGTGGCCAGATCCGCGTAGTCGGGCTCGCCTGGGGTGACGACGTTGGGAGCCAGGGCGCCCTGGGGATAGAGGTGCAGCGCGTACCCGCTGGCCTGGAAGAGCGCGGGGTGCTGGGCGGAGAAAGCCGCCGAGCCGCCCCCCCGGGGGCAGCCGCGCTGGCTCGCCGCCGCGCCCTGCAGCGGCTTCAGACTGCCGTCGACGCAGTAAAGGGCGCGCAGGAACCGCAGCGGCACCATGCCGTCGTAGTTACCCGGGTGCCCCTGGAAGGTCTGCCCTCGCGGCGCCAGCTCGCCGAGCAGGATCGTGTCGTGGCCGTGGCCCGTGGCCGCGAGCGCCGACCACGCGGCGTCGACAAGGCCGCGGTAGATGGCGGGGGCGACCTCGACCTGTGAGTGGTCGGTCGCCTGGGGGGCGAGCTGGACGCCGTAGTTGGGCTCGTTCCAGATCGACCACATGTGCACCCGCGGGAGTCGCGTGGCGCCCGGCGGCGCGTAGGAGCCGGTGTAGCGGCCGGCCACGGCACGCACGAAGGCGCCGTAGTCGGCGGCGTTGGGTCTCCACGGCCCCGTGAGGCCCCCGCGCGGGACTCCTGGACCCACAGCCCAGAGCGGGGCGGGCGCCTCGAGCGTGAGATCGATGGCGATCCCCTGGGCGGCCGCGGCCCGGACGATGCCGTCATAGGAGGCCCAGGCGCTCCCCTGGTAGATCCCGGGCGAGGCGGGGTTCTCTCCCGCCGGGAGATGGCGAGCGGCCGCATTCGGCGCCAGCGCGCCCCAGGGCACGAACACGCGCACGACGTCGACTCCGAGCCGGCGAAGCTGGGTGAGCACGGCGGTGGGGTCACCGCTGAGTCCGCCGGCCTCGAACATCGAGAGCAGCGGCGGGCGATGGGCTGCCTGCGCGGGGCTCGGCTTGACGGGCGGGGGAGGACTCGCGTGCCCGCCGCCGCCGCAGCCTGCGGCGAGCAGCGCAGCGGTGGCCAGCAGGCCCGCCAGGTGTGTGAGTCCCATTCTGGGCAAGCGGGGCACCATAGCGGCAACGGTTCAGCGCGTCGGAGGTTCCTAGAATGCCCGCGTCATGCTGATCTCCTCGCGGCCCCAGGCATCGGGCGACGCGCGGGAGCGATTCGCGACGCCGCTCGGGCCCGAGGGCTGGGCGCTGGCGGGGATCCTCGTCCTCGCCGCCGTCCTACGTTTCGTGACCCTGGGCTCCCAGAGCTACTGGTTCGACGAGGCGCAGGCCGCCCACGAATTCCAGGGCTCGCTCGGAAGCGTCCTGCACTCGCTCTACACGCGCGAGACCAACCCGCCGCTGTACTTCGTGCTCGGGTGGCTGTGGGCGAAGGTATTCGGCACCGGTGAGGTGGCCCTGCGCTCGCTCTCTGCGCTGGCCGGTGTGGCCGCTGTGGCGCTGATCTACAAGTGCGGTGAGGAGCTCGTCTCCCGCCGCGCCGGGCTCGTGGCCGCCGGCCTGGCGGCGATCAACCCGTTCATGATCTGGTACTCGCAGGAGGCGCGCGAGTACATGCTCGTGGCCGCGCTGTCCGCCGCCTCGCTGCTGTGGTTCGCGCGGGCGCTGCGCACCGGGGCGGGTCGCAGCGTCGCCTGGTGGGCCGGCTGCTCCGCTCTGGCGCTGCTGACCCACTTCTTCGCCGCCTTTCTGGTGTGGCCCGAGGCCGCCTGGTTGCTCTACGTGCATCGCCGGCGGGCCACGCTGGCCGCCTGCGGGGCGCTGCTGGCCGTGCAGGCGGCGCTCCTGCCGCTGGCCTTCACGC
>DATGJM010000117.1:0-24434 GCA_035295205.1 Solirubrobacteraceae bacterium | reverse complement strand
GTGTGGGGTTGGTGTGCGCCTGGGTTGGGGGTGCCGGCTGCGTTGGGGGCGCGGTGGTGGCGGGGGCCGGCGGTGCGGCGGAGGCCGGCTGGGGGGTGGGGGCCTGCGGCTGCGCGCCTGAGGTGTGCGGCTGGGCGGTGGGGGCGGGCTGCTCTGCGGAGGGCCGGGCCGGATCGACGGTGGGCTGGGACGCTGCTGCCGCGGCGGCTGCGGCCGGGGCGGTCTGCGAGGTTGGCTCGGCGGTCGGCGCGGCGGGCGGGGCGGTCTGCGGGGTTGGCTCGGCGGCGACGGTCGCGACCGGCTGCTGCCCGGCCGCGCTCGCGGCCGGCACAGCCGTCCCGTGCGCGCCGGCGTGCTCGAGCGCTCCGCGGGCGTCCGATCCGTCCTGGGGGTGAGTCTGAGGCTGGGGGTGCGGGTCGATCGGCCACGGGGCGGGGGTGTGCCGGTGGCCGTCGACCTGCCAGGGGCCGGGGTCGCCGTGCTGGGCCTGGGCGGGGGTCGCCGGCGCGGGCGCTGTGTCGAAGTGCACGGTCGCGGGGGGCAGCTCGGAGCCCGCGGCCTGGCCGTCGGCCGGGGCCGCGGGCGCGCTCGTCGTGACCCGCTCGGCCGGCGTCGGGGCTGCGGTCGCGGCCGGGGCTGCGGCGGCGGCCGGCGACGTGGCCGTGCTTGCGCGCGCCGCCGGCGGCTCGGTGAACAGCGCCTGCAGAGCCGGCCGAGCGGGCGCCTTCGGATCCACGGCGACGGTCTGGCTCGGCTGAGCGACCGGCGCCGGCTGGGCCTGCTGCTCACGCTGATCGCTCGCGGGCGCGGGCAGGGTCCCGGGTGCGGACACGGGCGCGGGCAGGGTCGCGGGCTGCGCCACGACCCCGGCAAACGCCGGCTTCAGGGCGATCGCCGGCTCAGGCTGGGAATCCTGCGGACCGGCAGCGGCGGACGTGGCCGGCGTGTGGGGCTGAGCGGTCGCAGCGGGCGGCGCAACCGCCTCGAACGAGGCCAGCAGCGAGCCCGAGCTCTTGCCGTCCTGCGCGCCCGTCTGCGCCAGGTCGTGCTGGTCAGTGCTGTCGCCGCCGCGAGTCTCGCGGTGACCGCCGCTGTCGGTGGCGGTCTTCGGCTGGCCTTCCGCAACTGCGGTCCGGGCCACTTGCTCGTTCAGCACGCTGGCGAACGGCGCTGCCGGTGGGCTCGTGCCCTCACCCGGCGGGGCATTGCCGGGCGGGGGGGCTGTCCCCGGGGGCGCTGGGGCGCCCGGCGGGGCCGCCGCGCTGGGCGGCGGTGACATGGAAGGCGTCATGCGGCCCTCCGCCGGCGAAATCCGTTGATCGCGATCTCGTCGAGAACGATGTTCTCGCGGCGAGCCGCCTCGCGCTCGTGATCGGCGCGGCGGTTCTCCTTCAGGCGCTCCAGCGCCTGGCGCTCGCGGGCTGCAACGTGAAGCTCCTGGCGGCGCTGCTCGAGATGGCGCTCGTGGCGCTCGAGGTCGTGCCGCGTGGCGTGGACCGCGCGCTCGGCGCGCTCGAGGTAGGCCTGGCGGGCGAGCAGGTCGTGGACCGTGCTCTTGCCGGCGGTGGCCTCGAGCTGGGCGGCGCACGCCTGGGCGACACGCTCGTGGGCCCGGTCGAGCTCCTGGCTGGCCAGGTGATGCTCCTGCATCGCCTCCGCCAGCGCCTGCTTGGCCGCGTCCTCGCTGCGTTCGCGCAACGCGCGCACGCGCTCGAGTCGGAACCGGAACGACGAACCGTTCATGGCCTTGTAGTCGGCCGCGTGGCCCGGGGCTACAGCGGACTGGACAGGTGTCCGAGCCGCGAGACGAACCTCCGCCTCGATTTGGCGAATTAGCCGAGTGGGATAACGGTTTCGCTGAGCGAGACCAGGAGCCCAACCGAGGCCAACGCCGGCACGAGGCGGAGGTTCGTTGCGGGAAGAACCTCCGCTTCGGTTCCCCGAAAGCACAGAGTGGGTGGAAACTCCCGCTGAACGGGAACGTCATCCCAACCGAGGCCAACGCCGGCGCGAGGCGGAGGTTGTTCCCGCCCCGCCGGTCCAGGTCCCTAGGTTCCCAGTGTCAGAGCGGGAATCGCGACGGGGGCGCCGGCGGGCCCCCCGACGGGGAGGCGCGGGACGGGGGGACCCGCGACCGCGGGCGGCTGCGCGGGGGCGTCGACCACGGTGGCCGCGGCGCGGGCGTGCGCCAACGACTGGGCCAGCTCCAGCAGCTGCGCGTCGGCGTCGTCGAGCCCGCTCCGCTCGTCCACGGCCTGGCGCAGGAAGGCGTCGATCTCCGAACGGCAGGCGATGGCCGAGTCGAGCACCGGGTCGGTCCCCGAGCGGTAGGCGCCGATCGAGATCAGGTCCTCCTTCTCGCGGTAGGCGGCGAGCGCGGTTCGCAACCGCATCCCCGCCTCGCGCACGTCAGCCGAAACGATCTCGCCGATCAGGCGCGAGACGCTCTGGAGCACGTCGACCGCCGGGTAGTGCCCGGCATGGGCCAGCCCCCGGGTCAAGACCACATGCCCATCCAGGATCGAGCGCACGGCGTCCGCGATCGGCTCGTTCATGTCGTCGCCGTCGACGAGCACGGTGTACAGACCCGTGATCGAGCCACAGACGGAGGTCCCGGCGCGCTCGAGCAGCTTCGGCAGCAGCGCGAACACGCTCGGCGTGTATCCGCGCGTGGCGGGGGGCTCGCCGATCGCCAGGCCGACCTCGCGCTGCGCCATCGCGAATCGGGTCACCGAGTCCATCATGAGCATCACGTCGTGACCCTGGTCGCGGAAATACTCGGCGATCGCCGTGGCCGTGAACGCGGCACGGATGCGCACCAGCGCCGGCTGGTCCGAGGTCGCGACCACCACGACCGAATGCGCCAGCGCATCCCCGAGGTCGCGCTCGATGAACTCGCGCACCTCCCGCCCGCGCTCGCCGACGAGGGCGATCACGTTGACCTTTGCCGAGGTCGAGCGGGCGATCATGCCCAGGAGCGAGGACTTGCCGACGCCCGAGCCGGCGAAGATGCCCAGGCGCTGCCCGCGGCCACAGGGCACGAGCCCGTCCAGCGCCCGGACCCCCAGCCCGACACGTTCAGAGATCCGGGGCCGGGTCAGAGCATCCGGCGGGGGCGCCATCGCCGAGCGCCAGGTCATCCCCGCAGCCGGGAGGAGCTCGCCGTCGAGCGGAGCTCCGAGCCCGTCGACGACCCGCCCGAGAAGTGGCTGGCCCACGACGACGCGGAACGGCCGGCCGGTCGAGTGCACGGCGGTGCCGGGACCGATCCCGTGCAGCTCACCGAGGGGCATCAGAAGCGTGCGCCCGGCGCGGAAGCCAACGACCTCGCAGGCGACGGGGTCGCGGTCGCGGCCATCGCCGACCAGGCAGATCTCGCCGATCTCGACCTGCACGCCGGTGGCCTCGATGATCAGGCCGATCAGGTCCGCCACCCGGCCGCGCCGGCGGGAGAGGTCGGACTGAGAGAGGACGCGCCGGGCGCGGAGCACCGCGCCGGTCGAGGGCTCAGCCATTCTCGGAGACGGTGGGGGGCTGCAGCAGCGACGGGGCGTCGGGCAGCACCTCGGCGAGGTCCTCGGCCACCAGCTCGCGCGCGCGGGCAAGCTGGACGCGCAGCCCGGCGTCGATCTCGCCCGCATCGGTGCGAGCGATCGCGCCTCCGCGACCGACCCGCCGGTCCGACTGGACCGCGAGGTGCTCGATGCCACCGAGCTCCGACTGCAGTCCCACCGAGGCGTCGTTCAGGAGCGCCAGGTCGTCGGGGTTCACGACCAGCGTGACCTGACGGCGGTCGGAGATGTGGCGCAGCGCGTGGCGCGCTACGTCGAGCACTCGCTCCGGCTGCACCTGCACGGCTCCGGCCATGATGTGCTCAGAGAGCTCGAAGGCCATCGCGAGCGAGTCCTGCTCGAGCTCGGAGATCACCTGCTCGCGCAGGGCGGCGAACTGCGCTCCGAGCTCGCGCAGCGCGGCCAGCGCCGGCCCGGCCTGCTCGCGGGCCTCGGCCAGTCCGGCCGCATAACCCTCGGCGTGGCCGGAAGCCCGAGCGCGCTCGCGCATCTGATCGGCCTCCCGCTGCACCGCGGCCAGGGCGTCGGCGATCTCGCCCACCGTGGGCGGCGCGTCCAGCTGGCTGAAGGAGTAGGCGGCGACGCCGGCCTCAGACGACACTCTCGGCCTCGCCGCGGTCGAGCACGATCGCGCCGGACTCCTCGAGACGCCGCACGATCGCAACCATGCGACCCTGAGCGTCCTCGACGACCTTCTTGCGCTGCGGCGGCTGGAACTCCATCTCCTCGAGCAGCATCTCCGCGCCGCGCTCGGACATGTTGGAGAGGATGATCTGCTTGACCTCGTCGCTGACGCCGCGCAGCGCGAGCGCCAGGTCCTTCTGGTCGGCCTCGCGCAGAACCATCTGGATCGCGCGGTCGTCGAGCTTGACGATGTCCTCGAACACGAACAGCAGGCGCCGGACCTCTTCGCCGAGCTCCTCGTCGGCGTCCGAGAGCGAATCGAGCACGTTGCGCTCGGTCGAGCGGTCCACCTGGTTGAGGATGTCCGCCAGCGACTTGACTCCGCCAGCCACCGTGTACTCCTGCTGAACCACGTTCTCGAGCTTCTGGCGCATGATCGCCTCGACCTGCTTGACCACGTCGGGGCTGGTCTCGCCCATGCGCGCGATCCGCACCGCGATGTCCGCCTGCTCGGCCTCGGGAAGGCCCGCCAGCACCTGGGCGGCGAGCGTCGTGTTCAGGTTGGCCACCACGAGCGCGACGACCTGCGGGGACTCGTTGCGCAGGAAGTTCACGATCTGCTCGGGTGGCGTGCGGCGCATGAACTCGAACGGCCGCATCTCGATCACGCTCGCCAGGCGGGTGATGATCTCACTGGCCCGGTCATGGCCGAGTGCGCGCTCGAGCACCTCGCGGGCGAAGTCGACGCCGCCCGAAACGTAGGAGTCAAAGGCGGTGACGGTCGCCGCGAACTCCTCGAAGACCGCATCGGTCTGGGCGGGCTCGACGTGCTGGAGCTTGGCCATCTCCAGCGACAGCGCCTCGATCTCGTCGTCGCGCATGTGCTTGAACACGTCGGCCGCCTTGTCGGAGCCGAGGCTCACGAGCAGGACCGCCGACTTGCGCTTGCCGGTCGTACGCCCGCGCCGCGAGCCCCCGCCGAAGCTTCTGCTGCCTTCGACGGCCATGGCCTAATCCTCCGCCATCCAGGCTCGGACCTGCTGGGCGACGCGGTCGGCGTCACGCTCGACCAGGTCCTCAACCTGGCGGCGCGCCACGTTCACGGGTGCGCTCAGTGGGATCACCTGCGTCGGGGGCTCGGGCGGAAGCTGAGCCATCTCGACGCGCGGGCCCTGCTGCAGGCTGGCCAGCGAGCGCGGAGCCTCGAGCTCGCGCAGCCACGTGGGCTCTGCCATCAGCGCCTCGCGCTCGCGCTTGCGCACGGCGCGCCCGACGAAGAAGAGGAAGATCAGCGCGCCGAGGCCGACAACGGCGTACTTGGCGTAATTCATCATGCTGCTCGACGCCGCGCTCGCGGCCGCCGACGAAGAGCTCAGCGACTGCTTGGCGAAGCTCATCGGGACGACGACGATCGAGTCGCCGCGCTTGGTGTTCAGCCCCACGGCCTCGGAGACCGCCTTCTGGATGTTCGGCAGCTCGGCGGCGGGGACCGTCTTGTCGACCATCACCGAAACGCTCTGGGAGTTGATCGAGCCTGGCGCGATCGTCGACTGCGTGACCGTCTTGCTGACGGCGTTCTGGACGTTCGTGGTCGTGTTCTTGTAGTTCGACTTGCCTCCGGCGAGCGCCGCGTAGCCGGGGATGTTCCCGGCCGCACCGGCTGTGCCGTTCGTGCCGTTGCCGGTCAGGGTCTCGGTCTGCGTCTGGCTGGTCAGCGGCACGCCCTTGTTGGCGTAGGTCAGGGACTGCTGCTGGGTCTGGTTCTCGTTCAGGTCGGCGTTGACCTGGACCATCGCCTTGCCGGGGCCGAGGGCCTGGGTGAGCATGGCGTTGACCGTCGAGGCCATCGAGGCGTCGTAGCGCGCCTCAGCTGCCTGCTTGGAGCTGCCACCGGTGCCGGCGGCTCCGGACGAGTCTGCCGTCGGCCAGAGCAGCTGGCCGGTGGTGTCGGTCACCGTGACCTTGTCCAGCGCCAGCCCGGGCACGCTCGAGGCCACGAGCTCGGCGATGCCGTGCACCGCCCCGGGATCCATGGCGCCACTATCTGAGATCAGCACCGACGCCGTGGCCGGGGTCGAGTTGCCGAACACGGCCTGCGTGGGATCGGGCAGGACGAGATGGACCTGGGCGCCGGAGATGCCCTGAATCTGACCGATCGTCTGGTCGAGCTGCTGCTCGAGGTACATCTGATTGGCGAGCTGCTGCTGATAGTTGGTCGCGCCCATGCTCAGGTTCAGCGGATTGACCGTGCTCGTGCCGGTGCCGAGCAGGCCCGCCGAGGCCAGGGCCACCCGCGCCTGCGCGACCTGGCTGGGATCGACGGCCACGGCGGTGCCGCTGTTCTGCAGCTGATAGGCGATGCCCTTGCCGGCCAGAGCCGAGGTGACCTTGCCCGTGGTAGCCGGGTCGAGGCCGGCCTCGAGCGTGGTGTAGCTCGTCTTCGTGGCCATCTGGAAGACCAGCATCAGGAAGACGATGGCCACGGCGGCAGCGCCGCCGACGGTGGCCCAGCCCTTTGGGGTCAGCTTTGTGAGGGTGGCCGGCACGGATTAGACCTGGGTCTGGAAGATCGTGTTGACGGAATCGACGAGCTTGGTGCGGATCTGGGAGGCCAGATCCATCTCGAGTGACGCGTTCTCGACCGCGGTGACGGCCTGGGTGGGATCGGTCGCGGTGCCGGTCGCCAGCGCCTGGGAGGCCCCAGCGGCGCTGTCCTGCGCGGCCTGCAGGGAGTCGAGCGCGCCCGAGAGGGCGTTCGCGAAGCTCCCCGATCCGGAGGCCGGGGCGGCGGAGCCGGCCGAGCCGAGACCGCCGATGCTCCACTCGCTCGGATCGAGCGGGCCGAGTGCTGCCGAGATCGCCGGAATCACTTGAGCAGATCCAGCGTCTTGGAGTACATGTTCTTGGCGGTCTGCATCGCCGTCACGTCCGCCTCGTAGGAGCGCGACTCGGAGATGAGGTCGACCATTTCGGTCACCGGGTTGACGTTCGGCATGCGGACGTAGCCCTGCGCGTTGGCGTCCGGGTTGCCCGGGTCGTAGACGAGCTTGTCCGGCGTCGGATCGGCGACGATGCCGGCGACCTGCACGCCGCCCGCGACCGGGCCGCTGGCGGGACCGCCGGGGGCGCCCATCGCGCCCGCCAGGGTCGCGCCGAAGCTCGTGCCGGTCTGCTGCAGGACG
This sequence comes from Solirubrobacteraceae bacterium, assembly GCA_035295205.1. Lineage (GTDB taxonomy): Bacteria > Actinomycetota > Thermoleophilia > Solirubrobacterales > Solirubrobacteraceae > Palsa-465. Next base: position 17,056 of record DATGJM010000117.1, on the reverse strand, counting down.
ACCTCCTGGCGCTGGTAGGGCTGTCCGTTGGCGCCACGGGTGGTCTGGGCGTTGGCCAGGTTCTCGGCCGTGACGTCCATGCGCGTGCGCTCGGCGGTGAGGCCGCTGGCGGCGATGTCCAATGAGTCGAAGAAGCTCATCCGCCGATCCCCATCGCCCTGATCAGGATCTGCTCGCGCGCGGCGGCGATCTGCGTGAGGTTCTCGTACAGCAGGCCGTTCTCGGAGATGTTGGCCTGCTCCTGTTCGGCGGAGACGCCGTTGCCATCGGCCCGGAGCACCTGCTGCTGGGTGTAGGGCTGGAAGGTCACCTGATCCAGCGGCTGCCCGCTGGACAGCGCTTGCTGGAGGGTCGCCTGGAAGTTGACGTCCTGGCGCTGGTAGCCGGGGGTGTCGACGTTGGCGAGGTTGTTGGTCAGCAGCGACTGGCGGAGCATTGAGCCCTGCATCGCGGATTCCAACGCAAGCTGAGTCGTGTCGAGGAGGGACATGGAAGTACCTGGAAGTGACTTCGCCCTCCCTGGGCTGACTACGACTCGCTCCGTGCAGTCGTTCCCTTGATCGGCTGAGGCCGGGGATGCTTTAGAGCGCTCTGGACGACCGGTCGACCCAGCTCACGCGCTGAGTCTCACGGGCTCGTCCCAGCCCTCGATCCCGACCTCCGGCTCGCTGGCCAGCGCCAGCTCGTAGGGGGAGTCGGGATTGTCGATCACGCGGACGAGCGGGCGATCGAGCGTGTCACTGGGAACCTCGACGACCAGTGCCCTGCGCCCGTCGTTCAGCTTGACCTCGACTCCGGGCGGGAACGGGGCCACCAGCCCGGCGAACACGTCGACCACGCCGGGATCGAACTGCGTGCCCGCTCCGCCGGTGATGATCTGCAGCCCCTCGTGAGCCGGTCGGGCCGCGGCGTACGGGCGCTCTGAGGTGACCGCGTCGTATACATCGGCCACGGCCGCGATCCGGGCCATCGGGTGGATCTCGTGCCCGCGCAGGCCATCCGGATACCCGGAGCCGTTCCAGCGCTCGTGGTGGCGCAGAACGATCGCCTTGACCAGCGGCGACCAGGAATTGCCCGCGAGGAGATCGAAGCCGGCCTGGGGGTGGTTCTCGATCAGATCGCGCTCGTCCTGGGTCAGCGGCCCGGGCTTCTGGAGGATCGGAGTCGGCACTGCGAGCTTGCCGATGTCGTGCAGCAGCAGGCCGAGGCCGAGTATCAGCAGCCGTTCGTCGATCTGCGCCGGACCCGAGCCGACCGGCTCCGTGCGCCAGCCCTGGGCGGCAAAGAAATGCGCCCCAACGAGCATCCCCAGCGCCGTCACGTCGATCGAATGCTGGAAGGTGTAGGCGTCGGCCGCGCACATGTCGCGCAGAGCGACGGCGGCCTCGCCGTGGGACTTGATCTCGTCGAGCATGACCTCGAGCACCGTGGTCAGCGTCTCGGCGACCTCGGGGTCGAGCGGACGGCGTGTCTCGAAAGCGGAGCGGGCCTCGGAGTAGGCGTCGGCCATCACGCGTGCGGCCAGCGCCTGCGTTTCCTCGCCGATCAGCGGACGGGCGGGGACGATGCCCGCGCTCGAGCGATCCTCCACGTAGATCGCGTGCACACCGGAGCGCACCAGCCCCTCACGGTAGTCGGGGGTCAGCGTCACCCCGGCCCGGAGCAGCGGTGCGCGGTCCATTCCCGCCAGGACGTCGCGGCCCACGGTCACGCCATCAGGGACCTCGGACAGGGGGGCCAAACGCATGGGTTAGTTCACACCCCGGGGAGCGTTCATGCCCAACACATCGGACACCTACCGAGGATGTTGAGCTTTGCTCAGCTTTTCTGGCCCGCTGGCCAGCGGCTTGCAGCCGTGCCGCTAGGCGGCTGCTGCGGCGGCGAAATGCGGCCAGCCGTCGATCTGCAGGCGAGGCTCGTGCAGCAGGGCGATCTCATACGGAGCGCCCGGACCCTCGATCACGCGCACGAGCGGCCGGTCGAGCGCGTCGTCGGGAACGCTGACCACGACCGCGCGGCGACCGTCGGCGAGCCGCACCTCGACGCCGGGAGGGAATGGGGCGACGATCCGGGCGAACATCGAGACGACGTCCGGGTCGAACTGCGTGCCCGATGCCTCGAGGATCGCGCGCACGCCCTCGTGGGCGGGCTTGGCGGCGGCGTAGGTGCGCTCGGAGGTGACCGCGTCATAGACGTCGGCGACCGCGGCGATCCGTGCCATCTCGTGGATCTCGGTTCCGCGTTTGCCGTCGGGATAGCCACTTCCGTCCCAGCGCTCGTGGTGGCGCAGGACGACGGCCTTGACGAGCGGGGAGAAGTCATCGCCGCGCAGGAGCTCGAGCCCGAGCCGCGGGTGGCTGCGCATGAGCTCCCACTCCTCTTGTGTGAGGTCATCGCGCTTGTCGGTGATCGAGCTCGGCAGGGCGAGCTTGCCGACGTCGTGCAGCAGCAGCCCCATCCCGAGCATATGCAGGCGCTCGTCGAGGCGATGGAACTGGCGAACGCCCCGGAAGTCGAGCCAGCCGCGCTCGGTGAACATGCGGTGACCGATCAGGAGCCCGAGCGCGGTGACGTCGATCGAGTGCTGGAAGGTGTAGGCGTCCGCGCTGGCCAGATCGGCGAGTGCCAGCGCGGCGCTGCCGCAGCTCGCGACCTCGGCCAGGATCCGGGACACGATCTCCTCGAGCGAGCGCACGGTCTCCGAGGGGATCGCCTGGTGGACGAGCAAGGACTCGCTGGAGACCTGGAAGGCGTCGGCCACGGCCCGGGTCGCGACCTGGCGCGTCTCCGCGCTGACGAGCGGCTCGGGGTGGATGCCGCCGCCGTGGTGATCCTCGATGTAGACCGCTCGGATCCCGAGATGCAGAAGCCGGTCGCGGTATTCGGGGGAGATGCGCACTCCGGCCCGTAGGAGCGGTATCCCGTCCGGACGCCCGATCAGGACGTCCCGGGCCAACAGCGCGCCCTCGTGAAGCATGGTCGTGGGCACAAGCCGCATGCCCGAGCAATCGGCCGAGGCCGGGAACTCTTGATAGAGCGGGCGCTTTCAGGCCTCGGCGCGCACGACCCGCACGCGGTGGCGCACGGGGGTGTAGCCGTCGGCGGCGCGCTGTGCGCGGCGGAGCTCGCCGAGCGCCTCGAGCACCGATTCGCGAGCCGCGCGGAGCTCGGCCTCGAGATGTCGCTCGATCAGAAGGCAGCGTTCCAGCGCCGCCCGAGCGTCGGCCGGCGGCTCGCTGGGCAGGCGGCCGATCAACTCGATACGCGCCTCCTGACAGGCGGCCAGCTCGCTCAGCCGGCCGTCGCGAGCCAGCTCGAGTCCGCAGACGCCCAGCGCCAGGAGCTGCTCGTAGGGAGCCTCGGACGCCCGGCTCATTGAGCCTCGATCGCCGCCCAGGCCTCGCGCAGCTGGCCGAGCAGCTTGCTGACCTGCTCGATCTTGGCCGGATCCCGATCGAACCGAGCCTGCCGGAGGTGCTGGCCGCAGAACAGGTAGATGGCCTGAAGCCGGGCGGCGATCTCGCCTCCCTGCTCGAGGTCGAGCGTGTCCTTCAGGTACACGATGATGTCCTCGGCGCGGCGCAGCTTGTTGTGCATCAGCTCCGTCTGGCCGGCGCGCATCGCTGCGGCGGCCTGGTGCAGAAAGCGCCGCGCGCCGTCGTAGAGCATCACAACGAACCTCTCCGGAGGAGCGCTCAGGATTGCGCCCTCCCGGTACGCGCGCGGTGAGGCCGAGTAGGCCAGGTTCTGGCTCAACTCTCACTCCTGCCCGTGTGATCCATATCCCGGTAATCGACCGGTGACGGAAAGCTTTAGGGGCGTCTAGAACGAGTTAGGGCAGCGGCAGCGATGTGATCTGGCTCGTCAGCCAGGCCGACGTCGACTGGTTCTGCGAGAGCGCGCCTTCCAGCGCCGCGAACTGCTGCTGGAGCTGGAGCTGCTTGTCGGCCAGCGTCGACTGCATGGCCGAGATCTGGTTGCCCAGGTCGGTGATCTCGGTGCTGTTTCCCTGGATGCGCGAGTCGATCGTGCCGCCGGCGTCGGCGCTGGCGTTGACCATGTTCGCGAAGTTGCTCGAGAAGGCCTGGAGCACGGAGGTCACGCCGCTCGGATTGGTCGTGATGGCCTGGGTCAGCGCGTTGGCATCCAGCGTGAGCTGGCCGTTCACCGCGCTCTGGGAGAACGTGCCGCTGCCCGTGGTCGCGCCGGTGCTCACGCCGATGTCCATCATCGAGGCCATCCCGGCCGGCAGCCCGGTGCCGCCCTGGTACATCGCCTGGCGCATGTTGAACAGCAGGTCGTTCAGCCCCGGGTCGCCGAACAGCGTGCCCTGGGTCGGATCGCTGCGGCTCGGGGCCTGCGTGAGCTGGGTTTGGATCTGGGTGAGCACGGAGTTGTAGGAGCTCACGAAGGCCTGGACTGCGTTCTGGATCGTGCTCGTCGAAAGGCTGGGTGCGCCCACGCTCACTGTCACAGGGGCTCCGCCGGTGGTGACGCCGCCGAAGTTCAGGGTCACGCCGGGGATCGCGGTGGTGACGCTGTTCGAGGAGGACGTCTGGGTGCTGCCGCCGTTCACCGTGTACTGGGCGTCGAGCCCGGCGACGCTCGACTGCTGCGCGAGCGAGCCGCCCGAGTCGGACACCGTGAAGGTGCTTGCGCTGCCCGTGGTCCGGTTGGAGAAGACGATGTTGCCGTTGACCACGGTTGCCCAGACGTAGCCGCTGGAGTCGGCGTTCACGGCATCGGCGAAGTTCTGGGCGGTGGCGCCCGCGGCCAGCGAATAGGTCTTGGTCTGCCCGCCCTGGCCGACGGTCAGCGTGTCGGCCGCGGTCGGGGAGGTGAAGGAGAAGGTCTGGTTAGCTGCGCTGGCCAGCTGGCTGATCGCGACCTGGTAGCCACCGACGACCGCGCCCACGCCCGAGGTCGCGCTCGCGGCCAGCACCGTCGAGTTCGTCGAGGTGACCGTCTGGGTGTTGCTGAACAGGGTCGTCGAGGCGAGGTTCTGGGCGTTGGTGACCAAGCCCTGCAGCGCCGTCTGGATGGTCTGCAGGTTGCTGTTCAGGGCCTGGATCCCCTTTTGCTGGGTCTGCAGGTTGGTCAGCGGCTGCTCCTGGATCGCCATCAGCTGCGAGATGATCGAGTTGGTATCCAGCCCGGAGGCCAGACCAGTGATCTGCAGTGGGGGAGCCGAGCCGGGGAGACCCAGCCCGGTATTCAGGCTCGAGACACCGATGCTCGACGAAGACGGCGATGAGAACGACATGAGTGCCTACCTATTCGAGGCTGCCGCCACTCGCGAAGTCGAGCGCCTTGCCGCCCGGCACCGTGAACAGCACGTTGCCGTGGTTGTCGTGAACCGAGACGACGACCTTGCCGGTCGCGTCATCGATCTTGAAGCTGAGGCCTCTTCCTGAGGCGGCCAGCTTGTCGTGCTGTGAAGCGGCGACGCCCATCGCATCGAGCACCTCGGCGGGCGGGCTGTGAGGGATTCCCGATACGTCGACCTTGACCGCATCGCTCGTGTCGACACGACGGCCTCCATTAGCCCCCTTCGCCCTGCCTGAGGCCCCGACCGATCCCGTCGCGGCGTGCAGCGCCTGCACGGATGAGATGTCGAAGCTCATGGGTTGCGAGTCCTCCTTGATCGCGCCGGTCCATGGACCGCCGCGTCGCGTCATGTGATCTTCCTGCTGGCGTAATCGTTCTGGCCAGACCAAACTTGAGGTTGACGCTGGACGTTTGGACGATCCGGCTCATGGCGCGAGTCAGGTTGTGACGGCCGCAGCCGCCCCGTCTTGCCTCGGCGAGAGCGCCTCGAGCAGCTCCCGGGCGGGGGCGCTGGAGCCGTCGAGGGTCAGGGCCTGCGCGGCGAATGTGGCCGCGTCCGCCTCCGAGCCGTGGGCGAGGGCCACGCGCGCGAGACCTACGAACGCTCGGGAGTCGGGTGCCGACTCACATACGGTCAGCCACTCTCGCGCGGCCGACTGCAGGAACCCGTAACGGAGATACAGCCCGCCCAGCAGCTCCTGCTGCTCGCGGCGCGGGAGCTCCGAGCCGATCAGCGCCGGGAGCAGCAACTCGAAGGTCTCGAACTCGTGCAGGGCCAGGAGGCGTTCGAGGATCACGCCGAGCAGGGGCGTGCCGCCGATTGCCAGGGGCCCGTCGAGCGGCTGACCCGCGGACAGTGCCGCCCAGCGGCTGAAGACGTCGAGCTCCGCAGGGGAGACACCGGCCTCGCGCGCGCGCGCCTGCGCGAGTCCGAGGTGCTCCTGCCCGCGCCCGGCGATCGTCGCCCACAGCTCGATTCGCGCGGCCAGAGCGGCGAACGCATCTTCGACATCGACTGAGCCTGCCAGCTCGGCCGCGCCGGCATAGTCGCCTCGCTGGAGCAGGAGCTCGGCCAGAGTCACCCGGACCTGGGAGGCACTCGGACGGGACTCGAGCACAGCTCGGTACTGGCGCCCGGCGGCGTCGAGCGCACCGTGCTGATGCAGGGCGGTGGCGAGCATGAAGCGGATGGTCGGGGTGGCCTTGGCGACGCGCTCCTCGATCTCGGCCACGACCGCGTCGGGGTCGAGCCCCGCCTGGAGAAGGACGGTGGCCAACGGACCGACCGCGCCGAAGAAGGTGGGGTGGGCAGCCACGCATCGCTCGAGCTCGTCCCGCGCCGCCTCCACCTCGCCTCGGGCGAGCGCCAGTTCGGCCAGGGCGAGCATCGGCAGATAGGTTCCCGCGCCGACCGTCGCGCCGTAGCGCGCCGGGGCGTCGCCCATCTCCAGGCAGCGCTCGAAGGCGTCCTGCGCCTCCTGCTCGCGGCCGAGCGTGCGCAGGGCCACCGCCTGGGCGAAGACCAGGTCGGTGAACCCGGGGAAAGTTTGCAGCGCCTCCTCGGTGAGCGAGACCGCCTCCTGCGCGCGGTCGCAGGCGCGCAGCGCGCTGACCAGGCGCACCAGCAGCGACGGCACGTAGTCGCGGCCCTGCTCGCCCTGGAGCTTGACGATCTCCCAGGCCCGCTCGAATTCCGGGAGCGCCCTCGCGTGGTCGCCGATCGTCGCGTACTCGGTGCCGAGGTTGAACCGCAGGAAGGCGCCTGCCTGGCCTTCGGCCTGCTGGGCGCGCAGAAGCTCGATGTTGCGCCGCGACTTCTCCTTGGCGTTGCGGACCGAGCCCAGGTAGCCGTAGTGCTCGACACGGATCGAGGTGTGCTCGACCCGTCCCGGTGCCTGCGTGGGCAGCCGGTGTGCGATCTGCTCGTGCATCCGGCCCTCGAAGCGGTAGCCCGGCCGGTTGCGGAACACGCGCAGCGCGGGATGGGTCATGCCGGTGCCGTCGCCGTCCTCGCCTGTGTAACTCGTCTCGAGCAGGTAGAAGGCCTCGCGCCAGGTCTGCCCGGTCAGGCCCCGAAGGCGCTCGACGTCCTCGGCGACGAGCACCTCGTCGGCGTCGAGGTAGATCAGCCAGTCGCCGGTGGCCGCCTCGAAGGAGACGTTGCGAGCCTCGGCGAAGGAGCCCGTCCACTCGCGCTCGATCACACGCGCTCCGAAAGACCGCGCGATCTCGATCGTGCGGTCGGTCGAGCCCGTGTCGACGATCACGATCTCGTCCACTGCGCCCGCCGCCGCGGCGAGGCACCGCGGAAGCATCTCCTCCTCGTCGCGGACGATCATGCACAGGCTGAGCGTCAGGCCGGTAGCGGGCTTGGCCTGCGCGGCGGCGCGCTTGGCCCGGCGAGCCAGGGCGGGCAAGGACGTGTGCAAGGGTCGAAGGCGCGCGCTCGGTCCGCGGCCATCTCGCATCCGCTTCCCGACCTCGGCCAGGTTGCGGCGCAGGTGAGGCAGCGCGGGGTCGAGCCGGAGCGCGGCCTTGAACAGCGCCCGCGCGGCGTCGAGACTCCAGAGCTCGTAGAAGGCGACGCCGGCGTAGTTCAGCAACAGCGGCTCGGCCGGCTGGCCGCTCAGCGCGTCGACGAGCGCGCGGGCGATCGCCAGGAAGAGCTCCGTGGCCTGGGCGGGCGGGGCCGTTCCCGCGGCCCTCAAGCCCAGCTCGACCAGCGAGACGAGACCCCGGTAGCGCTCCGGTGAATCGTCCTGGAGCGCGGCGCGCTCGAACAGCCCGGCGTAGCCCTTCGTGTCGCCGGCGCCAAGCATCGCGGCGGCCTGAGCCGCCAACTCGCTTGGGGAAAGGGGCCGTTCAGAGGCCTGGGATGTGCCGGTGAGGCGCAGCGCCATTCGAGGGAGCCTTCCGCGTGGAGAGGCAATCCTGGTGATCGGCAGGCGCGGGCGATGTTTTAGCGCTGGCGGCGGCCGGCTTCGGCGTCGAGCTTGTAGGCCCAGGCGAGAGTCTCTGCGACCGCCACCCACAGGGCCTGCGGAACCTCCGAGCCGAACTCGAGCGTGCCGAGGGCCTGGACCAGCGCGGGGTCGGAGCGCACCGGCACTCCGGCCTCGCGGGCGGCGGCGAGGATGCGCTCCGCGACCAGGCCGCTTCCCGTGGCGGTCACACGTGGGGCAGGCGCGCCCTCCTCGTAGGAGAGCGCGATCGCACGCTTCTTCGGCGGCTGCTCAGGCATAGAGGTCCAGGTGCTCGCGGCGGGGAACCACGGATACGCTCGCCGGGCGATCTCCGGTCTGCTCGAGGGCGGCCTGCAGGCTCTGCGCGTCGGCGGTGGCAAGATCGAGCGGCTGGCCGGGAGAGGCGACCACTGCCACGCGCAGCCCGCCGGAATCGAGCTCGAAGCGCAGGTCGAGCGTGCCCAGCGACGGGGTGTCGTAGCTCAGCGCAAGCGTGCTGGTCGCCTGCCCGCCCGCGGTCTGCGCGCCGGCGTTGTCGTCCTCCGGGTCGGGCAGGACGCGAAGTGCGCCTCCGCCGGGAAGCGCAATCGCCGGAGCCTGCGGGGCCGGTGCCGCGGCGTGCGCCATCTCGAGGACCACGCGGCGGTTGTCGACGCGCCGCACCACCAACCGCAGCTGCTGACCGGCACGGACGTGGCGCGGGAGCGCCGCCTCGATCACCGCCCCGGCGATGTTCAGCTGGCCGTGGCCGCTGCCGTCGGCCTGGATCACGCGGGCCATCAGCGCTCGTCCCGGCGTCAGCCGCAGCGACGGGCCTCGAAGCTCCGAGAGGAGATGCAGGTCTACAGCGAGTGGTTCCAACCTGGACGGTTCCTGGACGGGATCTCAAGAAGGGTCTAGCACTGCCGAGTATCGGGTGCGATGGATGTTGGCCTTTACATCGCGGCGCAGGGGATGTTGGTGGAGCAGGTGCGTCAGGACCAGCTCGCGAACGACCTCGCGAACGCCTCCACTCCCGGCTACAAGTCCGACCACTCCACCCAGCAGGACTTCGGCTCGCTGCTTCTGGCCAACACCTCGACCGGACAGCCGGTCGGCGTCATCGACACCGGCGTCCGGGTTGACAGCATCGTCACCAATCTGAGCCCGGCCGGCCTGCGCTCGACCGGCCAGCCGCTGGACTTCGCGGTCGCGGGCGACGGCTTCTTCGGCGTGCGCACTCCGCAGGGGGTCCTCTACACGCGCGACGGACAGTTCCACGCCAACTCCCAGAGCCTCCTCGTCGACGGCCAGGGCAACGAGGTCCTGGACCAGAACGGCGCGCCGATCACTGTGAGCGCCAAGGGGACCGTCCCGGCCTCGGCCCTCGGCGTGTTCAACGTCACCGGCGCAACCAAGCAGGGATACAACTACTTCAAGGGCGCCGCCGCGGGCCGAGCCACCGGCACCGTTCAGCAGGGCTCGCTCGAGGACTCCTCGGTCGATCCGGTGAACACGATGGTGGACATGATCGCCTCTCTGCGTGCGTATGAGTCCGGCCAGAAGGCGATCAGCTCGATCGACGAGACCCTCCAGGCCAGCGCGCAGTCCGTGGGATCGATGGGGTAATCAATGGGACTCGACGGACTCATGGCAGCGGCGGCGGGCATGGAGGCCCAGCAGACCCAGCTGGATGCGGTCTCCAACGACCTCGCGAACGTCTCGACCCCCGGGTACCAGAGCGAGGAGCTCGGCTTTCACGATCTGCTCTACACCACTCCGGGGGCCAGCCAGGGAACGACCCAGGCCACGGGCGCCGGCGCGGCCGCGGAGATCGCCGGGCGAAATGCTCAGGAGGGCAGCCTCCAGCAGACCGGCCGGTCGCTGGACGTGGCCATCCAGGGTGCCGGCTACATCGAGGTGCGCCGCCCGGACGGCACGATCGGCCTCACGCGTAACGGCTCGCTGGAGCTGAACCCGGCACGCCAGCTGGTCACCCAGATGGGCATGCCGTTGGTCCCGCCGATCACGATCCCGGCCGGGGTGTCACTCGACAAGGTCGGGATCGCGCCCGGCGGCCAGGTCCAGGTCCTCGGTAAGACGGTCGGCACGATCTCGATCGTCGACGTGCCCGCGCCCGACCGCCTGCTGGCGTCCGGCGACAGCACGTTCACGGCCACGGCCGCCAGCGGCGCGATCCGCCCGGCGAATGGCACCACGCTCACCCAGGGCTACCTCGAGCAGTCGAACGTCGACATCGCCACGGCGATGACCGAGATGATCGACTCCGAGCGCAGCTATCAGATGGACAGCAAGGCGATCCAGATGCAGGACCAGATGATGCAAATCGCCAACCAGATCAAGCACTGATGAGCTTCGTCTCCGACAGCCTCCCCACGGTGAATCCCGCCACTGAGCCGGCCGCGATCCGCAACGGCGGTCCCGTGGCCCAGCGCGCCTACCAGACCGGCCTGGCCTTCGAGCAGATGCTGGTCGACCAGCTCTCCCAGGAGCTCGCCGCGACGGCGGGGACCTCGCCGGACGGTTCGGATTCCAGCGGCTCCAGCGACACCACTGGCCTGATGGGCTCAGACCCGGCCACCTCGAGCTATGCCCAGCTGCTCCCGCAGGCGCTCAGCTCGGGCGTGATGTCGGCGGGCGGACTGGGCGTGGCCGCGCAGATCGCAAGCGCCATCGACCCGTCGATCGGAGCCCAGCGATGACTCAGCTCCAGAACGCCGACACGATGCTCTCCGACGACGTAGTCACCCATCTCGATGCCCAGCTGGCTTCCGCGCGCGGCCTGCTTCAGGTGATTCTCGAGCAGGGCACCGCGATCCGTAACCGCGACGTGCCGGCCGTGGTCGCGCTCACCGGCGTGATCCAGGCCGAGCTGCAGCGACGCGGCTCGATCGAACAGGAGCGCGCGCGCCTCCTCGAGCGGGCCGGAGCCCGTCTCGGCATCGACGCCTCCGCGGTCACGCTCTCGCTGCTCTGCGAGCTGATGGACCCGGAGACCGCAGCCCAGGCCCAGGCGAGCAGCGCGGAGCTTCGCGGCCTGCTCGAGGTCGTGCGCCGCGAGCACCACGTCAACCGCGTGCTGATGAACCAAGAGCTGGCCTTCCTCGACCATCTCCTGCGCCTGGCCGGCAACGGCGACACCGCCTACGACTCCGGCGGCGACCGGTCGACCGTCCGCCCAGTCGGCGCCTCGGCGATCCATCGCGTCCTGGACCTCGAGGTATAGGTCATGGCGATCCCGACCTTCACCGGCTTGGAAACGGCGCTGCGGGGCCTGACCGCCGCCCAGGCCGCGATCGACACCACCGGCCAGAACATCGCCAACGCGAACAACCCGGGCTACTCGCGCCAGACCGCGGTGCTGGCCGAGAGCGACTCCCTCGACCTGCCGGCGTTCTCGAACACCACCGGTCACGGAGTCCAGCTCGGCACCGGCGTCGACGTGACGACTATCAACCGGGTCCGCGACCAGTTCCTCGATGTCCAGTACAGAGCACAGAACTCCGCGACCAGCGGGCTGCAGACGGCGTCGGGGCTGCTCCAGCAGGTCCAGACGGCGCTCGCAGAGCCCTCGACCGATGGTGTCACCAGCCAGCTGACGGCGTTCTGGAACTCCTGGAGCAACCTGGCCAACGCCCCGACCTCGCTGGCCGCCAAGCAGGGCGTGGTCGACTCGGCCACCACGCTGGCCGACACCTTCAACGGGATCGACAGCCAGCTGCAGACGATCCAGAACCAGGCCGACTCCCAGTACACCTCGCTGACGAGCTCGAGCGGCCAGATTCAGTCCGATGCCAACCAGATCGCGGCCCTGAACGGCGAGATCAACCAGGCGCTCGGTGCCGGCCAGAGCCCGAACAACCTGCTCGACCAACGCGACCAGCTGCTAGACGACCTCTCGCAGTACGGCACGGTGTCGGTCACCGATCCGGGCAACGGGCTCCTGGTCGTCAATTTCGGCGGCGACATGTCGACCCCGCTGGTCAACGGCAAGAGCGCCAACTCGGTCTCGAGCCTGAATCTGGGCCCCAACTCGGGCGGCACGATCGGCACCCTGGCGGGCTTGGTCAGCCCGACCGGCCAGATCTCGGGTTACCTGAACACGCTGAACCAGTTCGCGACCACGCTCGCCAACTCGGTGAACGCGCTCCACACCGCCACGCCGTTCTTCGCCGTGAACACGTCGACCACCAGCCTCGGCGCCACCGCGACCACCCTCAGCGTGGCCGTCGCCCCGGCCAACGTGCAGACGACCACCACGAGCAACCCGGGCGCCAACGATGTGGCGATGGCCATCGCCGGCCTGGCCGGCGGCGCGGCCGACCAGGACTACTCGTCGTTCGTCTCCCAGGTCGGCTCGGACGTGCAGTCGAACCAGTCGAACCTGACGACCGCCAACACGCTGCTCAGCTCGATCAACGGCCAGCGCGAGAGCGTCTCGGGCGTATCGCTCGACGAGGAGATGACGAACCTCATCACCTACCAGCGGGCCTACGAGGCCTCGGCGCGGATGATGAACACGATCAACTCGACCCTGGACACGATCATCAACCAGGTCGGAGCCGGGCTCTAGGGGACTGACCAATGTTCGGGCGCATCACAACGATGATGACGGCGCAGGCGACGATGAGCGACCTCACGCTGGCGTTCGACCGCCTCACCCAGACCCAGTCCGAGCTCTCCTCGGGCAAGAAGATCCAGGAGCCCTCCGACGATCCCTACGGGATGAGCCTGATCGTGAGCATGCAGGGCCAGCTGGGGGCGCTGACCGCCTACGGCAACAACATCACCGACGGCACCGCCTGGACGCAGGCCTCGCAGACCGCGATGACGAACATCGCCAACATCGTCCAGCGCGTGCGAGAGCTCACGGTCGCGGCCTCGAACGGGACGAACACCACGTCGAACCTCTCCGGTTACGCCGCCGAGGTCCAGCAGCTGATCAGCGCGGTCAAGCAGGAGGCGAACACGACCTACAACGGCCAATACCTGTTCGCCGGCACCGCCAACGTCCAGCCCTACCAGACCTCCACCGGCGACCTCTACCAGGGCAACTCGGGTTCCTCGGCCGTGATCGACCGGCTGATCGGGCCGAACACGACGGTCCAGGTCAACGTCGATCTCTCCCAGGTCCTCGGCAATGGTGCCGCAGGTCAGGGTGGGCCCGACGGAAAGCTGCTCGACACCCTGAACAACATCTACCAGGACATGACGACCGGCAACACGACGGCGCTGACGAACACAGACCTGGGCAACCTGGACACCAACTTCAGCAACCTGACCCAGATGCAGGCCAGCCTCGGCGCAACCGAGGATCGGCTGCAGCTGGCCTCCAGCCGGATTCAGGACCTCAACACCGCGGACACGACTGTCCTCTCGAACACGCAGGACGCCGACATGGCTCAGACCGAGATCAACTACTCGACTCAGCAGGCCGCCTATCAGGCCGCGCTGAAGGCCGGAGCCAATATCGTGCAGGGCTCGCTGCTGGACTTTCTAAAGTAACCGGCTGAGGAGCCCCCTTGCCGCTCACCATCGAGAGCTCGCGCTTCGGGCGCGTGGAGATCGACCCTGACACGGTCATCGAGTTTCCCGAAGGCCTCATCGGCCTCGGCGGCTCGCGCTACGCGCTGCTGGCGCGCGACGACCGCACCCCGTTCGCCTGGCTCCAGTCGCTGGACGATCCAGGCCTCGCGCTGCCCGTGACGAACCCCCATCTGTTCTTCGCCGGCTACGAGGTCGAGCTGATCGAGGAGGATGCCGAGCGCCTCCACGTCGATCCGCAGGTCCCCGTCGACGTCTGGGTGGTCGTCCGCGCGGGCGAGTCCCTGGAGGACTTCACGGCCAACCAGAAGGCGCCGATCCTGGTCTTCGGCGGCCGCGGATACCAGATCATCAACCAGGCTTCGGGTCTCGACGTCCGGGCGCCGCTGTTCGCGGGCGTCGTCGTCGAGCCGAGCGGAAGCCGCGGCTGATGCTGCGGATCACGCGCCGCGCCGGCGAGCGAATCATGCTCGGCGACGACGTAGTCGTCGAGGTCGTGGAGATCCGCGGCGGAACCGTGCGCCTGGCCATCGAGGCCCCGCGCTCGCTGCGGATCTACCGCGAGGAGCTCTGGCTCGAGGTCCAGCGTGAGAATCAGGCCGCCGCGCAGGCGGCCGGGCAGGTCTCGATGCCCGAGGTCACCGTTCGACTGAAAGAGGACCAGCCCGCGAGTTCGGCGCGTGGCGACGAACTCGCCACGTAGCTCAGGCGAAGCCTGGACTACGCGACTTCCGAGAACAGCTGCTCGTCGGCCGCCAGCTGCTCGCGCAGCTTCTTGGTGATCTGCCCGTGAATCTGGCAGACCCGGCTCTCGGTGACGCCGAGGATCTCGCCGATCTCGCGAAGCGTCAGGTTGTAGACGTAGAGCAGAACGGCGACCTTCCGGTCCCGGGGCGAGAGGCGCTCGAAGGCGGCGCGGAAGCGAGCCTTGGCGTCCTCGCGCATTGCCGAGTGCACCGGGTCGGCTTCGCGATCGTCGCTCGGCAGAGTGTCGATGCGCTCGATCGTCGTGTCGTCGTCCGAGAGAACGAGCGTGTTCAGCGAGCCCACGTGCGAGCGAGAGATCTCGTCCAGGCGGCGCTGGAGCTCCTGGGTCTCGATGCCGAGGGAATCGGAGAGCTCTTCGTTGGTCGGCGGGCGGCCGTAGAGGCCCACGAACTGCTCACGGGCCTTGTTTATGTCGCGATCCCAGCGGCGCAGGGAGCGTGGCGCCCAGTCGTTACGGCGCAGCTCGTCGAGCACGGCGCCATGGATGCGCGTCCACGCGAACTGCTCGAGCGTCGCGCCCTTCTCGGGGTCGTAGCGGTCGATCGAGCGGATCAGCGCCTCGAGCCCGCATGAGATGAAATCCTCGACCTCGCATCGGGCGGGGATCTCGCGGACCTTGCGATACACGATGTACTTGACCATCGGCGCGAACGTCAGCACCAGCCGGTCCCGTAGCTTCGGATCGCCACTCTCCTTGTAGGCCTGCCACAGCGCAAGTGTCTCCTGCGCTGACAGGCGGCCCGCCTTCTCCTTAGCGCTTCGCATGCCGCTTAACTCCGTCCTGCTTCTTTCGAGGAAACCGTGTACCGGTCAAGCCCGGCAGACGTGACATCGGCCTGCATTTCGGCGAGCGCTTCCGTGCGATCCCACACGGCTTGGCCGTAGTTCTCCGCACACCGGCCGGATCTGGACGGACAGACGGTCGCGGACGCCCCCGTTCGGCCCCTGCGCGTCCGTGTCGCGGTTTACGCTAGCGCAGTGGAGTCGCTGGCCTTGATGTTGCGCGCGGTCAATGTCGGCCGGCGGCGGGTCCCGATGCCCGCGCTGCGCGAGCTCCTGGGCGACGCGGGATTCGAGGACGTTCAGACCTACGTGCAGAGCGGCAACGTGGTGCTGCGCAGCCAAGATCCGGCCCCGGCCGTGGCCGAGCGCTGCCGGGCTCTGATCTCCGAGCGGTTCGGCTTCGACGTGCCCGTCGTCTCGCGGACAGAGGCCGAGCTCGCGGCGGTGCTGGAGCACGACCCGTTCGCCGCCATCGCAACAGACCCCAAGCGCTACTGGGTCAGCTTCCTCGATTCCGAGCTGCCCCAGGAGGCGCACGAGCGGCTCGAGGCCCTGACCCGAGGGGAGGAGAAATTCGAGGTGCGCGGGCGCGAGATATACGGCTGGTTTCCGGACTTCACCGCTCGCTCCAAGCTGGCCACGGCGCTGGCTGCCCCCGCCAAGAACCTGGTCGCGACGGCGCGCAACTGGACGACGGTCGGCGTCCTTCACACGATGACCCAGAACGGGAGTTAGGCTCGGCCGTGCACGAGTACGTGGTCCTCGACGTGTTCACGCGTGTGCCGCTGCAGGGCAACCCGCTGGCCGTGTTCCCGCATGGCGACGGGATCGACGCCGAGCTGATGCAGCGCGCCGCGCGGGAGCTCAGCCTCTCCGAGACCGTGTTCCTGCAGTCCGGGGACGGTGGCACCGATGCCCGACTGCGGATCTTCACCCCCTCGGACGAGCTGCCCTTCGCCGGGCATCCGACGCTCGGGTCGGCCTTCCTGGTCGGCCAGCGCACGGGGAGGACGGAGCTGTCGCTGGCCACCGGCGCCGGGGTCGTCGAAGTCCGCCTCACTCGCGAGGGCGAGGAGATCGTCTACGGCGAGATGGAGCAGCCCCCGCCCAGGATCCGTCCCTTCGCGGCCGTGCCCGAGCTGCTGCGCTCGCTCGGCGTCAAGCGCTCCGAGCTGCCGATCACCGCTTACCGAAACGGGCCGCTGCACATCTTCGTCGCCCTTGCCGACCCCGCCGCCGTGGCGGAGCTCGTGCCAGACATGAACGCGCTGGCGACACTCGGACCGCTTGGCGTCGCCGTGTTCGCCCTGGCCGGCGATCACGTGATCACCCGCAACTTCGCCCCGGGGCGGGGGGTTCCCGAGGACGCCGCCACCGGCTCCGCAGCCGGGCCGCTGGCGCTGCACCTGGCCCGGCACTCGCTGATCGAATGGGGCCAGGAGATCGAGATTCATCAGGGCGTCGAGATGGGGCGCCCGTCGCTCCTGCGCGCGCGGGTCGAGGGGACTCCGGACCGCGTCGAGCGCGTGGTCGTGGGGGGCGGCGCCGTGATCGTCGCCGAAGGCCGCTACCGGCTCAGCTAGATCGTCTGTGCCGTTACCGGTCCGCGCGCCGGGGTATCGGCGGGGTTGCCCGCCGTGAAATACTGACTCGTAGCAAATCGCACACGC
>DATGJM010000116.1:0-3240 GCA_035295205.1 Solirubrobacteraceae bacterium | reverse complement strand
CGGCCAGGACGCCACAGCCGTGGCTCAGCGCCTCGCGGCCTTTCTCGCCGGCGCAGCCAAGACGGTCGACGTGTCGATCTACGATCTCCGCCTCGAGTCAGGCCCCGGCGACATCGTTTTCAACGCTTTCCAGGGGCTCGTGCAGCGCGGCGTCGCGATCCGCCTGATGTTCAACCAGGACCACGCCAAGGAGATCCCGGTCCCGCCGCCGCCCGAGATCGACTGGGCATTCATCGACCGCCTGCGCTCGGTCGGCGTCCAGATCAAGCCGATCCCGGGCGTGCCCGACCTGATGCACCACAAGTACGTCGTGCGCGACGCGGGCACCGAGTCGCCGGCCGTGCTCACCGGCTCCACGAACTGGACGAACGACTCATGGAACCGCGAAGAGAACGTCATGTTCACGATCGCTTCCGGCGAGATCGCGGCCGACTACGCGTACAACTTCCAGGAGCTCTGGGACAGGCCGGTGGTCGCGATGTCGGGCGGGAAGTCCTCGCCGTGGTCCTCTCTCGCCGACGGCACTCGCGTGCGTCCCTACTTCTGTCCAGGTCGCAGCTTGAAGCTCGTGCACGCCATGGCCCGGTCCATCGCCTCGGCTCAGAAGCGCATCCGCGTCTGCTCGCCGGTGATCACGTCGGGCCCCATCCTTGGCACGCTGGCCGAGGTCTGCGAGCACCCAGGCCTCGACATAAGCGGTGTGTACGATGCGACTCAGATGGAAGAGGTGCAGCGGCAGTGGGGCGGCCAGGCGGCCGCCTCGTGGAAGATCTCGGCGTTTCACGGCATCACCTCCGCGGTCCGTTTCGGCGCGAAGCGGTCGACGCCCTACGCGAAGGGCTCGGTGCACGACTTCATGCACGCGAAGATCCTGGTCGCGGACGGCTACGTGTACGCCGGCAGCTTCAACCTCTCGCACAGCGGTGAGGGGAATGCGGAGAACGTGGTCCAGATCGAGAGCCAGGCCGTGGCCGACATGTGCGCCGCCTACATCGATCGGGTCGCGGCCCGCTATGGCGGCGCGCCCCTGGGGACCGCCTAGGTCTTGAGCCGGCGGTCGGCGCTGTGGCTCGGGGCGGCGGCGGTCGCGGTGCTCAGCGTCGCGGTCCTGTGGTTCGCTCCCAGCCTCAAGAAGGAGACGGGCACCCTGGTCGTCGTGGCCGCAGGCCGCTCGGCGGGAGCGCTGGCGCCGACCCCCCTGCAGCTGCTCGGCTCGAACGGCTGGACGCGGCTCGGCAGCGTCCAGGGATCGGTGCCCGCCGCCCCGCAGATCGGGCAGCTCTCGGTGCTCACTGTCGGCACCGGCAGCTACTCGGGCGTGCGCCTCGGCACCGACCAGGCCGCCGTCAGCGTCGTGGTGGCGGCCGGGCAGGTGGAACCGCTCATGCTCGGCATCGAAGGGGGACGGCTGATTCCCGGCGGGGTCTACGCGGGCAACGACCAGCTCAACCTCGGCCTCGGCGAGCTGTCGGGCAAGTTCGTGCCGATGCCGGCCTTCGCCCTCGAGGACCAGCAGGGCCGGCCGTTCGACAACCAGTCCACCGCCGGCCAGGACATCGTCGTCGCCGCGTTCCACACCACCTGCCACCAGACGTGCCCGCTGTACACGGCGCTGTTCGCCCAGCTGGCAAAGCGCGTTCCGGGCGACGTCGTGCTTGCCGAGGTGACGACCGATCCGCAGATCGACACGCCGGCCGTTCTTTCGACCTACGCGGGGCGCCTCGGCGCGCGCTGGACCTTTGCCACCGGGTCGCCCGACGCGCTGACCAGCTTCTGGAGACCGCTCGGCGTCGAGCTTTCCAGCGGGGACAGCCACGTATCGACGCTCGCCTTGATCGATCGCCACGGCTACGTCCGCCTCGTCTATCGCGGCGTGCCGAACGTGGGGAACGCCATCGAGCCTTCGCTCGTCACCTCTTTGAGCGCCGAAGGGCTCCACGAGCTCGCCTCCGGCGGTGACGGATGGGGCGCGCCTGACGTCCTGCAGGCGCTGCTGACGATCGGCGGCCCGCAGCAGGCCCAGGCGGGGAGTGGGGGCAAGGCACCTGCCTTCTCGCTCGCCTCCACCGACGGCGGCTCGGTTTCGCTGGCCGCGCTGGCGGGCAAGCCGCTGGTCGTCAACTTCTGGGCGAGCTACTGCCCGCCGTGCCGGGCCGAGATGCCGATGCTGGTCCGCGACGTCGGCGGCTCGAAGGCCACGCTCGTCCTTATCGATGAAGGGGACAGCGCCGAGGCAGCCACCGCGTTTCTGCGCGCGCTGGGGGTCGAGCAGCCGTCGCTCCTCGACCAGGACCTCTCTGTGGGGCGGGCCTACGGCGTGAGCGCTCTGCCCATGACGGTATTCGTCTCGCCCGACGGCACGGTCGCCGCGCGCAACGTGGGCCAGCTCGACGAGCGGGTGCTCCAGGCCCAGCTGACTCTCATGGGCCAGTAGACTGGGCCGCTGGTGCTCTCAGCCTCCCTGTTTCGTCGCGTCGCGTTTCTGACCGCGCTTTTCGCCTATCTGCAGATCGCGCTCGGAGGCGTCGTGCGTGTCTCGGGCTCCGGCCTCGGCTGCCCGGACTGGCCGCTCTGTCACGGCCGGCCGTACCCGCCAGCCGACATCCACTCGATCATCGAGTACTCGCACCGGACCGTCGGCACGATCACCGGGGCTTTGATCATCGTCACGGTGGTTCTCGCGTGGCTGGTGTTTCGCAACTCCAGGCCCGTGGTCGCATGGCTCGCGACCGCGTCGCTGGTCGGCGTCGCCGCCGAAGGAGGCCTTGGCGGGCTCGTGGTGGCCAAGCAGCTGGCTCCCTGGCTCGTGCTCGTGCACCTGGGGCTCGCGATGCTGATCATCGGAGTGCTGCTCGCCACCGCGATCATGTCGCTGCCCGAGACGGGCGGAATCCGGGAGCCGGCGTTCGTCCGGATGCTGGGCGCCGCGGCGGCGGCAACCTACCTCATGCTGCTCACCGGCTCGACCGTCGTGGCCAGCGGGGCGGACAGCATGTGCAGGTCGTGGCCCCTGTGCGGTGGTGGTTTCGCCCCCGACTTCAGCGGCGCCAACGTCTTCACGATGCTGCACCGAGGCGCGGTGCTCGTGGTTGGGCTCTTCATCGGTTACGCGCTCTCCAGGGCGCTGAAGCAGCCGGGTCTGCGTCCGGTCGCGATGGCGACGTTGATCGTCTTCACCCTTCAGGTCGCCGTCGGCGCAGGCGCAGCCTTGACCGACAGCGGTCTGTTCAACGGCCTTCA
>DATGJM010000115.1:0-21973 GCA_035295205.1 Solirubrobacteraceae bacterium | reverse complement strand
CGGCACGGGGACCACGACCGGCCCCCTGGCCCGGAACTAACCTCCGCCGCGTTCCGCGGAATCCACAGAGTGGGTGGAGAGTCTCGCTGAGCGGGACCTTCATCCCACGCGAGCCTTTCGCGGGATCGAGGCGGAGGTTAGTTCCGCCCAGGCGGGCGGCGAACGGGCCGGCCGGCCGGCCTCAGAGCCTGAGCATCCGCGCGAGCCGGCCCCGGCGCCTGGTGCGGGCTGCCTGCGCGCTCAGCGTGCCGAGGGTCTGCGGGCACACACGCTCGGCCCGGGTGACCAGGGCGAGGAACACCTGGGCCGTCGTGATCGCGTCGCCGAGCGCCTCATGCTGGCCGTACACCGGCAGCCCGAGATGGCGGGCCAGCCAGGTCAGGCTCACGGGGTCCGGGACGCCTGGCAGTCGCGCGGCCGCCAACCGGGCGGTGTCGAGCACGGGCTCGCGCAGGCGCAGCTGCCGCCGGCGCAGCGCGGAGCCCAGGAAGCCACGCTCCACCCAGTCCACGTGCACCACCAGGACGCGCCCGCTCATCGCCTCGAGCAGCCCGTCGAGGACCTCCTCCAGCGGCGGCGAACCCGCCACGTCATGCGGTCGGATGCCGTGGATCGGCACGGAGTCGCGCCCGATCCGACCCTCCGGCCTGACCAGCGCCTGGGCGACATCGCCGAGCACGACGCGGCCCTCATCGATCGGAACGGCCGCGTAGGAGATGATCTCGTCGCGGTGCGGGTCGAGGCCCGTCGTCTCGAGGTCGACCACGCAGTAGGGGACCTGGCGCCAGGGCGTATCCGGCCCGGGCAGCGCGGCGGAGCGGTAGACCTCGGCGGCGCTCACACCGGTTCCTGCGCCGGCAGCTTCCGCTGGCTGCGGGCGATGAAGCGGAAGGCCTCGCGCAGGTAGCGCCGAGTCAACGGGTTGAGCTGGGCAGGATCGATGAAGTCGGACGGCTCCTCCCCCGCCTTCAGCTGCCGGATCTGGTGGTCCATACGCAGCTCCACGAACAGCTCGAACGCCTCGGCGAGTGTGGTCGCATCGTCCTGACCGAGCGCGCCCGCTGCCGCCGCCGCGTGCAGACGCTCGATCGTCCCGGTGGCACGCGTTCCGGTGACCAGAGCGAGGTAGCGGGCGAGATCGGCGATCGGGAGAAAGCCCCCGCGCTTGATGTCGAGCCGGCCCCGGTGCTCGCCGGAGTGCTCGACGACGATGTCGCGCATGAACCCGGTCGGCGGCCGGTGCGCGAGCGCCATCCGCCGCAGCTGTGACATGAAGATCGGATGCCGGTGGCCCTCCCACAGGCCCGCGAACGCTTCGAGCAGCGGGCTGGCGCCGTGCACGACCCGCATGTCGGCCAGGACCGAGACGACGATCAGCCGCCTGGAGTCCTCGGGATGCTCGAACCAGTTCGCGACGGTGCCTCGCCAGTCCTCGGTGCTGCGAGCGAACAGCGGGTGGCCGGCTGAGGCGTTGTGCTCGTCGCGAGCAAAGCGGCAGCGCTCGAGCACCGAGAGCACCTCGCGCGCCAGGGCGAGCATCTCGGGCTCGAAGGTTTCGTCGCCCTCCCAGGCCAGCGCGCTGTCGACATCCGAGGAAGGGAAGGCCTCCTGACGGCCGAGGCTGCCGGCGGCAAGCCACAGCAGCGGCGGCCGCTGCCCGCGTTCGGCCGTCAGCAGCTCGAGCGCCCGCCGGGTGATCGCGTCGGCGAAGGCGGCGATGATCGCGCACAGCTGACCTGGCGCCACCTCGGCGTCGTGCAGCGCGATCACGGTGGGCCGGAGCTCCTGCGCGGCGGCGACCAGGCTGTCGATGTCGCTCGCGCGGGCAATGCGACGCCTGACCATGAACGGCGTGCGCGTATCAGCGGCCAGCAGATCGACTTCGGTGACCACTCCGAGGAGCTCTCGGGTCGGGGAGAGCACCGGGACGTGGCGGATACCGCGGTTGATCATCTCGACCATCACGTCGGCGGCGAGCTGCGAGCTCGCAACGGTGAAGGCAGGCGCGCTCATCGCCCGCGCGACCGGCGCGTCGAGCGGCACATCGCCGGCCACCACGCGCACGCGCAGATCCTGGTCGGTGACGATCCCGAACTCCCCCTCGGCCAGCGGCACGATTGCGCAGCTCGCCCCCGCGCCCGCCATCCGCTGGGCCACGGAGCGCACGGACTCATCGCGCTGCGCGGTGACGACCTGCTCGGTCAGAAACGCAGTCACCGGCCGCCGCGTCGGATCGGGGGCGCCGTCGCCATGGCGCGCCAGGTCCGGCCGCGCGCCGCGGGCGAGCAGCGAGCGCGCGACGTAGCGCAGCCCCTCGGGCCGTGTCAGCAGGGGTATCAGCTGCTCGCTCGGCAGGCGGTAGCAGAGCGTGTCCTCGTGGGCCCGAGCCGCGAAGCCGGTCGGGAGCCCGGCGAGCATCGACGGGTGTCCGAACAGCTCGCCGGGGCCGATGAGGTCGAGCGTGCGGCCCCGGTCGAGGAGCTCGACGGCGCCCGCCACGACGATCCGCACGCGCTCGGCCGGCTCCTGTCCCTGCTCGAAGATCACCTCGCCCGCGCCGAAGTACTCGATCTCGACCCGAGCGGCCACTTCGGCGAGCGCCTCGTGCTCGAGGCCGGCGAACGGCTCGTGACGGCTCAGGTAATCGGCGATGTCGTGCACGCCTCGATTCTGCCGACCGATACGATTCGCCCGTGCCCGACCGCCTCTACTTCACCGACTCCGACGAGGCGAACGAGCTGATCGCCTCTGATCCGATGGCGCTCCTGATCGGCTTCGCGCTCGATCAGCAGGTGCAGGTGCAGAAGGCCTTCTCCGGCCCGCTGGTCATCAAGGAGCGGGTCGGCTCGCTCGACGCCGAGGCGCTGCTGGCCGCCGATCTCGACGAGGTGTTCCGCCAGAAGCCGGCCGTTCACCGCTTCCCGGGCTCGATGGCCACGCGCGTGCACGAGCTCGTCAAGCACATCCAGGAGCACTACGACGGCGACGCCGGCCGGGTCTGGCGCGAGGCAGCCGACGCGGACGAGCTGCGCGCCAACATCGAGGGCCTTCCGGGCTTCGGCGAGATGAAGGTCAAGGCGCTCGGCTCGGTCCTGGCCAAACGCTTCGGCGTCTCCGCCGCCGAGGAGCTCGTGCCGTGGCACCCGACGCTCGGAGACGTCGACTCCCCCCAGGCCCTGGCCGACTATCAGTCCGCCAAGAAGGCCCACAAGGCCGAGTGGCTGAAGGCGCGTAGCGCCTAGTACAGGCGTCCAGGGGGCGCCCGCCGCGAGCTCGCCGTTCGTCCGAGCGCGCGCCCGGTGATCGAGCCCGCACGGCCTCACACCGATGCACTCTCGGTCAACCTCGTACGAACGGAGAAGTGCTTGTGAGTGGACATCGGCTGGGACGGGTGGGGGCGCTGGTCATGGTTGCGATCGTGGCTGCGATCGCTCCCGCGGCGGCGAGCGCGAACGCGGGCAACCCGCAGGGCACGACGAGCGGCACCGAGACGATCAACGCCGACGGCACGGTCACGGTGGCCCTGAGCGGCAACTGGTCGTGGCCGGGACAGGCGTGCGGCGGCCGCTACGGCATCGGCTGGGCGGTCGACTGGTGGGGGATCAGCGTCCTGAAGACCCCGAACCCCTCGTTTGCTCTCACCAACGCCAGCGAGGTGGTGCCCGCAGGCCCCGCCAACAAGCCGTGGGAATTCACCGCGCTATCGACCGGGACCGTGAGCCCGTTCGGGGCGATCGCCCTCCCCTCCTCTCCGGGCCACCCGCAGCAGTTCTTCCACGTCGGCTCCCTGTATGCCGGCGAGGACACCGATCTGTGCGCTCAGACGATGCCCGACGGCACGCCCTACGGCGCATGGTCGGCGACCGCGACCTACCCGTCGTCGTCGGACATCCCTGCTCAGCTGTGCGTGAACATGTACGACGAGCACGGGAACGCCGGGAAGTCGAGCGGCAACCCGAACGATTTCTCGCCGTCCAAGGACAGCGACAACTCGGTTCAGACGAACAGCTTCGACCCCGCCGACGGGTCGGGCAACTGCGTCGCCTCGAGCAGCCTGACGGTGATCGGCGGCGGGAATCTGCTGAATTAGCCCCTCCGGCAGCTCTCGCGCCGGCGACCATGCCGGCTGACCGTGACGGACACCACCCGGACCCCGGGGCAGGCCGCTACAGCCAGCGTTCCTGCCCCGGGCCGCGACACGACCGCGCCCCCCTGCGCGTCGACCCGATAGCGGCCCCGATAGACGAGGGACGGGATCGCGATCGACGTCACCGCCCCGGCGGCGAAGCGACCCCGCCCCCCGGCGCGCGCCGTGCTGTAGCGCAGCCTGAACGTCGACCGAGCGCGATCGAAGCTCCACGCCAGCGGCGTCCCGGCCACGAGCTGCGGGTAGGGCTCGACGAGCGCGCGCAGGGTTGGCAGCACGACATTGGCCCCGAACGGTGGTAGGCGCGGGTCGAGCACGACGGCCTCGGCGCTGGTCGGGATCGTCCCGGTCGGGTCGCTGCAGCCGCAGTACGCCCATTCCGCCCACGGCACCATGAACCGGTCGGCGAGCGCGACGATGCCCTCCAGGTTGGCCGCGTTCGCGGTGGCGCCGAACTCGCTCATCAGCGTCGCCTCGCGCGTGCGAGACACATGCCGTGCGGCGTTGCGCATCGCCTGAACCGCGCACCGTCCCGCCGGCGAGCAATAGTCGTGCCAGCTGAAGCCGGCATCGGCGTCATGAAGCGCGCCGACATGCGTGTCCGCGCCGAAGTCGAAGAGCACATCGGGCTCGTAGAAGACCAGCGTGCGGCGATCGACACTGCGGATCGCCGTCGCCACACGGCGGTCGAATGCCGTCAACCGAGCGTCGAAGGGCGAGGGGCCGTACGGGTAGGGCTCGTTGAAGAGCTCGTACCCGAGCACCCCGGAGACGCGGCGAAATCGCATCGCGACGTGACGCCATGCGCCCGCATACCGGTCCTCCAGACCCACGCCGCCGGGGCCCGGGCTGTTCGCCCAGAAGTGCAGATACGCGTGCGCGAGCGCGGGCATCGCCGCGTAGTTGGCGGGAAAGCCGTCGCGCGGGAGCGGGGCGAGGCCGTCGTCCTGCACGGCCCAGTCCGGAGCGCCCTCACCCTGGAAGAGCTCGTTGTACATGTCCTGATGGAAGTCGAGCAGCGACAGCACACCGTGCCTCCACAGGGTGCGGACCGTCGCCGCGATGTGGTTCAGGTAGGCGTCGTCATACAGGCCGGGCGCGGGCTCGACCGCCTTCCAGATCACGCCGAGGCGCACGAGGTTGAAGCCCAGGCGGTGAAGGAACGCGGCATCGTCGGCGCCAAAGCCGGCCGCCGCCGGGTAGTACGGCGGGACCTTGTAGACCATGTTGAGGCCGTGCAGGACCCATACGCGGCCGCTCGGGTCGGTGATCCAGCGACCCGCGTGCCCGACCCTCGGGGGGCTGGCGAGCGCGGCCGGCGCGAGCGCGCATCCAATCAGGAGCGCCAAAGCGGCACGGCGGATCATGGCGAGGCGTCGTCGCCCCGCGTGACCAGTCCCGCCTCGTAGGCCAGGATCACGGCCTGGACTCTATCCCGCAGGCGCAGCTTCGACAGCAGGTGCGAGACGTGCGATTTGACGGTCAGCTCGGACAGGAACAGCGTGCTCGCGATCTCGGCGTTACTGCAGCCGCGGGCGATCAGCAGCAGGATCTCGCGCTCGCGCGCCGTCAGCTCCTCGAGCTCGGGGGGTGCTGAGGCCGGGGCGGGCAGGCGGCGGACAACCGACTCGAGCAGCCGGCGGGTGATCGAGGGTGCGAGCAGGCTCTCGCCCGCGGCCACGATCCTGATCGCTTCGACGAGCTGGTCCGGCGGTGTGTCCTTCAGGATGAAGCCGGCGGCGCCGGCGCGCAGCGCCTCCACCACGTACTCGTCCTGCTCGTAGGTGGTGACGACAAGCACGCGGTAGCCGGCCAGGCGGCGCGTGGCCTCGACCCCGTCCAGCCGCGGCATGCGGATGTCCATCAGCACGACGTCAGGGCGGACGTGCGGGACGAGCTCGACGGCCTCGACGCCGTCGGCAGCCTGCCCCACGACCTGCACGCCGCGCGCCTCGAGCAGCGCCTTCAGCCCCGCCCGGATCAGCTCCTGATCGTCGGCGAGGACGACGCGGAGCGGCTCGCTCATACCGGCAACACCGCCTGCAGCCTGTAGCCCCGCCCGGTGGCCGGGCCCCACTCGATCTCGCCGCCAAACAGCGCCGCGCGCTCGGCCATCCCCTCGAGGCCATGCCCGACGGCCGGACCCTGGGCGGTCGGCGGCCCCACCCCGTCGTCGATCACCTCGAGCTCGACGGCCTGCGCCGTGTAGGCCACCCGCACCGTGGCTCGACTCGCCTGCGCGTGACGCAGGACGTTGGTCAGCGCCTCCTGGAGGATCCGGTAGGCGGAGAGATCGGCTGCTGCGGGCAGCTCGCGCGGCTCGCCCTCGGTCTTCACCTCGACCGTGAGGCCGGCCGCCGTCACCCGCTCGATCAACGCACCGAGATCGCCGAGCCCCGGCTGGGGGCCACGCGAGTCGCCGTCGGGGGCGTCGGGCGTGCGCAGCACCTGCAGGACCCGGCGCATCTCCGCCAGAGCCTCGCGGCCGCTGTCGCGGATCGCCCGCGCGGGCGACTCCTCGCCGAGCGAGTCGGTGAGCACGTTCGCCTGGAGGACGATCACGCTCAGGTGGTGGGCGACGATGTCGTGAAGCTCCCGCGCGAGGCGCACGCGCTCCTCGGCCGCGGCCTGCCCGGCCAGGAGCCCGCGCTCCCGTTCGCGCTCGCGCCGGCGCTCGGCCACGAGCAGGCCGAGCATCGTGGCCGCCGCCAGGATCACGACCGACGGGATGCTGCGGTAGAGCCGCGTGCCGCCTTCGAGGTTATCGGCGAACAGCACCGCGGCCGCGGCGACGGCCGTAACCCCGAATGCCTCCCGCCCGCTCGTTCGCTGCACGAGCGTGTATGTCGCCACCGCGATCGCCGGCTCTCCGGTTCCGAGCCGAGTGCTGATGATCGAATCGACCACGTAAGCCGCGCACGCGACCACGAACACCCCGAGCGGCCACTTCCGGCGCCAGATGAGTGCGATCGCCGCGCCCGCGATGATCAGCGTCCCAACCACATTCGTCTGCACCCGGGCCAGGCCCGAGGCGAGGGCGATCAGCGCGAGGAAGGCCGCGAGCGCGATGTCGAGTGGCCACGGCGGCGGATGAAGCGCGGTCCTCAGCCAGCGCGGCGGTTGATCGGTCGGCTCGGTCAGCGGCACGCTCCTACGGTATTCGCGCGCGCGGGTGAATTCATCCATCCCGGGAGGGAGGTGACGCACCACTTGGGATGGATCTGAGAACACGACCTCGGAGGGGGTCGGCTCGCCACGTTCGGCCGATGTCGGCTGCGACGCGCGCTCGTAGCTTGACTGCCATGAACCACCTCCGACATACACACACCGAGCCGGCGATCGAAACCGTGGGCCTGACCAAGCGCTTCGACGAGCGTCTCGCCGTCGACGCAGTCAACCTCACGGTTCCCGCCGGTAGCGCCTTCGGCCTGCTCGGCCACAACGGCGCGGGCAAGACCACGCTGATCAGGATGCTGGTCGGCCTCACGCAGCCTTCGGCCGGTCAGATGACGCTGCTGGGCCACGAGCTCCCGGCGGGTCGCGAGCGGGCGCTATCGCGCGTCGGCGCGATCGTCGAGGAGCCGATGTTCTACTCGCACCTGTCGGGGCGGGAGAACCTGCGCGTCGCCGCCGCCGTGCGCGAGCCGCAGGCCGCGGGCCGGATCGCATCCGTGCTCGAGCGGGTGGGGCTGAGCGATCGGGCCGACGACAAGGTGCGCAAGTACTCGATGGGCATGCGCCAGCGTCTGGGGATCGCTCGCTGCCTTCTCTCCGACCCGTCCCTGCTGATCCTCGATGAGCCGAGCAACGGCTTGGACCCGGGCGGAATGCTCGAGTTCCGCATGATGGTGCGGGCGATGGTCGAGGAGGAGGGACGCACGGTGTTCATCTCCTCCCACCTGCTCGACGAGGTGGAGAAGATCTGCGACGCGGCGGCGATCGTCGACCGCGGGCGGATCCTGGCCACCGGCACGATCGCCGAGCTGCGCGCCGACGGCGAGCAGCACTCGACGGTGATCTCGTGCGAGGACCCGAATCGCGCATTGACGCTGCTGCGGCTTCGCGACCCCGAGCTCGGGGTCGAATCCCTGCCGGACGGACTGCGCCTGACGACCAATGACCACACGCGGGTGGCGGCGGTGAACGAGCTCCTCGTCACCCACGGCATCGCCGTGTGGCGCGTCGAGCCGGCGCAGCACTCGCTCGAAGACCGCTTCCTGCAACTGACCTCACAACTCAAGGACGCCGCATGACTCGACTACGCAACATGGTCGCCGCCGACCTGCTCAAGCTGCGAAAGAAGCGAACGATGACGTGGTGGGCTTTCCTGCTCACCGTGGGTGTGCTGATCGCCTTCTACGCCTACACGCTGATCGCGCACGCGACCGATCCGCTGCACCACGGGCCGGCCGGCGGCCTGGAGCATTGGGGCAATGCGATGAGCACGCTGGGGCTCGACTTCGGCACCGTGGCCGCGATCATGATCGGGGTCGAGGCCGGCGCCGCCGAGTTCGCCGACGGCACGTTCAAGGAGCTGGTGGTCACCGGGCGCTCGCGCCTGGCCCTGTTCGCCAGCCGGATCCCGGCCGCGCTGATCGTGACGCTGTGCGTGGCCGGCTGCGCAGTGCTGATCACGACCGCGGCGACGTTCGCGTTCGCCGGTGGCGACCCGACCCCGAGCCTGTCGCTCGTGTTGCAGGGAGCGGGCTGGGTGCTGCTGTCCAACGCGGTTGTGTGCGTGGTGGCGGTCGGCCTCGGAGCCCTGATGGGTTCGCGCTCCGCGGCGCTGATCAGCCTGATCGCCTGGCAGACGATCGCGTCCCGCCTGCTGATGCAGACGAGCGCGCTGGGCGGGGCCCGCAAGTCGGTGCTCGACGCCGCGCTGACCCAGCTGAAGCCCGGACCCGTGGGCAGCCGGGCGGTCGCGATGTCCAGCCTGCTCGCCGTGATCGTGATCGCGCTCTGGGCGCTGATCGCCGCAGGCGTCGGCGCCTGGCGGACCCAGACCCGCGACGCTTAGCGGGGCTCTGGCGCTCGGGCCTGGATTGACCGGGCCCGAGCGCCCGTCGCAGCTCAGGAGAACCCGGGGTACATCGGCAGGATCACCGGCGGGCGCGGCGGCTGACCGAAGTCGAAGTCCGCCGCCAGGTCGCCGAGGATCGGCGCGTTCTCCCGCACGCTCGGGCGCAGATCGGGCCGCCCATCGGTGAGCGGGTTCAGGCGCGCGCCACCGAGGAAGTCGTCCTCGATGAACTTCAGGTAGGCGTCGTGGCTCAGGGTCTGGTGGTCGACGAACCCCTGTCGCGCGTACGGGCTGATCACGAGCCCGGGAACGCGCAGGCCGTAGCCGTCGCCGTCCACCCGCGGCGGCACCACGTGGTCGTAGAAGCCGCCCCAGTCATCCCACGAGATGAAGATCGCCGTGGAGCTCCAGTCAGAGCTGCGCATCACCGCGTTCACGAGGCTGGTCACGAACGCCTGACCGGTGCTCACGAGGCCCGGCGGGTGCTCTGAGACCTTGTCGTTCGGCGCGATCCAGCTCACCGCCGGAAGCTCGCCGCGCGCCGCCGCGGTGAAGAAGCTCGACAGCGGGCGGATGTCGCTCAGCTGGTGGTCGCTGCGGACGTCGGCGAAGTGAGGGAGCGGGTTCCAGATGCCGGGCGTGTGGTAGGACTGCTTGACCCGGGTGCAGGTGATCGCAACGTCGTTCTCGCAGTCGGGCTCGCCGCCCTGGAGCACGTAGTAGCCCCAGCTGACATGGGCGCGGTGAAGGAGCCAGGTGATGTCGGTCCAGTTGTAGAAGGGGCCGGGTGTGCGCGCGGTCATCCGGCGGAGCCTGAGCGTGCCGAAGTCCTTCGGCAGCCCGGAGGTGACGGCGTCGTTACGGCAGCGGAGCGGGTTCTCGCGGACCGGGCAGAACGCCGACCAGGCGGAGACCTCGTAGAGGTGCTCGGGCAGGCTCCATGAGCGCACCGAGGAGAACATGTGGTCCTGGAGCACGAAATCCTTGGCGTAGGCCCAGTAGTTCGGGATCTCCCGACCGTCGTGGTAGCCCATCACGTCCGTGCAGCGGGCCTTGCCACGCGGACAGCGGGTACCGCAGCTCGGGTCGTTGGGCGCGCAGGTGCCCGCATGCTCGGCCTGCGCGACGTAGCCGTTCATGGCTCCACGGTTGATGTCGGCCTCGGCGTTCACGTAGCCGTGGGGACCGCCCTGGTTGCGGTTCAGGCTGTCGTGATAGGGGCGCACGCACCTTCCGGCGGCGGGGTCCGGCACGCACACCGTCGGCACGCCGTTTCGCATCGGGATCCCGTCCGCCCCGGGATAGGTGCCGAAGTAGGAGTCGAACGAGCGGTTCTCCTGCATGATGATGATCACGTGGCGGATCTTGTGGATCCCGTCGGAGCCGCAGGCGCCGCCGATGCAGGAAGGATGCGCGAGCGCATACGCGGGCAGCGGGTGGTGAGCCCAGAAGCCCGAGGTCCGGAGCTTCGGCCGCGCGGCCTCGGCGCCGAGCGTCCAGGAGAGCAGCAGCAAGGCGGCGATCACCACCGCGGCCAGGGGCTGGGCGAAGCGGCGGACCGGCACGGACATTTGCTGGCGCGCGGATGAGCGCACGCCAAGAGGACCAACTCGCACGAGGTTCCTTTCGGCGCAAAGACGAGGGCGCTTGAGGGACGGGTCAGCGCTCTGCCCGGCCGGTAGGCTAACCCAATGGACTCGATGAGCTCGATGGACGCCTCGTTCCTCCACATCGAGGGTTCGAACAACCCCATGCACATCGGCGGCGCGAGCATCTTCGAGGGCCCCGCACCGCCGTTCGAGCGGCTGCACGAGATGGTGGCCGCGAAGCTCGATCTGGTGCCCCGCTATCGCCAGAAGGTCCGCTTCGTGCCGTTCGGCCTCGGTCGGCCGGTGTGGGTCGAGGATCCGTACTTCAACCTGGCCTACCACCTGCGCCATACGGCGCTGCCGGCCCCCGGGACCGAGGAGATCCTGCGGCGCACGGCGGCCCGGATCTTCGCCCAGCATCTCGACCGGGGTAAGCCGCTATGGGAGGTGTGGATGATCGAGGGCCTCAGCGAGAACCGCTGGGCTCTGCTCTCGAAGGTTCATCACTGCATGGTCGACGGGGTCTCGGCCACGGATCTGATGACCGTGATGTTCGACGACAGCCCGCGGGCGGCCGCCGCGCAGACCTGGCACCCGGCACCCGAGCCGACCTCTGTGCAGCTCGTGGCCCGTTCGGTGACGCGGCAGCTGCTCAACCCGGCCGAGCCGCTGAGCGCGGTCCGGGATGCAGCCGCCCGGCCGCGCGCCGCGCTGACCGGGATCCGGGACATCGCGCGGGGCATCACCTCGGCCGCCGGGCTCCTGCGACCGCTCGGCAGCTCCTCGCTCACCGGCCCGGTCGGACCCCACCGCATCTGGAGCTGGCGCCGCGTCGAGCTGAGCGACGTCAAGGCCGTCCGGGCCGCACTCGGCGGCACCGTCAACGACGTCGTGCTGTCGATCGTCGCGGGTGGCCTGCGCGAGCTGCTGCAGGGACGCGGTGAGCCGGTTGACGGCCGCTCGATCCGGGCTCTCGTGCCGGTCTCGGTGCGTAGGCCGGGCGAGAAGGGCGTCTATAACAACCAGGTCTCGGGCATGTTCGCGCAGCTTCCGGTCGGGATCGCCGACCCGGTGCAGCGCCTCCACGCCGTGCGGACCCAGATGGACGCGCTGAAGGAGTCCAAGCAGGCCGTCGCCGGGGAGGTACTGACCTCGCTCTCGGGGTTCGCGCCCCCGATGCTGCTGGCCCTCAGCGGTCGCCTGATGGCGCGCTCGCCCTCGCTCGGTATCCAGACCGGCGTCACGAACGTGCCCGGTCCCCAGCACCCGCTGCAGACGCTGGGCCGGCGGCTCCTCGAGTCCTACCCGTTCGTGCCGCTGATCGGCAACGTGCGGATCTCGATCGCGATCTTCTCCTACGACGGCGGCCTCTACTTCGGGATCACCGGCGACTACGACACCTGCTCGGACCTCGACGTCCTCACGACGGGCGTCGAGCGTGCGATGGTCGAGCTGCTCACGGAGCGATCTGCCACGCGAACGCCAGTGGCGTAGCCGCCGTCAGATCGATCGCGGGCTCGACGGTGGACCAGCTCTGCACGTTGTCCTGGAAGACGGCGCCGCTGCCGTTGAAGGGTCCGTAGGAGTCGATGCCGTTTGCCGGGCAGCGCACCATCCCGGCGACTTCACCGGTCGCAGCGAACGAGTTCGGCCCCTCGACCGTGGCGCCCGCCAGCACCGGCGGCGAGCCGTTCAGCGACCCGGCGAGGTTCGCGACCTGATGCTGCATGCAGTCCGGGAACGTGCTCCCGTCGCCGACGATCAGCGAGACCCCCCAGGCGTTGGCGCCCAGAATGTTCGCCAGCTGCCGGGCGCCGAAGGCCGCATACGCGCTCGACCCGGTCAGGTGGTCGTATTCGGCGGCCATGACCGCCAGTCCCGCGCCGTGCGTGGTCGTGTCGAAGGCGTCCCACGGGAAGCCGAATCCGAAGGGGTCTGTCGCGGCCTGGGTGACGCCCTTGCCGAGCTGCTTGCGCAGATCGCGCAGCAGCGTGGCCCGGGTGACCGCCAGCCCCGCCGGATTGCCGGCCTGGGCGATGGCGTTATAGAGCTCGTAGTGGGCGATCCCGCTCACGTCGTAGAGGTTCAGCGTGTCGGCGGCGTCATGTGGCCCATCGATATAGGCACGGGCCCACTGCGCGGCCGCGGTCAGGTAGTGCGCCGGATTCGTGTGCGGGAGGCCGCTGGGCAACCCTCCGAGCGCCAGCGCCTTGTAGAGCTCGGTGGCGCCCAGCTCGAGGTCATCACGCCACTCGATCTCGGGATAGAAGCCGAAGGGAATGGCCGTGAGGAGCTGCCGTGGCGAGGTGTCGGCGAGGTCGAAGATGTGCTCGGCGTCGCGCAGGCACTGGTCGGCCAGGGCTGGATTGCTCGTGTGATCGAGCTGGTAGCAGAGGGCGAAATCCGCCGCCAGGCGGCCGGCCAGGTTGGGGCTGATCGGCGAACCGGGGGGCCCGGCGCGGAACACGGGCCGGTGGCAGATGTAGCGGTACTGGTACGTGCAGCCGCCGTAGGTGTCGTCGACCTGGGGCAGGCGCCAGATGTCGTGGTCGCTGACCGTGTACTCGTTGCCCGCTCCGATTCCCACCTGGTAGTAGAGCGTGCGGGTCCGGTCGTCCCACATGTGGAGCAGGAAGTTCGTGCCGAAGGCGACCTCGCCCGCGAAGCCCTGACCCGAAGGGGCCCGGGCGCCCATCTGGGCCGGGAAGTCCCGTACGCCCATCGACAGCATCGCCACCGTGTAGCTCGTTGTCTGCACGAACTTCAGATAGTCACCGGCGTCCCACCAGCCGCCCATGGCGTCGACGGTCACCCCCGGGATCGGCGTCAGGTCGCCCGGGAAGTTGCCGTTGTCGTTCACCGTCGGGGTCAGATAGGCCTGGGCGTTTCGGTCGTTCAGATGGGCTGGGGCGGTGCGCAGCGGAGTACGGATGAAGTTGGCTCCGTCTCGCTCGTTCTCGTAGAAATACAGCGCGTTGGCGATCGCTCCGCTGTACAGGCTCGATGGCGTGCCGATGCGGAACGCCGGCGAGGCCGCGGGCGCAGGACCGCTCACCGCGATGCGATAGGTCCCCGGCGCGGCCACCGAGTCGAAGTCCAGGGCATAGACATCGGGGAACGACGCGCTCCAAGAGCCCTGGTCGGCGCCGATTGGCGCACTGTAGACCGTGGCCCCCGTGGCAACGTCGAGAACCCTGAAGCTGGCGCCCGTCTCGGCGGCCGGAGCCATCAGGAACGCACGCTTGGCCGCGCCGCCGGCGTAGCCGAGCTGGTTGACACGCACGTAGCCCGTCGAGGCGCTGTGGCCGACCCCCGGCCACCAGATCGCCAGACCCAGGCCGGCAGCCACCAGGATCGTTGCCAGCATCCGGAGACGACCAGCGACCGGCGTTCGGTGTGCGGACATCGCGGCTCCCTCTCTCGCTTGGATTGGCGCCCCTGCGGGGACCCTCGGGCGCCGCCGTGAAGCGACCACCGACCGCCGGATTGGCTAGTTAGGAACTCTTACTAACTAAGTCCGTGCCTGTCAAGCAGACGGTCTGCACAAAACCCACATTTCCCTGCGGGCGCGACGGGAGGCGGGACGATGCCGGCGGCCGTACGTTCGCTCCATGGGCTCGCATCGTCCAATGGCTGTCGCGGTCGGGGGATGGAGCGCCAGGCACAGGCGCAAGGCGATCCTCGGCTGGCTCGCGTTCGTGGTCCTGGCCTTCGCACTCGGCAGCGCCACCGGCCAGCGGCAGCTCACCGACGTCGAGATGACGAACGGGCAGGCCAAGCAGGCGACGGCGATCTACGAGCGGGCCTTCCCCTACCACTCCGGCGAGCAGGTGCTCGTCCAGGCCACCGGGAGCATTCGCTCAACCGACCCGGTCATGACCGCGGCCGTGCGCGACCTCATCCGCAGGCTCAGCGCGGTGCCGAAAGTGGCCAATCTGCGTTCCCCTCTTCAGGCGGGCAGCAAGACCCTCCGCTCCCGCGACGCCCGCTCGCTGCTCGTCACCTTCAGTGTCCCCGGCGACTCCAATCAGGCCGAGAGCAACGTCAGGGCCGCTGTGGCCGCCACGGCCGCCACGGCGCGTGACTACCCCCAGCTGAGGATCGCCGAATTCGGTGCGGCCAGCGCGAACAAAGCCATCAACGATGCGTTCATGAAGGACGCCAAGACCGCTGAGTACGTCTCACTTCCGGTCACGCTGGTGATCCTCGTGCTGGCCTTCGGAGCGCTGGCCGCCGCGGGCGTCCCGCTACTGCTGGGTGTCACCGCCGTGCTGGCCACGCTCGGCCTGCTGGGCCCGGCAAGCCAGCTGATCCCGGTGAACCCGGGCCAGATCGATGCCGTCGTGGCGCTGATCGGTCTGGCGGTGGGCGTCGACTACTCGATGTTCTACCTGCGCCGCAAGCTCGAAGAGCGCCGCGCAGGCTGCGATGGCGAGGCCGCACTGGCCCGCGCGGCGGCCACGGCCGGGCGCGCGGTGCTGATCTCCGGTCTCACCGTGATGACCGCGATGGCCGGCATGTTCCTGTCCGGGAACGGGGTCTTCAGCTCGCTGGCGATGGGCACGATGCTCGTCGTCGCCGTGGCCGTGATCGGATCCGTCACCGTCCTTCCGGCGGTCATCTCGGCCCTCGGCGACAAGGTCGAGAAGGGGCGGGCGCCGATCATCGCGCGCCGGCGCGAGCGCGGCAACTCCCGCGTCTGGGGCTACGTCATCGACCACGTGCTTCGCGTTCCCGCGATCTCGCTCGTGCTGTCGGCCGGGATTCTGATCGCCCTCGCGATGCCGGCGCTGCGCATGCACACGGTCGACCCGGGCTTCATCGGCTTCCCGCCCAACCTTCCGATCATGACCACGTACGAGCGCATCCAGAAGGCGTTCCCGGGCGGTCCGATTCCAGCCGTGGTCGTCGTCCAGGCCAAGGACGTCACCACTCCCGCGGTCGCGCAAGCGATCCGGCGCATGGCCGATGCCGCGCTGGCCAGCGGTCAGATGGGACCACCGGTGGTGGAAACCGTCAGCTCCGACAAGACGGTGGCCGCGGTGACGATCTCGCTGGCCGGTAACGGCACCAACGCCCGCTCCGACCGCGCGCTCTCGGCGCTGCGGCACACCATCATTCCCACGACCGTGGGGGCCGTGGCGGGCGCCCACGCATATGTGGGCGGCACCACCGCAGGCTCCCGGGACTTCACCGACACGATGAAGAGCCATCTGCCGCTCGTGTTCGGGTTCGTGCTCGGCCTCGCCTTCGTACTGCTGCTGGTCACGTTCCGCTCGCTGGTCATACCGCTGATGACGATCGTGCTGAACCTGCTGTCCGTGGGCGCTGCCTACGGAGTGCTGACGCTCGTCTTCCAGGACGGCTTCCTGCGCTCGGCGATCGGCGCCCAGGACGTGGGCGGGGTGCTGAACTGGCTGCCGCTGTTCCTGTTCGTGGTCCTTTTCGGCTTGTCGATGGATTACCACGTGCTGATCCTCAGCCGCATCCGCGAAGCGCACGCGGACGGGATGCGAACCGCCGCCGCCGTCGGTGAGGGGATCAAGGCGACCGCCGGCGTGGTGACGAGCGCCGCGGTCGTGATGGTCGCCGTGTTCTCGATCTTCGCGATCCTGCCCGAGGTCATCTTCAAGCAGCTGGGCATCGGCCTCGCGGTCGCCGTGCTGATCGACGCCACGATCGTGCGGGCCGTCCTGCTGCCCTCGACGATGAAGCTGCTGGGCGAGCTCAACTGGTACCTCCCCCGCCGGCCGCGCATGCTCCGACAGCCGAGGCATCGCCTGGCTTCCACCCCCAGGGTCTGATACATCACCCGTCGAGGAGGGCCGCACCTCGGCGCACACCCCATGCTGATCCTCGACTGAGGGCTCGGTAGGCTGTGCGCCGCGTGGACGGCGTGCACGACATGGGCGGCATGCACGGCTTCGGGCCGGTGGTCGAGACGGGAGGCGAGCTGCCCTACCGCGAGCCCTGGGAGCCGCGGGTGTTCGCCATCCAGATGCTGATCTCGGCCGAAGGCCTGGGCGCGGGGCCCGGCGGCCGCGCGACGCGTGAGGAGATGGACCCCGCGCACTACCTGGCCGCCTCGTATTACGAGCGCTGGCTGTACAGCGCCGAGCAGCGGCTGCTGCGCAGAGGCACGATCGCTCCCGGGGACGTCGAGGCGATGGTGGTCCGGCTCGAGGCGGGCGAGACGATGCCTCCCCATGCGGATGCTGCGATGGCCGAGCGGATCCTCGACGAGCTCCGGACCGCGCACCCGATGGGGCCCGCGCCGGCGCAGGGTGCGTTCTCCCCGGGCCAGCGGGTTCGGGTCAGGCGCATGCATCCGCAGGGGCACACACGCTGCCCGCGCTACGTCCGGGGAGCCGTGGGAGTGGTCGAGGCGGTACGAGGTGTCGATCGGCTGCCCGACCGCGCGACGTATGGGGAGAAGATCCAACCGGAGCCCGTGTACTCGGTGTCTTTCAGCTCGGAGGAGTTGTGGGGCGCCGGCCAGGAGCCGGCCTTCACCGTGCTGCTCGACCTGTGGGCGAGCTACATGGAGCCGGCGTGAGCGCCGGGCACGGCCATCACCATCACGAGCGGCCGGCCTCGGCGGTGGAATTGCGAGCCCGCGCACTCGAGGCGCTGCTGGCCGAGCGCGGCCTCGTGTCGACCGATGCCATCGACGCGGTGGTCGAGCTCTATGAGAACGACATCGGCCCGCAGAACGGGGCCGCGGTCGTGGGGCGGGCCTGGGTCGACGATGCCTACCGCGAGCGCCTGCTGGCGGACGGGAACAGCGCGATCGCTGAGCTCGGCTTCGGTGGCGCCGAGGCGGACAACCTGGTCGCCGTGGCCAACACGCCGACCGTCCACAACCTGATCGTCTGCACGTTGTGCTCGTGCTATCCCTGGCCGCTCCTGGGCCTGCCACCGACCTGGTACAAGAGCCCGCCCTACCGGGCACGTGCGGTGTCTGAGCCCCGGGCGGTGCTCCGCGAGTTCGGCGTCGAGCTGGGCGCGGAGGTGGAGATCCGGGTGTGGGACTCGAGCGCCGAGGTCCGTTACCTGGTCGTGCCGATGCGCCCGGAAGGGACCGAGGGCATGAGCGAGACCGAGCTGGCGGCGCTCGTCACGCGCGACTGCATGGTGGGCACCGCGCTCCCGAGGCTATGACCGGCCTCGCCGGCGTCGATCGCGCCCTCGGCGACGAGGCTGCACTGCCCCGCGACAATGGCGAGCTCGTGTTCGAGGAGCCGTGGCAGGGCCGCGCGCTCGGAATGGGGGTTGTGCTGCTCGAGCGGATCGGCGCGCCGTGGCCCGAGTTCCGCCGCCACCTGGCAGCCGCGATCGCCGCCCGCGGCGAGCCGGCGGGCGAGTCCCCGGCCACGACCTACTACACCGCCTGGCTCGACGCGCTGGAGGCGCTGCTGGCAGGCCGTGACGTGGCGGGCTACGGCACCGCGGGGACGACGACCAGCGGGCCGTCCGCGTCAGGCAGCTCGGCGGTCTCGAAGTCCGGCTGATCGAGTCGGTGCGCCGCGGGCATCCGCTCGAGGAACGGATCCGCCGGCTCGAGGAACCCGATCCGGGGCGTGCGGTAGTGCATCGGCACGAGCCACCGGGGCTGCAGGCGCTCGGTGATCGCCGCCGCCTGCTCGGGACCGATGGTCGGCCCGGCGCCGACCGGCAGGAACACCAGGTCGACTGAGCCGATCGCCTCGGCCTGCTCGTCGCGGAGCACGCTCTGACCGAAGTCGCCGAAGTGAGTGATCCGGACCCCGTCGAACTCGAAGACGAAGATCGTGTTCGGGCCGCGGGCTGTGCCGGCCACCTCGTCGTGCTCGGAGGCGATCGCCACCACCTCGCCGAGTGGCGACTGCAGGTGGCCGGCGGTCGAGCGCAGGACCGCGGGCGAGCCGCCGATCACCTCGACCGCGTTATGGTCGAAGTGCTCGTGCGTGACGAGCACGAGGTCGGCCTCGACGCCTTCGATCGCCGGGTACTCCCACTGGATACCGCGGCTCGCCAATGCCGAGCCGTCGCCGAAGGGGTCTATGAAGACGCGCGCGGAGTCGGTTGTGAGGCTGAACGCGGACTGTCCGTACCACTCAACCCGCATGCGCCGGCTCCGGTTCGAGCGTCACGGCCTCGGGCGTGGCGGCAGGCTCGGCGTAGAAGTACTTGCCGCCGCGCAGCAGCGAGGCCACCGCGGCCACCAGACAGCAGGCGGCGGCGAAGTAGAAGGCCTCGTGGATGCCGTTGGCGAACGGGGTGGCGACCAGGTGCGGGAAGAACGAGTGGCCGGTCAGGTAGGTCGCGGTCGAATGCGGCAGATGGGAGAGCTCGGGCCCGAGCAGAGTGCCCATCGGGTTGTAGCCCAGGAAGGCAGCGAACAGGCTCCCGACCGGCGGCAGGTGCGAGACGTGCGTGGCGTAGGAGACCGGAACCCCGTTGCTGACCAGGCCGTGGTAGATCACCCCCGGCAGCGACGAGGACAGCCCCACGATGATCAGGCTGAAGAAGATCCCGATCGACAGCACCATCGAGGAGTTCTGGAACGTGCCCGCCATCCCGGCGCCCACTCCGCGCTGATCGGGCGGCAGGCTGTTCATGATCCCGGTCTGGTTCGGCGCGGCGAACAGGCCCATGGCCAGGCCGTTCAGGAAGATCACGAGGCCGAAGGCCCAGTAGGGGAAGTTCACCGGCAGCGCGATCAGCAGCAGGAAACTGCCCGCCGCGGCGACCATGCCACCGGTCGTGAACGGGCGCGCGCCGAAGTGGTCGGCGAGCCGCCCCGCGAAGGGACCGGCGAGAAGGAAACCGACCGAAAGCGGCAGCAGGAAGATGCCCGCCCACAGCGGCGTCTGCGAGAAGCTGTAGCCGTGCTCGGGCAGCCAGATGCCCTGGAGCCACAGGATCAGCATGAACATCATGCCGCCGCGGGAGAGCGCGGACAGCAGCGCGGCGATGCTGCCCGCGGTGAAGGCCCGGATGCGGAACAGCGACAGGTGGAACATCGGCTGGGCGACTCGCATCTCGATGGCGACGAACAGGCCGAGCACGACGAGCCCACCCGCGATCGCCGCGATCACCCACGGGTTGGTCCACCCCATCGTGTGGCCGCCGTAGGGCAGGATGCCGTAGGTGATGCCGACCAGCACGGCGATCAGGCCGACGGCGAAGGTGAGGTTGCCGAGCCAGTCGATCTTCGCGGCCGATCGGACGCCGCGGTCCTCGAGCATCAGGTAGGCCCACACAGTGCCGAACAGCCCGACTGGCACCGAGACGAGGAACACCAGCCGCCAGGACACGGGGGCGAGCACGCCGCCGAGCACGAGGCCGATGAACGAGCCGGCGATCGCGGCGACCATGTTGATGCCGAGCGCGAGCCCGCGCTCCTCGGGCGGGAAGGCGTCGGTGAGGATGGCCGAGGAGTTGGCGAACAGGAAGGCGCCGCCGAGGCCCTGGACGACGCGCATGACGATCATCCAGAGCGCGCCCGCACTGCCGTGCATCCATGTCACCGAGAGCAGGATCGAGCCGACGGTGAACACTGCGAAGCCGAGGTTGTACATCCGGACGCGCCCGAACATGTCACCCACTCGCCCGAGACTCACCACGAGCACGGCGGAGACGACGAGGAAGCCGAGCAGCATCCACAGCAGGTAGCTCGTGTTGGACGGGACGAGCGGGTTCAGCTGGATGCCGCGGAAGATGTCGGGCAGGGCGATGATCACGATCGACTGGTTGATCGTCGCCATCAGGATTCCGAGCGTGGTGTTGGAGAGCGCCACCCACTTGTAGTGGTCGGGGCGGGCGTGGGTGTGGGCGCGGAGGCGGTCGAGATAACTCATATGGCTGGATGGATCGTGGCGGGCACGGATGGTTCCGGGGCGGGAGCAGGGCTCATCGCCTCCTGCCCGGGGACGGTGACCGGGATGACGGGGATGTCGCAGTGGCGGCGCAGATAGCGCTCGATCGGGCTCGGCCAAGGTCTCAGCGCCCGGCGGGGTCGGCCGAGGACGATCACATCGCAGTCATGGCAGCGGGCCGCCTTCGCCAGCGCCGCGCCGACCGGGCCGGCGAGGATGCGCGAGGTCACCGACAGGTCGGGCGCGAGCTGATCGATGGCCTCGTGGAGCAGCTTCGCCGCAGCGCGCTCGAGCTCGGCGCCGGTGGGCGCAATCGAGATGCCGGGCCAGCACGCCCCGTACCAGGCCGGAGTCATCACCGTCACCACGGTCAGGCACGCGTTGCGCTCCCGCGCGGTCGCCTCCGCCCAGGCCAGCGCGGCCCGCGAGGCTCGGGAGCCGTCGTATCCCACGAGGATCCGGTGCGGCTCCGAGCAGGTCATGCGCTCAGGCGCTCGATCAGGCGATCGAGGATCTCGATCGCGTCGGCGAGGGTCTGCACGTCCTGGTCGGGAAGCGTTCCCATCTCTTCGTGCAGCAGTGCGCGGTACTCGGCGCGCAGTCGGTCGAGGGCGTCGTGGCCCTGCGGCGTGAGCGTGACCAGGACTGCTCGGCGGTCGCCCGGGTCGGGCCCGCGCTTGACCCAGCCCCGTGCCTGCAGGCGGTTGACCAGCAGCGTGATCCCGGGCTGGGTGACGCTCTCGCGGGCGGCGAGCTCGGTGATCCGCCGGGGCTGGTCGGACAGCGCGGCGAGGACCCCGGCCTCGGTGCGCGAGACCGACACGCTCGTGCGCGCGAGGAACAGGCGGGTCAGCTCTCGGGCGCGCTGGGGCAGTGCTACGGCGATGTCGTCGAGCTGGCGGCCTCGCAGCGCGGTCTCGTTCGGCGTGCCCATTGCCAATTTATATTAGCGGCTAATGGAAGTTTGAGCGTCGGCTCGAGCGGATGTGACGACGCCCAATGCCGCTCGGGGCTGAGGAGCCGCGCCAGCCGCTGCCGCCCGGCTCGCTGCCGCCCGGCCCGCTGCCGCCCGGCCCGCTGCCGCCCGGCCCGCTGCCGCCCGGCCCGCCAGATGAGTTTTGTGCCCCTCAGGCGGAAGAAAGTCACTAAGCAGCGGCGCGTGGCGCGCCGGGACGACACTTAGTGAACTTACGCTCGCTATCCCGGAACAAACTCACTAACAACCGGACCGGGAGGGGACCTCGGGGGGCAGGGCCCAGGCGCCGAGGCCCGCGCCCGGGCGCGGAGGCTTGACCGGGACGCCCTCGCCCTGCGCCGGGCTAAGCGACCTGCGTGGCCACAAAGCCGGCATACA
>DATGJM010000114.1:0-6291 GCA_035295205.1 Solirubrobacteraceae bacterium | reverse complement strand
AGCGCGATCCGCAGCTTCCCGGGCTCGCGGCCGGCGGCTTCGAGGTAGCTGCCGGTGAACTCCGGCGCGCGATCGGCGTCGGTCTGCACAGCGCCGTGGATCACGTCCAGCAGCAGCGCGCTGTCGGCCACAGTGCGGGCCAGCGCGCCGAACACCGAGAGACCCAGCCAGCCCTCGCGCGCGGGAGCCATGGGCACGCGCCCGCGCGTGGTCTTCATGCCCACCAGGCCGCAGCACGCGGCGGGGATCCGGATCGAGCCGCCGCCGTCGGATCCGGTCGCCGCCGGGACCAGCCCCGCGGCCACCGCCGCCGCCGAGCCACCCGATGACCCCCCTGTCGTACGCGTCAGGTCCCACGGGTTGCGGGTGACGCCGTTGGCGGTGCTGGCGGTCCAGGGCCAGATCGTCAGCTCGGGCACGTTCGTGATCCCGATCGGGATCGCCCCGGCAGCGCGCAATCGGCGGACGACCTCGCTGTCCGCGCTCTCCGGCGGCCGGTAGCTGCGCGAGCCGTCGGTGTAGGACTGGCCGGCCACGGGGAGGTCGTCCTTGATCGCGACGGGCACGCCCGCCAGTAAGCCTTCGTGACCTTCGCGCATGGCCGCCTCCTCGAGCGCCTGCTCGGCCATCACCGTGCGGAAGGCGTTCAGTCGCGGATCGAAGGCCTCGATCCGCCGCAGGCAGAGCTCGACCAGCTCGCGGGGGTGGACCTCGCGCGCGCGAACCATGGCGGCCAGCGCGACCGGTCCCGCGAAGGCCAGCTGCTGCTCCGCCGTGGCGGTCATCGCCCTAACTCTCTCACACCGACAGCGACCGCACGAGCTCGGCGATCGCACCCGGATAGCGGTAGCCGATCCCCCCGTGCCGGCCCGCGAACAGCTCGAGCGTGTGATCGATCCCGAGCTTGGTCAGCTCCGCTGCGAACGCTGTCGCCCCGAGGTCGAGGTAGTACTCATCGCTCTTACCGGCATCGAGATAGACGCGGCGCATGGTGCGCAGCGCGTCGGCATGCCGCGGCGCCATTCGCACGGGGTCGTGCTCGAGCCATCGCTCCCACACCTCGGGCACGAGCCGTCCGGTCTCGGTCTCGAACGGCAGCAGCGCCTCGCCCGGCCGCTCGGGGTCGGGTGAATAGACGCAGGCATAGCCGTACATCTCGAAGGGCGGACCGAAGCGCGAGTAGTCGAAGCTCGGGGCCTCGTCCAGTCGCTGGAAGAACACCTCATAGGACCCCTCGAAGTGGTCGCGCAGCGTTCGCGCGACCTCCGGGAACTCGCGCGCGTAGGAGCATTCGAACAGCGCGTCGCCGGCGTGTGAGGCGAGCGCGCCGAACACGTCCGGTCGGAGCATCGGGACGACCATCGCCCCGTAGCCTCCCGACGACTTGCCGGCCAGCCCCCGGTGATCGCGATCGGCGAGCGTCGGATAGCGGCTGTCGACGAACGGCACGACCTCGTCGCAGAGGTAATCCAGGTAGCGGCCGGTGCTCGGGGAGTTGAGGAACTGCGAGCCGCCGCGCGAGGTCCAGGCGTCGACCATGACCACGATCGCATCCGGGCACCTGCCGCCGGCGAACATCGCGTCCAGCCGCTCGACCAGCGTCGACTCGAAGGCCGTGCGCGAGAGCCACATGTCGGCCTGGCCCGTGAAGCCCTGGATCACGTAGACCGTCGGCACGCGCGCGTCGCCGGCGCCGGGTGAGCTGTAGACATAGAGCGGGCGCCGTGCAGGGTCGCCGAGCGGGTTGTCGGCAAGCAGTTCGGACTCGACGGTCAGCAGGTCCAGACGGCCGGCGAGGGAGCGGTTCCAGGGGGCTCCGGGCGGGCCGGCTATCTCCTGCAATGGCACGCGCTCCACCGTACACGGAAGTACCGAGGGCCGGGGGTATAGTGGGCCGCGCCGGGCAGATCTGGATGAAAGACATGACCGATCTCGTACAGAGCGGCGCCACCAACGGCGCGATCGCCGACATCGATGCCGTAGAGACCAGTGAGT
This sequence comes from Solirubrobacteraceae bacterium, assembly GCA_035295205.1. Classification (GTDB taxonomy): domain Bacteria; phylum Actinomycetota; class Thermoleophilia; order Solirubrobacterales; family Solirubrobacteraceae; genus Palsa-465. The sequence goes on along the minus strand of DATGJM010000114.1, from coordinate 4,296 downwards.
GGATCGAGGCCGTCGATGCGGTCGTGGCCCACGACGGGCCCGATCGGGCGCGCGAGCTGCTGACGCGCGCGGTCGAGCGCGCCCAGCATCGAGGCACCGGGCCGATCGCCACGCTCAACACCCCGTACGTCAACACGATCCCGGCCGATCGCGAGGCCCAGCTGGACGGCGATCCGGTGGTCGAGCGCCGGCTGCGCTCGATCTTGCGCTGGAACGCGATGGCGATGGTCGTCCGCGCCAACAAGCAGTCCTCCGAGCTCGGCGGCCACATCGCCAGCTACCAATCGCTGGCCACGCTCTACGAGGTCGGCTTCAACCACTTCTGGCGCGCCCCCAGCGTCGACTTCGAGGGCGACCTCGTCTACTTCCAGGGTCACTCCTCCCCGGGCAACTACGCGCGCGCCTACCTCGAGGGCCGGCTGACCGAGGACGACCTCGACGGCTTCCGCCAGGAGGTGAGCAAGGGTGGGCTCTCCTCCTACCCGCACCCCTGGCTGATGCCCGAGTTCTGGCAGTTCCCCACGGTCTCGCTCGGAATCGGCGCGATCACCTCGATCTACCAGGCGCGGTTCATGAAGTACCTCGAGGCGCGGGCGATCGCCGAGACCGCCGGGCGCAAGGTGTGGGCCTTCATCGGCGACGGCGAGGTCGACGAGCCCGAGACGATGGGCTCGATCGGGCTCGCCGGCCGCGAGCGCCTCGACAACCTGATCTGGGTCATCAACTGCAACCTGCAGCGTCTCGACGGTCCGGTCCGCGGCAACGGCAAGATCATCCAGGAGCTGGAGTCCGACTTCCGCGGCGCGGGCTGGAACGTCATCAAGGTGATCTGGGGCGCGCGCTGGGACCCGCTGCTCGCCGCCGACACGGACGGGCGGCTCGTGCGCGTGATGGAGGAGTCGGTTGACGGCGAGTACCAGACCTACAAGTCGCGCGACGGGGCCTACGTGCGCGAGCACTTCTTCGGCAAGGACCCGGTGCTGCTCGAGCGGGTCAAGGACATGTCCGACGACGAGATCTGGCTGCTGAACCGCGGTGGGCTCGACCAGCAGAAGGTCTACGCCGCCTATCACGCCGCCGTTCGCCACACGGGCCAGCCGACGGTGATCCTGGCCAAGACGATCAAGGGGTACGGCATGGGGGTCTCCGGCGAGGGCCAGATGATCACCCACCAGGCCAAGAAGATGACCGAAGACGCGCTTCTCGCCTTCCGCGACCGGTTCGAGCTGCCGCTCACCGACGACCAGGTACGCGCCGCCGACTACTACATGCCGCCCGCCGACTCGCCCGAGATGCAGTACCTGCGTGAGCGCCGGGCCCGGCTCGGCGGTTCGATGCCGGTCCGCCGGCTGCGAGCCCCCGAGGAGCTGCCGGTGCCGCCGCTCGAGACCTTCAAGGGCCAGCTCGAGGGCACGGGAGAGCGCCAGATCTCAACCACCATGGCGTTCGTGCGCGTGCTCGCCGCGCTCCTGCGCGACAAGCAGATCGGCAAGCGGATCGTCCCGATCGTCCCTGACGAGTCGCGGACCTTCGGGATGGAGGGCCTGTTCAGGCAGGTCGGCATCTACTCGCCCTTCGGCCAGCTCTACCAGCCGCAGGATTCCGAGCAGCTGATGTTCTACAAGGAGGACGCCCACGGCCAGATCCTCGAGGAGGGGATCACCGAGGCCGGCTCGATCTCCTCGTTCATCGCCGCCGGCACCTCCTACAGCGCCCACGGAGTGCAGATGGTGCCGTTCTACATCTACTACTCGATGTTCGGCTACCAGCGCGTCGGGGACCTCGTGTGGGCGGCGGGCGACAGCCGCACCCGTGGATTCATGCTCGGGGGCACGGCGGGCCGCACGACTCTGAACGGCGAGGGGCTACAGCACGAGGACGGGCACAGCCACGTGCTGTTCTCCGTGGTGCCGAACGTACGCGCCTACGACCCCGCGTTCGGCCACGAGGTTGCGGTGATCATTCACGACGGCCTGCGGCGGATGATCGGCGAGCAGGAGGACGTCTTCTACTACGTCACCCTGATGAACGAGAACTACCACCATCCGGCAATGCCCGAGGGCTCGCAGGAGGGGATCCTGCGAGGGATGTACATGCTGCGCGAGAGCCGGCTCGAGTCCTACCTACGAGTTCAGCTGATGGGCTCGGGGACGATCCTGAACGAAGTTCTGGCCGCAGCCGAGATCCTGGAGAGCGACTTCGGCGTGGCGGCCGATGTGTGGAGCGTCACCTCGTTCACCGAGCTGCGCCGCGACGGGATCGAGGCCGAGCGCTGGAACATGCTGCACCCGCTCGACCCTCCGCGCCGGGCGTACGTGACCCAGTGCCTGCAGGATCGCCAGGGCCCGACCGTCGCCTCGACGGACTACATCCGCACGTACGCGGATCAGATCCGCCAGTGGGTCCCCCGCCGCTACGTGGTGCTGGGCACCGACGGATTCGGGCGAAGCGACATGCGCCAGGCGCTCCGGCGCTTCTTCGAGGTCGACCGCCATTACGTGACCGTCGCGGCGCTGAAGGCCCTGGCCGACGACGGGCGGATCGAGCGCACGAAGGTTCAGGAGGCGATCGACCGCTTCCAGATCGATCCGCAGGCCCCGATACCCACCAGCGTATGAGTACGGGCTCAGCCGTCGCGATCGAAGTCCCGGACATCGGTGACTTCGCCGACGTGCCTGTGATCGAGGTGCTCGTGTCGGCCGGCGACACGGTCGCGCTCGACGATCCGCTGGTCACGCTCGAGTCCGACAAGGCGACGATGGACGTCCCCGCGCCGTTCGCGGGCAGGATCGCCGAGGTGATGGTGAGCGTTGGCGACAAGGTCTCGCAGGGCAGCCAGCTCGTGCGGATCGAACCTGATGAGGCCAACGGGGCGTCGCCTGCGACTTCGGCTGACGGGGAGCTCGGTGGCACGCGGCAGGCGGACTCGGTTGCGAGCGCCGAGAGTGCTGAGGCCCAGGCGGCTCCGGAGGCCGAGGCTAAGCCAGCGCCTGCGGCCGAGCCCGCTCCGGCGGCCGAAGCCGGGCCCGCGCCCCAGCCCGACCGCGGTGACGCCGAGGAGCCGGAGGAGCGCGAGACCGACGGCGGCCCGCCCTATGCCAGCCCATCCGTGCGGCGGCTGGCACGCGAGAGCGCTGTCGACCTCACGACAGTCGAGGGCAGCGGGCGTAAGGGGCGCATAACCAAGGAGGACATCGAGCGGGCAGCCGCGGGCGGGCAGCCCGCCGGGCCGGCACCCGCCGCTCCCGGGGCCCCGAGCGTCGGGGGGCTCCCGCCGTGGCCGCAGATCGATTTCGGGAAGTTCGGCGAGATCGAGCGCGTTGAGCGCTCGCGGATCCAGCGGATCTCGGCGCCGAACCTGGCCCGCAACTGGGTGATGATCCCCCACGTCACCCACAACGACGAGGCCGACATCACCGAGCTCGAGGCCTGGCGCAAGCAGCTGAACGCCGATCGCTCGAACGAGGGCGTCAAGTTCACGATGGTCTCGTTCCTGGTCGCGGCCTCGGTGGCGACGCTGAAGGCGTTCCCCAACTTCAACGCGTCGCTGGACGGCGAGGAGCTCGTCCTCAAGCGCTACTACAACATCGGCTTCGCCGCCGACACCCCTGGCGGCCTGGTCGTCCCGGTGATCAAGGGCGCTGACCAGAAGGGCCTCGTGCAGATCGCCCGCGAGCTCACCGAGCTCTCCGAGAAGGCGCGCGCGGGCAAGCTGATGCCCGGCGACATGCAGGGTTCGACGTTCACGATCTCGAGCCTCGGCGGCATCGGCGGCACGAGCTTCACCCCGATCGTCAACGCCCCGGAGGTCGCGATCCTCGGCGTGACGCGGGCGTCGATGAAGCCCATGTGGAACGGCACCGAGTTCGTCCCACGGCTGATGGTCCCGCTGTCGCTCTCCTACGATCACAGGGTGATCGACGGCGCAGCTGCGGCGCGCTTCGTGGTTCACCTCGTTGGCGTGCTCAGCGACCTGCGGCGCGCGCTTCTATGAGTGAGCCGATCGAGGTACGGGTCCCCGACATCGGGGACTTCACCGATGTGCCGGTGATCGAGCTGCACGTCTCGGCCGGTGACGAGGTCGCGGCCGAGGATCCGCTGGTCACGCTCGAGTCCGACAAGGCGACGATGGACGTGCCCTCGCCCGTGGCCGGTGTGATCGCGCAGCTGAGCGTCAAGATCGGCGACCGGGTCTCGGAGGGCAGCGTGCTGCTGACGATCGACCCGGCCGGCGGGGCCGGGGAGGGTGAGGGCGAGCCCGCGGCGCCCGCGCCTGAGGCCGAAGAGCCCGGCCCG
>DATGJM010000113.1:0-15097 GCA_035295205.1 Solirubrobacteraceae bacterium | reverse complement strand
CCAGGCGCTACAGAGCACGCTGACCGGGATGCGGATGCCGACGAGCTGCCCGTCGCCGGCGGCGCAGCTCGTCGTTACGGCCGACTCGTACTCGAGTCCGACGCTGCGCACCGCCGCCGCTTCGCTCCGCGACACCGGCTGCACCTCGCTCCCATTCACTCCCGGCTTTGCGGTCTCGGCCGTCAGGGACGCCGCCGACACAGGCGTACAGGTGACGACCGATGTCACGCAGCCAACCAGCCCGGCGCAGGCGGCGAGTCGCACGGTCGTGCTCACCCTGCCGGGGTCGGTCCTGGCTCCGAACGTGCTCGCCGTCCTATACGGCGGGATCCTGTGCACGAGCTCGAATCTGAGCAGCTGCAACCCGGTTGGAACCGCGAGCTCGACCTCGCCGCTGTACCCGCACACACTCACCGGCAAGGCCTACCTCACAGGAACGCTGGTCTCGCCGGGGATCACCATCGTCTTCCCGCCGCCGTTCGCGCTGACGCTGACGGGAGCGGTCGATGTGGCTTCGGGCTCGACCACGTTCCAGGGCCTGCCCGACATCCCGCTGAGCGACCTGCAGGTCCAGCTCGCGGGTGGCCCCGACTCGGCGTTCGTCGCGACCTGCAATCCGGCCTCGGGCGTGGCCGCCAGCACGCTGACCACCCAGGCCGGCGACCGGACCGTGACCGTGCCCTACCCGTTCACGGTCTCGGGATGCCCGGCCGCGTCTCCGGGCGGCGGCTCGGGCGGGGGCTCCGGCGGCGGCTCGGGTGGCGGCTCGGGCGGAGGCCATCACGCGCGCCCGGGCCGGCCCCACGTGCTCTGGGCGAGGCTGAGTCATGTCCGCAGTGGCACCCCCACACTCGCCCTACGTGTCGCGGCCGGGAAGTCGGCGCCGAAGCTGGACGTGCTGGGGATCGCCCTGCCACGCGGGCTCGGTTTCTTCCTCAACCGGCATCATCGCCCGATCGTCCATCTGCGGGTCACGGGCGCCAAGGTGCGCCTGGTGAAGGTCGTGCGCGGCGTGTTCGTGCTCCTGCTCCGTCACCCGGTATCGGCGTTCACCGTTCAGTTGCGTGGACTGGGCGAGACCGCAAGCTTCGCGCGAGCAGCGCACCGTCACCGCCTGAAGCGCCCGCGAATGGAGATCGAGGTCATCGACGCCGCGGGGCTGCCGACGATCTTGCACCCGCTCGTCAGCGTTCTGCGGTTCTGATCGCGTCGCCGAGGCTGATCTCGCCGTCCTGCAGGATGTCGGCGCGCAGGCCGCCGCGGTGCACGAGCGCGCGCAGGACGGGGCGGCCGGCATAGCGCTGAACGACTGTGCACGGCTCGCACAGCCTCATCCCGCGACACTGGACCTCGCCGATCGTGAAGGCGCGGCCGACGAGCCCGTTCAGGTCGATCCCGCGGGTAACCAGGTTCCGTCTGTGCTCATCGGGGGTGAGCGGCGGATCGAACGACTCGCAGACCTCGGCGGCGATCAGCGTGAGCGCGCTGCCGGGAGGGCCCGACGGGAACGTGCCGCGGCCCGTGACGTGACGATCGCCCTGCAGTCCGCTTCCTGCGATCGCGCGCACGGACCGGGGGGTCTCGACGGACTCGCCGGCGCTCGGCGCGAGGCAGATCAGCTCGAGCGTGCCCACGCCGGCGGGGGCGCTGGGCCGGGGCGGGAGCGCGAGCGCGACGTCGCTCGCGGCGATCAGATAGCCGTCCTCGGGCTCGACCGGCTGATCAGCGTCTGAGCCGGGGTCGTAGACGACTCCCGACGGGACGCCGTACATGACCACGAACCTGGGCTGTGGGGCGGCTGCCCGCGCGATCCACGGCCCCGGCCAGGAGAACGAGCCCGCATCGGCGATACGCGCCAGGCCGAGCCCGAGTCCGCCCAGCCATCTCGTCACTGTCCAGCCCGTCGCCGGGTCCTCGCCGGGCTTCGGTTGCGGCAAGTCGTCGACCGGGAGCTCGAGGATCGTGGCGACGCAGGCCAAGAACGTGGCGGTCTCGAGCGGGAGAGAGCTTGGGAGTGCGGCTTCCTTCACGTCCAGGCAGCTTAGGACGCTTGCATTGCTGCGCGGGGTCGGTAAGTTATGGCATATACCAATGTTCGGGACAGGGCTGATGACCGGCGAGGTGACCGAGGTTCTCGAGCAGCGGCTCGGAGCGATCGAGGGCAGCCCGGAACCACTCGAAGGCGGCATCACCAACCGGAACCTCAAGGTGCGGGCGGGCGGCAGCGACTACGTCGTGCGCCTGTGCGGCAAGGACACGGATCTGCTCGGCATCGACCGTGATGCCGAGCTGCAGGCGACGCGGGCCGCGCATGCGCTTGGGATCGCGCCCGAGCCCGTGCTCCAGCTCACCGAGCCGCAATGCCTGGTCACGCGCTGGATCGAGGGCCGAGCGGCGAGCGATTCCGAGCTGCGCGAGCCCGAGCTGCTCCGCCGGGTGGCCCGCGCGCTGCGGGCCTTCCACGGCTGCGGCGCCACGCTCCCGGTCGCGTTCGACACCTTCAAGCTGGGCGAGGAGTACCGGCGCCAGACCCTGGCGCGCGGCGGAGTCGTTCCCGCGGCGTTCGAGACCGCACGGGCGCTGATGGCGCGGATCGAGGCTGCGCTGCGGGGCTCCGAACACGCCCCGGTCCCCTGCCACAACGACCTCCTGACGGCCAACTTCCTGCTCGCCGCCGACGGCACCCTGACGATCGTGGACTGGGAGTACGCGGGCATGGGCGACCGCTACTTCGACCTCGGCAACCTGGCGGTCAACAACGGGTTCAGCGAAGAGGACGGCGCGCGCCTACTCGAGGCTTACTGGGGCGAGCCGCCGAGCGAGCGCCGGCTCGCCGCGCTCGCGCTGATGAGGCTGGTGTCCGACTACCGCGAGGGTGGGTGGGGCATGGTCCAGACCCGGCTCTCGGAGCTCGACTTCGACTACACGGCTTACCGCGACAAGCATCTGGGGCGGCTCCTTCAGGCCGCCGAGGACCCTCGACTGGAAAGGTGGCTCGATGCCGCGGCCTCGTAACCTGCCCGACCGCGCCCGCATCGTGATCATCGGCGGCGGCGTCGGCGGCACTTCCATCGCCTACCACCTGGCCCAGCTCGGCGAGCGTGACGTCGTCCTGCTCGACCGTAACGAGCTGACCAGCGGCTCCACCTTCCACTCGGCCGGCCTCGTCGGCCAGCTCCGCGGCTCGCTGACGCTGACGCGGATGATGATGTATAGCGTCGAGCTCTACCGCCGGCTGGCGGCCGAGACCGATACCGACCCGGGATGGGTGGAGTGCGGTGGCATCCGCCTGGCGTGCACGCCCGAGCGCGAGCAGGAGCTCGACCGGCAGGTCGCGTGGGCGAGGACGTTCGGTCTGCCGCTCGAGCGGATCTCCCCGAGCGAGGCGCAGGAGCTGTTCCCGCTGATGGTGTGCGACGGCGTGCGCGCGGCGTCGTATCTGGCCACCGACGGCTACCTCGACCCCTCTCAGCTCACCTACGCGCTGGCCGATGGAGCGCGGCGGGGTGGGGCGCAGATCTTCACCCATACGCGCGTGAACTCGATCGACGTGCGCGACGGCCGCGTTCGCGGGGTGTCGACCGAGTGGGGCGACATCGAGGCCGAGGTCGTGGTCAACGCAGGCGGGATGTACGCGGCCCAGATCGGGCGCCTCGCCGGAGTGCGGGTGCCGATCATCCCGTTCGCGCACGAGTACCTGGTCACCCAGCCGTTCCGCGATCGCGGCGGACGGCACCTGCCAACGCTGCGGGACCCCGACAACCTGATCTACTTCCGCGAGGAGGGCGGTGGCCTGATCATGGGCGGCTATGAGCGCGACAGCGCTCCCTGGTCGCTGGATGAGCGGCTGCTCGACGACATCCCGCCCGACTTCAACGGACGCCTGCTCGAGGAGGACTGGGAGCGCTTCGAGGAGATCGCCGAGAACTCGAAGCGCCGCGTGCCGGTGATGGACGAGGTGACGATCACCCGGCTGATCAACGGCCCGGAGGCGTTCACCCCGGATAACGAGTTCTGCCTGGGCGAGAGCGACGTGCGCGGGTTCTTTGTGGCCGCCGGCTTCTGCGCGCACGGGCTGGCCGGCGCGGGCGGCATCGGCAAGATCATGGCCGAGTGGATCGTCCAGGGCGAGCCCTCGATCGACGCCTGGGAGATGGACATCAGGCGCTTCGGGCCCCACTACCGCTCGCCCACCTACACCCTGAAGCGCGCCAAGGAGGTCTACGAGACCTACTACGACATCCGCTATCCCGGCCACGAGCGCCAGGCCGGGCGGCCGCTGCGCGTGTCGAGCGCGTACGCCTGGCACGCCGAGCACGGCGCCGCCTTCGGTGAGAAATCGGGCTGGGAGCGTGTCAACTGGTATGAGTCGAACGCGGCTGCGGGCGACCCGGAGCTACGTCCACGTGGGTGGGCGGGGATGCACTGGTCTGCGGCGATCGGGGCAGAGCATCTGGCCACTCGCGAGCGTGCCGGGCTGTTCGACGAGTCGTCCTTCGCCAAGCTCGAGGTGGCCGGCCCGGGGGCGGCAGCGTTCCTGGAATCGCTGTGCGACAACCGGGTCGCGCGCGGTGTCGGCGACATCACCTACACGCAGATGCTCAACAGCCGCGGCGGCATCGAGTGTGACTTCACTGTGACCCGGGTCGAGGAGCAGCTGTTCTCGATCATCACCGGCACGGCCTTCGGTAACCACGACCGGTCCTGGATCAGAAAGCACCTGCCCGGCGACGGTTCGGTGCGGGTGTCGGACGTGACCTCGCGCTGGTCGTGCTTCGCGCTGTGGGGGCCCAGGGCGCGGGACATCCTCTCCGGCCTGACGCCGGACGACGTCGGCGAGGAGGCGTTCCCGTACATGACGATGCGGGTGATCAGCGTCGGCGACGTGCCGGTGAGGGCGCTGCGGGTGACCTTCGTGGGTGAGCTCGGCTGGGAGCTGTACTGCCCGAGCGAGTACGGGGCCGGTCTCTGGCGGACGCTGTGGGCGGGCGGCTCAGAGCACGGAGTGATGGCCTGTGGCTACCGGGCGATCGACTCGCTACGCCTGGAGAAGGGCTACCGGGTGTGGGCGGCCGACATCACTCCCGATGAGAATCCGAACGAGGCCGGGCTCGGGTTCTGCGTGAAGCCCGACAAGGAGTTCGTGGGGCGCGGGGCGCTGGGGCGGTCTGTGCGGCGCCGGCTCAGGTGCCTGGTGCTGGAGGACCCGCGCTCGGTGGCGCTCGGCAACGAGCCGGTGCGGATCGACGGCGAGATAGTGGGCCGGGTGACCAGCGGCGGCTACGGCTACAGCGTCGAGCGTTCGATCGCATATGCCTACCTGCCGGCGGAGGTAGAGGTGGGTGGCGCGGTCGATGTCGACATCTTCGGCCGGTGGGTGGCGGGCGAGGTCGCGGCCGAGCCGCTGTTCGACCCGCGCGGCGAGCGCGTGCGGGCGCTGCCTGTGCGAGCCTGACGGTGTGCAGATTCGCGACGCCCGGCCTGACGACCTGGCCGCGATCGCTCCGTTCTTTCGCGCGATCGTGGCCGCGGGCGAGACGTACGCCTATCCCGAGGATCTGGACGACTCCGGGATCGCGGCCTTGTGGCTGGTGGGCCAGCCGGGACGATGCGTGGTGGCGGTCGACTCCGGAGGGCAGGTGCTCGGAAGTGCCACGATGGGGCCGAACCGGCCCGGGCGGGGCGCCCACATCGCCACCGCCAGCTTCATGGTCGACCCCGCCGTGCAGGGAAGGGGCGTGGGCAGAGCCCTGGGCGAGGAGGTGGTGCGCTGGGCACAGGCCGAGGGCTACCACGGCATCCAGTTCAATGCCGTGGTCGAGACCAATACCGCCGCGGTCCGGCTCTGGCAGTCGCTCGGGTTCCGGATCATGGCGACGATCCCGGAGGCGTTCGATCACGCCCGGCACGGGCGGGTCGGGCTGCACGTGATGTACCGGGAGCTCTAGAGGCGGGTGGTGAGCTCGGCCACGAAGTGAGCTCGGTCGCCGCGGTGGAAGTCGCGCGCGAACTCGACCGGCATGCCGTCGCCGGCGTAGGCCACACGGACGACGAGCATCAGCGGCGCCCCGGGGCTCACGCCCAGCGCTCGCGCCTGGTCCTCGAGCGCGACGTGCGCTTCGAGGCGCTCGGTCGCCCGCACGGGCGCCCGCCCATAGGCATCGCCCATCACGGCGTAGAGCGAATGGGTGAGGTCGCGCTCGAGCAGGTCCGGGTACGGTCCCACGGGGATCCACGAGTGCTCGAGCGTCAGCGGCTCGCCGCCCGCGAAGCGAAGGCGGACGAACAGGTAGACCGCTTCGCCGGGTGCGAGGCCGAGCGCCTCCGCGACGTTGTCCGGAGCGGCAGCCCGCTCGGCGGTCAGGATCTCGGCGCCGGCCTCGAGCCCGTGGCGGCGCGCCATCTCCGTGAAGCCCGCGAACTCGCGCAGGTCATAGGTCAGCTTCGGCTGGGCGACGAAGGTGCCGCGCCGGCCGACGCCCCGCTGCACCAATCCCCGCTGGGCGAGGGAGGCCAGCGCCGCGCGCGCGGTGAGGCGGCTCACGCCGACGCGGGCGGCGAGGTCTCGCTCGGACGGCAGGCGATCTCCGGGCGAGAGCTCGCCGTCGGCGATCAGCCCGGCCAGCCGCTGCTCGATCTGGGCGTAGGCCGGGAGGTCGGAGTCGCGGCTGACCGTCCAGCCCGCTCCGAACACCGGATCAACGCGGCTCTCGGTCACCGCCCGAGAAGGAAACCATGTCTGAGGCCCGCCAGTAGACAGTTGCTGTCAGAACAGCGGTGACGACGACGGCGGGCCAGGCGCCGATCAGCAGCCCGAGGCCGTGGGAGAGGGCGAAGGCGAACAGGCCGATGGCCGTGAGGATCGCGGTCTTGCCGGTGTGGTGACGCGAGCGCCAGGTCACGATGCAGCCGAGTCCGAAGGCGGCCAGCACGACGCCGCCCAGCGGTCGTGACCCCGTGGCGGTGGCGACGGCGAAGCCGGCTATCAGCCCGGCCGCCGCCAGAACAGCCGTGGGCAGGCGAAGCGCTGCGGTCATCGAGACAATGTTGTCAGTGCAGACGTTCGCCGACATTCCGGCCGAGATCAAACGGAGGATCGAGGGCGGGGAACGGGTGCTGCTCGTCCTGCTGGATGCCTTCGGGCTCGAGTTCCTGGAGCGCCACCGGGACCATCCGCTCGTGCAGCGGCTCTCGGTGCAGCCGCTGCGGGCGCAGTTTCCGTCGACGACCACGGTGCACGTGACCACGATGGCGTTCGGGCTCCCGGTGCAAGAGCACGGGCTGTACGAGTGGCATGTGCTCGAGCCGGCGCTGGACACGATGATCTGCCCGCTTCGCTTCGCGCTGGCGGCGTCTGAGATGACCGACGAGCTCGTGGGGCGACTCGACCCGCTCGAACTGGTGCCGGGCGAGACGGTCTACGAGCGGCTGGCGGTCGGCTCCTTGGTCGCGCAGCCCGGAGTTATCGCTGGGTCGGCGTTCACCCGTCTGGCTACGCGCGGAGCCGAGGTGGTGGGGGTCGAGAGCCTGGGCGCGGGCGTGCGGGCCGGTCTCGACGCATTGCGCGGTGGGTTCGGCTACGCGAACGTGTATTGGGACGCCGTGGACGGCGTGGGACACCGGTTCGGGCCCTCATCGCCGGAGTTCGCGGCGCGCTCGCGTGCCGTGCTCGACGAGCTGTGGGCCGAGCTGCGCGCGGTGCGCGACGTGACGGTGCTGCTGACCGCGGACCACGGGCAGATCGACGTCGATCCCTCGCGGGTCGACTACGTGGACGATCTCTGGCCTGAGCTGACGGAGCTGCTGACTCAGCCGCAGCCCGCCGGGTCCTCGCGCGACATGTTCCTGCACGTTGGAGCTGAGCATGTCGATCATGTGATCGCCGAGCTGGCCGTCCGCCTGGAGGGCCGGGCCTCCGTGCGGCGGGCTGAGTCCGTGTTCGCCTCGATCGGTCCACGGCTGCAGGCTCGTCTCGGCGATGTGCTCGTGCTTCCGGCTCCCGGCCATCAGGTCTGGCTGCGCTCCGCCGCCGCGAATGAGACCTGGTTTCGCGGCCACCATGGCGGCCTCGAAGAAGTCGAGACCAGCACGTATCTGGCCGAGCTCAGCGTTTGACGTCCTGCACGACGACGACGCCCGCGAGGCGGTCGGGGAGCGATTGGTGGAGCGGAGCGGAGCACAGGAAGCTCGATGGCCAGCAGCGGCAGGACTTGCCAGGCCAGCGGGCGAAGGCATCCCGCGCTCTCGCGACGCGAGCCTCTCACACTTGCGCTCGCTCCATCGGGGCGGCCGAGATACCACGTGCTCCGCGCGGATCACGCTGGTCGTCGACTGCGCGAGGCGGGCCTTGACTTTGTGGCGCAAAACGTAGTAGAGTTTGCGGCACAAAGCAACCGGAGGGCAGCTGGATGAACGGCACACGGGACATCAACGAGATCAAGGGCGAAGAAGGGGGCGGGCTGGATCCGCGCGCGGCGGCGAGGCTGCTTGAGCAGACGACCCGGGAGGCGCACCGCAGGTTCTCGATGGCCTCGCCCGCTCTGGCGGTGCTCGGGGCGGCGACGGTGCTCGTCGCTCTCGGCGCGGTCTGGCTCTCGGTCCGGCAGCAGCACCCCTATAAGGGCCCGACAGCCGTCGGCCTTCTGGTCATGTACGGCATCCTGGCCTGCTGGATCGCCATCGTGGTGGTGTTCAGGCGTCGCGCCATTTCCGGCCTGAGCGGCCGGTCGGTCCGGCAGGAGCGGGCCTTCGGAGTGGCGGTGCTTGTGGCTCTGGTCGGCGTTTCAGTCTTCCAGGGGGTGCTCAAGCACGACGGGGTGAGCCTTGGGATCGTGTACGGGGTCTATCCGCTTACGGCGCAGCTGATCGTGCTCGGCGTACTCGGCGCCACGGTGGCGGCGGCCCGCGAGGAGTGGCCGCGGTTCGGCGTCGGCATCGCGATCGCACTCGTCGCCACCGCAAGTGCGTTCGCGGGACCACGCGGGGTGTGGTTGAGCGACGGCATCGGCTGCTGCGTCGTCGGCCTTGGGTATGCCGCCGCCCAGGCCTGGCTGAATCGCGCGTCCGCCAGCGCATGACGGCCGACACGCTCGACCCCCTCATCCACGTCCCGGCGCGGCTTCAGATCATGGCCACCCTGGCGGCGTTGCCGACCGGCGACGCGCTCTCGTTCACCCGCCTGCAGGACATGATCGGGCTGACACCCGGCAACCTGATCACGCACCTGCGAAAGCTCGAGGACGCCAGCTACATCAGCACCGAGAAGACGGGCAACGGACCCGCCTCGCGAACGTCCGTCGCGCTGACCTATCAGGGCCGATCGGCGCTCGATGCCTACAAGGAGGCGCTGCGCGGCCTCCTGAACGGGCTCTAGGCGCCCGCGGGCCGAACCCGTTCCGGTATCCTGCAACCGTGCGGTTGCTAATCATGGGTGGAACGCTGTTCCTGGGGCGCCACGTCGTGGACGTGGCGCTCGAGCGCGGGCATGAGGTGACGCTGTTCAACCGCGGGGTGACCGCGCCCGGATTGTTCGCGGATGTCGAGGAGATCCATGGCGACCGCGAGCACGACCTCGACCTGCTGGCGGGGCGCACCTGGGATGCCGTGATCGACACGAGCGGCTACGTGCCGAGAGTGGTGCGGGCCGGCGCGGAGCGCCTCCGAGAGGCCGCCGAGCGATACACGTTCGTGTCCAGCATCTCGGTGTACGGGACCTACGAGGAGCCCGGAGTAGCCGAGGACGCGGCGGTGCCGCCGCTGCCCGAGCCGGGCAGCGAAGACGTGGAGCGCTACTACGGCGAGCTGAAGGCCGCGTGCGAGCAGGAGGTCCAGGGCGTCTTCGGGCAGCGGGCGCTGATCGCCCGCCCCGGGCTGATCGTCGGCCCGCACGACCCGACCGAGCGCTTCACCTATTGGGTGGCACGGATGGCCGAGGGCGGCCGGGTGCTCGCGCCGGGGGCGCCCGGCCAGCCGGTACAGCTCATCGACGCCCGCGACCTCGCCGCATGGCTGATCGACCGCAGCGACGGCGGCGTCTTCAACCTCACCGGTCCGGCGGCGCCGCTGAGCTTCGGCGAGATGCTCGAATGCATCAGGGCAACCGTGAACCCCGCCGCGGAGATCGCCTGGGTGGACGAGGCGGCGCTGGCCGACGCGGGCGTCGAGCCGTGGAGCGACCTGCCGCTCTGGCTCGATGTGCCGCGACATCCCGAGCTGCGCGGCTTCCTGGCCGCGGACATCAGCCGGGCGCTGACCGCCGGGCTGCGCCTGCGCCCGCTGGAAGAGACGATCGCGGACACGCTCGCCTGGGTGCGTGAGCGTGGGCCTGGAGGCCCGCCGCTCAAGACGATCGGGGTGACGATCCCACCCGCAGGCCTCAGCCGCACACGCGAGCGCGAGCTGCTCGTTGCTGCCGGGGCGCTCCATTAGTCCCGAGAGCGCGGGGGCACCCAAATTCGGCGCGGGCTACGCCGGAGGCTGGGAGCTCGTCACCCATCCCTCGGTGAGCGTAAGCCAGAAGGCCAGCCCCGCGAACTCGCGGTAGCGGCGAAAGGCGCGCTCGATCCCCTTGTCGGTCACCCGCGGACGGCCGCTCAGCCGGCGGTAGGTCGGGCGCGTCCAGGAGTCGAGGATGAGCCGCCGGTAGCGGCCGAGCAGCATCATCACGTGGGCCATCGCGTACGGGCCCACGCCTGGCAGCGCGAGCAGGCGCTCGGCCACCTCGTCGTCGTCGAGCGAGGGATCGTTGAGGGCCTCGAGGTCGAGCCGGCCCGAGGCCACGTCATCGGCGAGCGTGCGCAGGTAGGCGCCGCGGTAGCCCGCCCGCGCGACGTCGCGGTAGAACTCCGCGCCCGCCGAAGCCATCGCTGCCGCGTCCGGGAAAGCCCGGCGATCCTCAGCGCCCCGGACCGCCAGGCCGAGCGAGCTCACGAGTGCGCTCACCATGCGCACGGTCCCCGACCAGGCGCAGTTGGTCGTGCAGATCGTCTTCACCACGTCCTCGAAGACGGTTGGGCTGCGCAGCATCCGGCCGGCGCCGGATGTCGTCCAGGCCAGGGCCGGATCGGCCCCCGCCGCCGCGTAGAACGCGCTCAGGTCCTCGTCGAGCCGGAGCATGTGGCGCATCGCCCGGACCAACTCCCCAGCTACCCGGGCGGACGGTGCTCTTCCCGATGCCTGCAGCCGCGCGCGGGCCTGCCCCGCGGGCTCGAGTGAAACCAGCCATGCCCGATCGCCGATCCGCAGGACCGTCTGGAGCCGCGACCCGTCCTGCGGGATCAGGTTCGGAGGCAGGTCGGCGAGACCGTGGGAGAGCACGGTGCGCGTGAAATCGACCGGCTCGCCACCGGCGCCGCGCAGCTCGAGCAGCTCAGACCAGCTCACCGGGCGATCGTACGAGCCGGTCAGGACGCTGCTGCGAGCTCCGCCAGCCGGCGAAGCGAAGCGCTGATGACCTCCCGCTGCGCGTCCAGACGGTGCGCCTCGGCCTCAGGTATCTCCACCTCGACCCCGATCAACGTGCCTCCGTCTTGAGGCCGCAGGCTCCATTCGAAGCGCAAGTCGGAGACCAGGCAGGACACGGTGACCCTACTGTCGTCGCGACGCGACTCGACGATCTGGGCCATCGGAAAGTCCGGATAGCCCTCCGGGTACATGGTGTACTCGCGCTCGCTCTGGACGTCGACGGTGCCGATCCCCGCCCACCAGTCCGGGAAGCGGGCCGGGTCGTACAACAGCTTCCAGACCTCCTCGGGCGCTCCGGCCGAGATCGCGGAATCAATGAACGACGGCATCGGGAATCCTCTCCAGGTCGGCGCGCGCACGTTCGAGCTCGCGTGTGGGATCGATCAGTCCGACGACAGGCCGCCCGAGGTCGGCCAGGACCGTGGTCATGCTCTTGGCGTCGACATCCTCGGCGAGCCGTCCCCAGCCGTCGATCGCCTCCCCGAACCGGGCCCGCGCCTCCTCGGGGTGCCCGCTCGCGGCTGCGATCAGACCCTGTACTCGGGACAGCCGGGGGACGAGGGCGGCCGGGAAGTCGCTCGGCCGCAACGGCTCGAGCACGGTCTCGCGCAGCTGCGTCGCCGCACCCTCCATGTCGCCGGCGCCCACGAGAGCCTCGGCCAGCGCCAGACGGGTGAGTGGCCGGCTGATCGGCGCCTCCGCTACCAGCGCGGCCTCGAGCCGCTCGACGGCCTCCGTGTATGCGCCCTCCTGAAGCGCCGCCAGCCCGAGGTCGTGGTCCGCCATGGCCCGTAGGTCGGCGAGGCCGAGCTCGTCGGCCAGCTCGCGCTCTGCGTGGGCGGCGGCACGCGCCTCTTCCAGCCGGCCCAGGCCACGAAGCACGAACGCACGGGCAGCCAGCAGGTGCATCTCGAGACTCCGTAACCCCCGCCCGGAGACCGCATCCATTCCGCGCTCGAGGAACTCCAGGGCGCGCTCAGGCTCATCCGCCGCGGCGGCGGCACCGGCGGCGTTCGCCCAGCAGCCGTAGGCCAGGTCAGGCCGATCCGCACGCAGGATCGCCTCCCCGGCTGCGATCGACGGTCCATAGGCGTCGCGGAAGCGCCGGCGGCGCATCAGCGCCAGCGCTCTCGCGTGCCCGACGTCGTAGATGGCGAGGTCCGTGCGGCCGCCGGCATCCAGCATCGAGAGCAGGCGCTCCGCCTCCTCGACGCTGCCCGCGACCGCCTCGGCCCAGGCACACGCTGCCACCGCCTCGCTGCGCTCGGCCTCGCAATCCACACAGCCTTCGAGCAGCTCCATCGTCTGCTTGGCGACCTCGAGGACGAGGCGGGGCACGCAGATCGGGCCGTGGTTGGCACGCACGCGGCGCAGCGACGCTCTGGCCAGGTCGATTTCAGGCGCCCCGGCCAGCAGCTCCATCGCCTGCCCAAACGCCTCGTCGGACTCGGGCCGATGCCCCCGCCAGGCCTCGAGCTCGCCCAGCTCGAGCCACAGCTCGGCCGCCCGTGGCGTGATCGTGAGCGCCTCCGCCAGATACCCGACTGCGGCCTCCAGCGCGCCGACGCTGCGGGCGGCGGCGGCCGCGCGCGCCAAGTGCGGGACCGCCTCGGCATCGGCGTGCGCGAGTCGTAGGTGGCGGGCCACCTCGGCCGGCCGCGTGAGCGCATCCCCAGGCTCGTCGGCGAGCAGCGCCTGCGCCCAGCGGCGATGCATCGCCACGCGCTGCGGCTCGACCATCTCGGCGTACACGGCCTCCCGGAGCAACCCGTGCCCGAAGCCGATCCGGCCGTCGCCGGCGGTGGCCAGGCCGGATTCGAGCGCCTCGAGGGCGGCCTCGTGCGGCAGGCCGCCCAACTCGACGGGCCGGAGCGCCACGGCGAGCAGCTCGAGCAGCTCGCGCGCCGGCCCCGTCAGCGATCCGAGCGTCGCTCGCACCGAGGAGCGCAGGCTGGCAGCGACCTCCTCCCCGCCGTGGGCGAGAGCCCGGGCGCTCTCGACGGCGAGCAGCGCGTTCCCTTCGGCGCGAGCGATCACTCGCCTGATCTGGTCGTCGCGCAGCCGCGCGGCGCGCCGGGCGAGCGTGGCCACCGAAGCATCGTCCAACGGCGCCAGATCGAGTTCGCAGCCGATCAGCCCGCGCGAGCGCAATGCCGACTCGAGGCGGTCGGCGTCGCTGTGGCGCGGGAGGTCCCGGCGGGTGAGCACGACCATGAGGGGCAGGCTGGCCGCCCGGCGCGCGGCGTAGGCCAACAGCTCGAGGCTCGCCGCGTCCGCTCGGTGGATGTCCTCGAACACGAGCAGCAGCGGTGCCTGGCGGGTCGCCCAACCGAGCAGCGCGACGACCGCCTCGAACAGCCGGGCGCGTTGAAGGTCGGGTGCGATCGCCGGGATCGCCCCGGACGTGGCGAAGTGGTCCGGAAGCTCGGCGCTGAGGATCGCGAGGTCCGCCGGCCAGGCGGCATCCGCGGGTGGGGGAGCGACGCGTGGGAGGAGCTCCCGAAGCAGCTCCGCCCAAAGACCCAGCGGCGCGGTGCCCCCGAGGTCGAGCGCGGCGCAGCCGGCGTTCAGCCCGCCGGCCTGCTCCACGAGCTCGCGTGCCACGCGCGTCTTGCCGATGCCGGCTTCGCCACGCAGGATGGCGACGGAGCCACGTCCATCGCGTGCTGTGGACTCCCATGTCTGCCACAGCGCGCCGAACTCGCGATCGCGCCCGATGAGGGGCAGCGTGCCGAGACCCCGAGCCGGGGCGGGTGCGGCGGTGGCGGGGGCACGCAGCCCCTCCCCCAGGGCACGGGTCTCGGGCGAGACCGCCACTCCGAGCTCGCGTCGCAGCCGCTCCACGAGCGCCCGGTAGGCGCGGACCGCGCCGGCACGGTCCCCGGCGGCGTCCAGTCTCGAGATCAGGCGCCGGTTTGCCTCTTCGTCGAGCGGGTCGTGCGAGACCTGCCGGCGGGTGAACTCGAGCGCCGCCGTGCGGTCGCCGCGGTCGACGGCCGCCGCCGCCACGCGCTCGAGCAGCTCGATCACACGGGCGCGGTGCCCGGCTCTGGCCAGCAGCGCCCATTCGTCCGCGACGCCTTCGAGCAGGTCTCCGCGGCATAGCTCGAGTGCAGCCAGCGGCTCGGAACGGCCGAGCCGCTCGAACTCGTGGAAATCGATCCAGGCATCCCCCAGCGCGACCTGCCGGCCGTCCACGCGCACCGAGTCGCCGAGCTGCCTGCGCAGCGCCCAGAGCGCGCTGCGCAGGCTGGCGCGGGCGCTCTGATCCATCACGTCGGGCCAGAAGCGGGCAGCCAGCTCACCACGCGGCACGGGCCGCCCGGCCAGCGCGAGGTAGGCGAACAGGCTCCAGGGACGCTGCGAGGCCGGTGAATCGACAACGGCCCCATCGAGCTCGACTTCGAGCGCCCCGAGCAAGTGCACGCGCAGCACCAGGTGTCAAACGTTACTAGCACGGTTTGACGGTCGTTTGACGTTTTCGCACACGCCCGCCATGCAGCCTGCACAGCGTCAACAAACCGCTCTCCAAACGAGGAGGAGACACCATGAGCAGCACCACTCTCACCACCTTCGACCTGCCGCGCTTCGCGCGTGCAGCCCACGAGCGCGATGCGGCCACGCAGCTGTCGAT
>DATGJM010000112.1:0-48201 GCA_035295205.1 Solirubrobacteraceae bacterium | reverse complement strand
GGATCCCTGTTCGTGCCCGCGAGGTGGTCGATGCTCTCGCGCACCTCGACGGCGTTGCCGGCCGTCAGCCCGAGCACCTGGTTCATATCCGTGAGCAGGGCGCTCGTGCGCATGCCGTTGCCGGTCCCGACCTCGACGATCGCCTGCGCGAGCTCGCGTGCCTGCTCGAGCGTGGGCAGAAACGCCCCCGAGCCGGCCTTGACGTCCATCACGAGAGCATCGAGGCCGGCGGCCAGCTTCTTGGACAGGATCGAGGCAACGATCAGCGGGATCGACTCCACCGTCCCTGTGGCATCCCGGATCGCGTACAGGCGCCGGTCGGCCGGGGCGAGGCGGGCCGTCTGGCCGACGATCGCGCAACCGACTCGCTTGACCGTGTCGCGGAGCTTGTCCGGGTCGGGGGCGACGTCATAGCCGGGGATCGACTCGAGCTTGTCCAGCGTTCCGCCGGTATGGCCAAGCCCGCGGCCTGAGATCATCGGGACCGCCCCTCCGCACACGGCCACGATCGGGGCCAGGAGCAGGCTCACCTTGTCGCCCACCCCGCCGGTCGAGTGCTTGTCGAGGACCGGCCGGCTGTCGTGCCAGGACAGAACGTCGCCGGAGCGCATCATCGCTCCGGTCAGGGCGACGCGCTCGGGCCGGCTCATTCCGTTCAGCACGATCGCCATCGCCAGTGCTCCCACCTGGGCGTCGGTCACCGAGCCATCGGTGATGCCTGTGACCAGCTCGTCGATCTCCTCCGGCGCGAGCTCGCCACCGTCGCGCTTACGGCGGATGAGCTCAGCTACCAGCACTGACCCGTTCCAGGAATCGCAGCAGCAGGCGAGTGAGGTCGCCGGCTGCCCGCTGGGCATCGCGCAGCGTCTGCTCGTGCGAGAGCTCGACGTCGGATAGCCCCTCGGCCAGGTTCGTGATCACCGACACCGCGAGCACGCGCAGTCCGCAATGGCGGGCGAGGATCGTCTCGTGGACGGTCGACATCCCCACGGCGTCGGCGCCGAGCGTCCGGAAGGCCCGGATCTCGGCGGCGGTCTCGAAGCTCGGGCCGCTGACAGCCAGGTACACGCCCTCGGCCAGCTCGATCTGCAGGTCAGCCGCCGCGTCGTGGAGGCTGCTGCGCAGCCGGGGATCGTAGGCGTCGCGCAGCGGCGGGAAGCGGGGGCCGATCGCGTCGTCGTTCGGGCCGACCAGGACGTTGATCCCGGTCAGGTTGATGTGGTCGGAGATCGCCATCAGCCGGCCCGGGCCGACCTCGGGGCGCAGCGAGCCGGCGGCGTTCGTGAGCACGAGGATCTCGGCTCCGGCCTCCCTGAGCGCGCGAACGGGGGTTCGCAGCGTCTCGAGCGCGCCGCCTTCGTAGACGTGAGCTCGGCCCTGCAGCACGGCCACGGGCAGCCCGCCGATGTGGCCGAGCACCGCGCGGCCGGCGTGGCCCTGGACCGTCGGTTGCGGGAAACCGGGGAGCTCCTCGTAGCCGACGATGACCGGGTCCGCGACTGCGTCGGCGACGCCGCCGAGGCCTGAGCCGAGCACGATCCCGACCCTCGGCGGGGCCGGGGCGCGGGAAGCGAGGATCGTCGCGGCGGGGTTCATGGCTTCATGGCTTGAGGTTGAAGGCCCTCGGGAGCAGCTCGGCCAGCGTCACCCGGTCTGTGGGCGCTCCGAGGTACACCGGCGTGTCCTCTGTGCCGAACTCGGCCAGCCGCTGGCGACAGCCACCGCACGGCGTGCACACCTCGCCCGGCGGGCCGACGACTGCGACCGCGGTGATCGAGGTCTCGCCCGCGGCGACGAGGGCGCCCAGGGCGGAGGCCTCGGCGCACTGGCCCTGCGGGTAGGCGGCATTCTCGACGTTCGCACCCGCGTAGATGGCGCCGCTGGGGGAACGGACGGCCGCTCCCACGGTGAACTTCGAGTAGGGCGCGTAGGCGTTCGCTCTCGCCCTCTGCGCAGCCTCCAGCAGCGCGCCCGGCTGGTCCATCAGGAGGTCGCTGTAGCTGTCGGCGAGCAGGGCGCCGTCGTCGATCGCGAGTGCGGCGCGGAGCTCGGCGATCTTTTTCTGGGCCTGCTCGGGGGTGTTGAGCCCCGGGCCGACGAGGGCCTCGAACTCGAGGAACGTCCCGAGGTCCTCCACCTCGTCGAGGTGGATCCGGACGTTGTCCCACATGAACAGCTGCCGGCGCTTGCTGACGACGACTGTGGTGCGCAGGGCAGTGTCGAGTGCCTCGCGGACCTTTTCGGGGTCGGGTACGGGCGCGCGGGTGTAGCTGCTCTCCCCATTGACGCGGCGGTAGGCGATCAGCTCGCTTGGCCCGTCGGTGTGCTCGCGGAGCTTCAGCCTGCCGTTTCGTGTCTGGAAGTAGGTGTCGCGCTGGAGGAGCTCGCCATGCGGCTCGGCCCCCAGCGCCAGGCAGCGCTTGGCGGTCGTCTCCGGATCCGGATCGCGCGCCTTCAGCTCGATGTTCAGGCTCGCCATGGGCGTCGCGAGCCTACCGGTAGGATCGCGGCCGTGCCCGAAGGATTGATCGTGGTCGAGCACCCGGTGCTGGCCGACCGCCTGACCGTCCTGCGCGACCGGGAGACCTCACACGGTCCGTTCCGTCAGGCGCTGTACGAGGCGGCCGCGATCATGGCGGTCGAGGTGGCGCGAGAGCTGCCGGTGGTGTCGGTCGACGTCGAGACGCCGCTGGAAGCGACGCGCGGCGCGCGGCTGGGCGAGGAAGTCGCGGTCGTGCCCGTGCTGCGGGCGGGACTGGGGATGGTCGAGGGATTCCTGCGGCTGCTGCCTGATGCCCGCGTTGGCCACATCGGGCTGCAGCGCGACGAGAAGGCGCACGAGCCGATCGACTACTACGAGCGCCTTCCGCCTGGCCTGCCGGATGCGCGCGTGTACGTGCTCGACCCGATGCTGGCCACGGGCGGGAGCGCCGTTCGCGCGCTCGAGCACCTCAAGAAGGCGGGTGCGCGGCGGCTCGAGCTCGTGTGCCTGGTTGCCGCGCCGGTTGGCGTCTCCGCGGTGCGGGAGGCCCATCCGGACGTTCCGATCTGGACGGCTGCCGTCGACCGGGAGCTCGACGGGAACGCCTATATCCGGCCGGGGCTCGGCGACGCGGGCGACCGCGTGTTCGGGACCTGACGGTCCATCCACTTGTCCTGGGTCCGGTGCTGGTAGCTCGCCAGGCGGTCGAGAAGCGTCCCGGCATCGGTCTCGACGAGGAGAGTGCCTCTGTGCTCCGCGCGCAGGAAGCGCTCGGTCACGGCGTGGTCGAGGAAGGCCAGTAGCGGCTGCCAGTAGTCGGCCACGTCGAGCAGGCCGATCGGCATCCTGTGCAGGCCGAGCTGGCTCCAGGTGAAGAGCTCGAACAGCTCGTCGAGCGTGCCCGTCCCGCCCGGCAACGCGATCACCGCGTCGCTCAGCTCGCTCATCAGCGCCTTGCGCTCATGCATCGTGTCAACGACTCGGAGGTCCGAGAGGCCGGCATGGGCGACCTCGGCCTGCACGAGGCGGGTGGGGATCACGCCGATCACCTCGCCGCCGGCCTGGAGCGCCGCGTCTGCGACCGCACCCATCAGCCCGACGCTGGCTCCGCCGTACACCAGGCCCAGGCCGCGTTCGGCCAGGGCCTCGCCGAGCGCTCTGGCCTGCTCGACGTAGACCGGCCGGCGGCCGGGGCTCGAACCGCAGAAGACGAGTACGCGCTGCATCTCGTTTCACCCTACAGGGCGGCTGCGATGTCGGCCGCTACCAGTTCCCCGTCGTACACGAACTGGTCCCACACGTAGCGCAGCGTGGTGAAGCCTTCGCGTCTCAGGATCAGGTCCCGCTGGTGGTCTCGCTTGATCCGCGCCCACGGCGCGTGGCCGCTCTCGCCGTCGAGCTCGACGATCAGCTTCTGCTCGCGCCACAGCGCGTCGATCTGGAAGCCGTGGAGGCGGACGTCGCACTCCGGGATGGGCAGCCCGTACTTCTCGCAGAGGTAGAGCAGGCGGCGCTCGAACTCGCTGCGCGTGACGGCGAGCTGGGGTAGGTGGCGGGCCAGGGCGGCCTTCAGGTTCGCGCTGCCCGGACGGCCACGGCCGCAGACGGCGCGGAGCTCGCCGGCGTTTAGGAGGCTCCGGTATTCAGCCTCGGCGAGCGCCTTGCGAAGTTCGTCGCGGTTCGCGGTCGTTGCGAGCTGGAGGAGCAGGTCGGGGACTGCCGGTGTCGGCAGGTCGCTGTACCACCTGCGCTCGAGCGGGCTGCGGCCGTGTACGACGATCCCGCGCCGCGACCGACAGTGGCGGGGAGTGGAAAGCTCGATCGCCTCGGGCGGGCGCCTGGTCAGGCCGAGCCACCATGCACCGCAGGCGTGGCTGAGCATCGCGCCGGGGCCGGCCCAGAGGAGCGCTCCGGTGAGGTCGGCCTCGATTGAGGAAGCGCTGTGTCCGACTGCGTAGACGCCTGGGAGGCGTCTGGTCAGGTACCCCGAGCCGAGTCCCCACGCGATCTCGCCGTCCGAGATCCCGAGACGCATGAGCTGGTGGCGCGCCACGAGCCCGAACTGGTTCCCCGCCAGACGCCCGATCCGAAGCTTGTCCGATCGCACGAGCTGTACTCGTGTGAACGGACATTCACCGGGTCCGTCGGGGGACATGCGACCACGGTGGCATCACCCCGCGTCACGGAACAAGACATAGCTGTCACAAATCTGAAACGAAACTGTTCCCAGGCAGTGACAAGGCGTCCCGGCCGGTCAGCCATCGGAAGACGCTCGCCCCGACGTCGGCCAGCGGCCCGTCCCAGCGGCGGCTCCCAGAGCCCGCGAAGCGCGCCAGCAACGGGGCGTACTCGCGGGTGTGGTCGGTGTGGTCCACGGTGGGGTCGACGCCGTGGTCGGCCGTGAGCACGAAGAGATCGTCCGCCCGGAGCAGCGTCAGCCACCCGCGGACCGCGGCATCGATGACCTGCAGCGCCCGGTGAAACCCGGCGACGTCGTGGCGGTGGCCGTAGACCTGGTCGGTCTCGACCAGGTTGACGAACACGAACCCCGACTCCAACGTCCGCAGCAGCGTGGTAACCGACTCGATCGCCTCGGCGTTGGTGGCCCCCGGGTGCTTCTCGGAGACTCCGACCCCTGCGAACAGATCACGGATCTTGCCCACGCCGTGCACTGCCACGCCGGCCTCGACGAGCTCGACCAGGTACGACCGCGACGGCGGCTCCAAGGCGAAGTCGCGACGCCCCGGCCGCCGCACCCACGCCCCGGAGGAGCCCTCGAACGGCCGAGCGATGACGCGCCCCACCGCGTGCTCGCCGGACATGACCGTGCGGGCGGCGCGACACGCCGTGTACAACGCCTCCTCTGAGAGCACGTCCACGTGCGCCGCCAGCTGCAGCACCGAGTCGGCCGACGTGTAGAGGATGACCTCGCCGGTATCGAGGTGGTGCTGACCGTAGTCGTCGAGCACGACGGTGCCGGAGTACGGGCGGTTGCAGCAGAAGCGCAGGCCCGTGGCCTCCTCGAGAGCCGCGAGCACCGCGGCCGGAAACCCGGATGGGTAGGTCGGCATCGCCCGCGAGGGCACGACTCCCATCAGCTCCCAATGGCCGGTCACCGACTCCTTCCCCGGGCCGAGCGGGTGCAGGCGGCCGTGCAGGACGGGCGTGGGCGTCGGCGGCACGCCGTCGATCCCGATGACGCACCCGAGCCCGAGCTCCTGCAGCGTCGGCAGCGACAGGCCCCCGGCCAGCGAGGCGAGATGGCCGAGCGTGTTCGTCCCGGCATCGCCGTAATCGGAGGCGTCGGGGAGCGCGCCGACCCCGCAGGCATCCATCACGATCACCGCTGCGCGTGGCATCGGGAATGGATATCAGTAACCTCGCATCGTGAGCCGTCGCCTGCCCCACGTGGACCGGGTCGGAGTCGAGGAGCGCGCCGCCCAGCTCGGGAAGCGCTCGATCAAGACCACGGCCAAGGAGCAGGGCATCCGCCTGGCGATCTCGATGCTCGACCTGACGACGCTCGAGGGGGCGGACACGCCGGGAAAGGTGCGCAACCTGTGCGCCAAGGCGGTGTGCCCGGCACCGACCATGCCCGAGATCCCGAGCGTGGCCGCCGTGTGCGTCTATCCGTCGCTGGTGGCCACCGCGGCCGAGGCCCTGCGCGGCACCGGGGTGCACACAGCCTCGGTGGCCACGGGCTTTCCGGCAGGACAAACCTCATTGGAGGTCAAGCTGACCGATACGCGGGACGCCGTCGAAGCCGGGGCCGACGAGATCGACATGGTCATCTCCCGCGAGGCCTTCCTGGCCGGCGAGGACGCTCGCGTGCAACGCGAGATCGTGGCAGTCAAGGAGGCGTGCGGCGACGCTCACCTGAAGGTGATCATCGAGACCGCCGAGCTCGGGTCCTACGACCACGTCCGGCACGCGTCGATGCTGGCCATGGAGGCGGGCGCCGACTTCATCAAGACCTCCACCGGCAAGGCGGCCAGCGGGGCCACCCCCGGGGTCTGCCTGGTGATGCTCGAGGCGATCCGCGACTACACCGAGCGCACCGGCCGCCCGGTCGGCTTCAAGGCCGCCGGCGGCGTGTCGACGAGCAAGGCCGCGCTGCACCGCCTCGTGCTCGTCAAGGAGACCCTCGGAGACGAGTGGCTCACCAACGAGCGCACGCGGATCGGGGCATCGTCGGTGCTCAATGATCTACTGATGCAGTACGCCAAGACCGAGACCGGCCGCTACGGCCGATCCGAGGACTTCTCCAAGGAATGACCACCGAGACGCGCACCACGATCACCTGGGACTACGCGCCCGCGCCCGAGGCGACCGATCACATCCGCCTGAAGGACCGCTACGGCCTGTTCATCGGCGGCGAGTTCGTGCCGAGCGAGCGATACGTCCCGACCATCAACCCGGCCACCGAGGAGCCGATCGCCGAGATCGCGTGGGCGGGGCCCCAGGACGTGCAGCGCGCGATCGAAGCCGCACGCGAAGCCCAGCCGCGCTGGGCCGCGCTGCCCGAGCGAGAGCGCGCAAAGTACCTGTTCCGGATCGCCCGCCTGATCCAGGAGCGCTCGAGGGAGCTGGCCGTGGTCGAGACCATGGACGGCGGCAAGCCACTCCGGGAGTCCCGGGACGTCGACATCCCGCTCGCCGCCGCGCACTTCTTCCACTACGCGGGCTGGGTGGACAAGCTCGTCTACGGCGTCAACGCGCGCGAGGTCAGGCCGCTGGGAGTCGTCGGACAGATCGTGCCCTGGAACTTCCCGTTGCTGATGGCCGCCTGGAAGCTCGCGCCCGCGCTCGCCTGCGGGAACACGGCGATCCTCAAGCCGGCCGAGACCACGCCCCTGACGGCTCTGCTTCTGGGCGAGATCATCCAGGAGGCCGAGCTGCCGCCCGGAACGGTGAGCATTCTGCCGGGCGACGGCGCCCTCGGCGCACAGCTGGTGCGTGCGCCCGGCATCGACAAGATCGCCTTCACGGGCTCGACCGGGGTGGGTCGCGACATCCAGGCCGCGCTGGCCGGGCAGCCCACGAGGCTCACCCTCGAGCTGGGCGGCAAGTCCGCGAACATCGTGTTCGAGGACGCCGCGCTCGACCAGGCGGTCGAAGGAATCGTGAACGGGATCTTCTTCAACCAGGGCCACGTGTGCTGCGCCGGCTCGCGGCTGCTGATCCAGGAGTCGGTCCAACACGAGGTGATCAACAAGCTCTGGCGGCGGATGAGCCTGCTGCGCGTCGGCGACCCGCTCGACAAGAACACCGACGTCGGCGCGATCAACTCCGCCGAGCAGCTGCAGCGGATCGAAGCGCTGGTGCAGGCCGGCGAGGAGGAGGGCGCACACCGCCAGAGCGTCGCGTGCGAGCTCCCTGCCCGCGGCTACTGGTTCGCCCCGACCCTGTTCACCGACGTCTCGCCGGTCCATCGGATCGCCAAGGAGGAGATCTTCGGCCCGGTCGTCTCCGTGCTCAGCTTCCGCACCCAGGCCGAGGCGATCGAGAAGGCCAACAACTCGCCCTACGGTCTGGCGGCCGGGATCTGGACGGACAAGGGCGCCAAGGCGTTTGAGGTCGCGAGCGCGCTGAAGGCGGGCGTGGTCTGGCAGAACACCTATAACCACTTCGACCCCACGGCCGCATTCGGGGGCTACAAGGAGTCCGGGTTCGGCCGCGAGGGCGGGCCGGCGGGGCTGCGGCCATACCTGGAGATCGTGCGATGAGCTCCAGGCTCCCGGTCAAGAAGACATACAAGCTCTACATCGGCGGGGCGTTCGTCCGCTCCGAGTCCGGCCGCTACGACGAGGCCGAGGGCTTCAACTTCCCGCGCGCCTCGCGCAAGGACGTGCGGGACGCCGTCGCGGCGGCGCGCAAGGCCGCGGAACCGTGGGCATCCAAGACCGCCTATAACCGTGGCCAGATCCTGTACCGCGCAGCCGAGGCGCTGGAGCTTCGCGGAGGCGACCCCGAAGCCGTCGACGTGCTCGTCCATTACGCCGGCTGGACGGACAAGTTCCAGCCCGTGCTCGGCGGGATCAACCCGGTGGCCGCGCCGTTCCTGTCGTTCTCGCTGCCCGAGCCCACTGGCGTGGTCGGCATCGTCGCGCCCGACGAGCCGCCGCTGCTGGGTCTGATCGCTGAGCTTGCGCCGGCGATCGCCGCGGGCAACACGGCTGTGGCCATCCTCTCGGAGTCTCACCCCCTCGCCGGGCTGGACCTCGCGGAAGTCCTGGGTGTCTCGGACATCCCCGCCGGCGTGGTGAACCTGCTCTCCGGCCGCCGCCGCGAGCTGGCCACCGCACTCGCCGCTCACCGTGACGTGAACGCGATCGTCGAGGCCGCGGGCGATCCCGAGCTCTCAGCCGACCTCGACCGGCTGGCCTCAGAAACGATCAAGCGTGTTCGTCACGCGCACGCGACGCGCGGGTACGACACCGCGGTCACGGACTCGCTCGCCCGGATCGAGGCCGTCACCGAGCTGAAGACGGCGTGGCATCCGGTCGGGGCATAGCGTCCGGCATGCTCGCAGCCCCTTCGAGCCGCAGGATCCGCCGCAGGATCGCCAGCGACGAGGCGTAGGTCGAATCCATGCCGTAGTAGCTGAGGCCTCGCGCCCCGAGCGTGCGGGCCTGCGTGTACGGCGTGTCTGAGGCGTAGTGGATGATCCCGAGGTCGATCGGGAGCTTGGAGAAGTTGACCGCCTCGCCGACCGGATGGCGGTCGGCGTCTGCGATCTCGTACACGGCGTTGCAGAACGGGCCGGCTTCCATCTCCACCACCGTGAACGCCTCGCGGTAGTAGAAGTCCAGATACGAGCGGTTCTGCAGGAACGTGCTCTTGACCGTGACCGCGCGCTGGTTGTCCAGCCCAGTGCCGAACCGGAGGTCGCCGGCCAGGTCGTCGACGCTGAAGGCGTTGTCGAGCCAGTAGGTGCATCCCGAGTGCTCGTCGTGCACCACGCTCGAGATCATCACGTCGCCGACATCGGCGTTCAGCGTCGCCGCCTTGCCGAGCACGTAGACACCCCGCAGCGCCGCGCGGTCGACGGCCACCTCGCGCAGGATGTTGTAGGCCGCCACCCCGAGCGGATAGTCGATGTTGACGATCACCGCATCCGATCCGGCCAGCGCCTCGGGATCGATCTCGCCGACCCGAGGGTCCAGAGACTCAGCCCGTAGAGCCGCGAGCGGGATGATCTGCGCAGGCACCCGCAGCGCGGTCGTGCTGCGCAGGTGCATGACGCCGCGCTCCTGCTCGGCCGCCCGGCGCTCGGCATGTCCGGAGGCGCCGCGAGTGGCGAAGTAGATCCGGGCCACGAAGTACAGGAAGTTCTCCCACGAGCCCTCGGTGCGTTCCTCGCGGAAGGCCGTCAGCTCGTCGCGCAGGATGTCGTCCTCGGGCAAGCCCTCGACGAAGGCCACGAGCTCGGCCTCGCGCTCGCGGGCGATGCCGCTGGCGATGTTGACCAGGCTGTGGGTGTTCGAGCTGACGAAGTACAGCGGGCGCTCGGTCATCCCCTCGCCGGTGAGCTCGGCGCTGACCGGCATCCACCAGCGGCGGGTCATGCGCGCGTAGCCCGTGTGGGTGCCCCCGAGCATGCGCACCCGCAGCGAGAGCCGCTGCTCGGCGATCAGCGCCAACCGTTCGGCGAACTGGTCGCCCCACGCCTCGCACAGCCGGTCCCAGTCCTCGACGGTTCCCCCGAGGCGGGCGGCGCACTCCTCGGCCGACAGCGCCTCCGGCCGGCCCCTGTCAGTCCAGCCGGCAGCCCGCTGGCGTACCCGGATCTTGTTCCACTCGATCTGGAAGGCGACGAGCGTCGGCACGAGATCGTCCACGTCCGAGCTCGAAGCGAGCAGGACGGCAAGCTGACCATCGCCGCCCTCATACCACCGTCGCCGGCGAGCCGCCGCCTCCGTCTCAGTCCACGAGTCCACGGGCACGCCCGCCGCCGTCAGCGCCGCCCGGTCCTGACCCATCGTGATCAGCGAGGCGCCGACGATTCCGTCGGGCAGGCGGCGGATCGCGTAGATGAAGGCGCCGAGGTCGAGCTCGTCGCTGGCCGCCAACGGGTGCAGGCTCGATCCCATCGCCCGATGGGAGGGCTCGAGCACGCGCAGCTGCGTCTCGCCGCTCGAGCGCAGGAGCGTCGTGTACGTGCGCTGGTAGAGCTCTACCTCGTCACTGAGGCGGGTACCGCCACCTTCGTTGAAGCTGGTCAGAGCTAGCCGGGCTACCGCCACGCTATTCCCTCACGTACGGGATGCCATCCTCGGCCGGCGCCCGCGAGCGGCCCACGAGCCCCGCGACGGCGACCAAGGTGAAAACGTACGGCAGTGCCTCGAACAGCGTCCCGAGCGTCGGATTGACGCTCGAGACGCGATCGGACAGGGCGTTGCCGAGCCCGAACAGGAGCGTCGCCCACAGGGCGCCCCACGGCTTCCACTTGCCGAAGATCATCGCCGCGAGCGCGATGAAGCCACGCCCGTTTGTCATGTTGTTGCTGAACGACCCGACGAAGCCGACCGAGAGGTAGGCCCCGCCGAGCGCCGCCAACATGCCGGAGACGACGACGGCGACGTAGCGGATCCGCATCACCGACAAGCCCACAGTGTCCGCGGCGCGCGGCTTCTCGCCCACCGACCGCAGCCGCAGGCCGCCGCGCGTGCGGAACAGGAAGAAGGTGAGCGCGGGGACGAGCGCCAGCCCGACCCACGTCATCAGGTTCGCGCCGCTGAACGCAGTTCCGAAGAAGGCGACGTGCCTGATCCCCGGGAGGGTCACGTTGGGGATCATCGAGATGTTCAGCGGGGTGCCGTTGGGTCCGTAGTGGTATTCGAGGAAGTACCCCGTGATCCCGAGCGCCACGAAGTTGAGGCCCATGCCGCTGACGATCTGGTTGGCGCGCAGGTGGATCGAGAAGACGGCATGGACAAGTGCCAGGAGCCCGCCGGCGACCATCGCGGCGAGCACGCCCCATACCCATGAGTGCAGCAGGTCGGCGCCGTAGATCCCCCAGAAGCAGCCCATCAGCATCATGCCTTCGAGCCCGACGTTGATCACGCCGCTGGACTCCGAGATCACGCCACCGAGCGCAGCGAACAGCAGCGGCGTCATATAGCGCAGCGTGGCCGCGACGAGCGCCGACCAGGTGAACACCGACTCGAGCGTCGCAATCGACGAGTTCGCCGACGCGACAGAGCCGGCGACCGCGAGCACGGCGACCGCGATCGCCTCGATCCCGAGCTTCCGTTCGCCGCCTGCGACCGCCCATGCGCCCGCGAGCACAGCGACTGCCGCGAGGACGACCGAGGGCGCAACGCTGCGAACCTCGATCGGCGGGATCGTGATCACCCACGCGAGCGCACCGAGGACAGCGGCCGCGATCCCGACCTGCCTGGCCGTCACACCGCGCCCGGGTGCCAGAGCGATCGTGCCGACGCTCACGAGGCGCCTCCCGGGCTCGGGCCGGCCTCGGCGGAACGCCTTCGGCCCAGCGCCACGCGGACCTGCCGTCCGCCCTTCAGCAGCCGGAGTGTGATCACGTCGGTCGAGACCAGCAGGATGATGATGCCTTCGATCATGAAGGTCAGGTACTCGACCAGCGTCGGATCGATGCTGAGGTTGATGTTGCGGTTCGAAGTGCCGGTGAGGAGCGCCCCGAACAGCACCCCGGCGGCGATGTTGCCGGAGGCGGTGTTCCGGCCGAGCAGCGCCACCGCGATGCCGTAGAAGCCGATCTGCGAGGTCTGGATGTCGTTCGTGAACAGGCTGAACTTCCAGCCCAGGACGTCCAGCGCGGCCGCCACGCCCGCGAACGCGCCGCAGATCACCATCACGCGGATCCATGTCCGGCCGACGTTCATCCCCGAATAGCGCGCCGCCTCCGGGTTGAAACCGACGGTGCGCGACTCGTAGCCCAGGCGCGTGCGATTGATGAGCAGGCCGTACACGACCGCCAGCGCGAGCGAGATGAAGATCCCGACGTCGAGCCCCTGAAGCGACGCGCTGCCCCAGAAGACCGGCAGCTTCGCCCCCGAGACGACGCTGTTCGACACGGGCACCGTCGCCTGCGCGTGGTTGTGCAGGGGGCCCCCGAGCTGGAAGACATAGACGCCGAGCCAGATGGCGATCCAGTTGAGCATGATCGTGGAGATCACCTCGTTGGCGCCCGTGGTCGCCTTCAGGAGCCCGGCGATCCCGGCCCAGGCACCGCCCGCGAGCGCGGCGGCGAGGATCGCGAACACGATGTGCAGCACCGACGGCATCCCGGAGAAGGAGGAGCCGACCCACACGGCGACGATCAGCCCGACCGTGTACTGGCCCTGGCCGCCGATGTTGAACATCCCGGCGCGGAACGCGAACGAGACGGCGATGCCCACGAGGATCAGGGGAGTGGCGTTCAGAAGCGTCTGCTGGAGGTTTCCGGCCGCCGTCGATCGCTCGGCCCCGCTGACCCACGGGAACAGCCAGTTCAGGCCGGTCCCGTTGAAGATCGAGGAATACGTAGAGAGCGGGTTGTGCCCGGTCGCCAGCACGACCAGCCCGCCGGCGATGAACGCGAGCACGGCAGTGAGGATCGGGACCGTGATGCCGCTGAGTCCGCGCCGGAACGCGGTCAGAGTCGCGGGCGAGCGGACTACAGCCGCTGCGCTCTCTTCGCCTTCGGCTTTGAGTTCCTCTTCGAGCAGGCTCACAGCGGCGCCTCGGTCGGCTGCGTCTTCCCACCGGTCATGGCTATGCCAAGCTCCTCCTCGCTCGCGTCCGGCGGGAACTCCCCGACGATCTTACCTTCGTAGATCACGAGGATCCGGTCGGCCAGCGCCCTCACCTCCTCGTACTCGAGCGAGACCAGCAGCACGGCGCGACCCGCGTCGCGCTCCCCGACCAGGCGGCGGTGCACAAACTCGATGGCGCCCACATCCAGGCCGCGGGTCGGCTGGTGGGCGATGAGCACCTTGGGATTGGAGGCGATCTCGCGCGCGACCGCCACCTTCTGCTGGTTACCGCCCGACAGCGATGCGGCGTATGCGTCGGCGCCGCCGCCGCGGACGTCGAACTCGGCCAGGAGCTTTTCGGCGCGTTCCCTCATGTGGCCAAGGCGCAGCCAGCCGCGCCCGCTCAGCTCGGGCGAGCGATACTCGCGGAGCGCCAGGTTCTCGGCGAGCGTGAACGGGAGCACGAGACCGCGGACGTGTCGGTCCTCGGCGATGTGAGCCACGCCGGCATCCGTCGCGACCCGCACGCCCTTTCCGGCGATGTCCACGCCGTCGATCTCCACCGCGCCCGACTCCGGGGCTCGCATGCCGGCGATCGAATCGACCAGCTCCTGCTGGCCGTTCCCGTCGACGCCCGCGAGCGCCACGATCTCACCCGCGCGCACGGACAGCGAGAGCCCGGAGACCTTCTCCAGGCCACGGTCGTCGCGCACGTGCAGGTCGCGCACCTCCAGGAGCGGCCCGGCCGGCTTGGCCGGGGCCTTGTCAACCGCGAGCAGCACGTCGCGGCCGACGACCAGACGCGCGAGGCTCAGCTCGGTGGCGCCCTCCCGCGGAACGGTGTCCACCTTCTTGCCCCGCCGCAGGACCGTGATCCGGTCGGCTACCTCGAGCACCTCGCCGAGCTTGTGAGAGATGAACACGATCGCGGCCCCGTCCTGCTTCAGGCGGTTGAGCACGCCGGTGAGCTCCTTGACCTCCTGTGCCGTGAGGACGGCCGTCGGCTCATCGAGGACGAGGATCCTGGCGTTCCGGTACAGCGCCTTCAGGATCTCGACCCGCTGCTCGGCGCCCACCGTGATGTCCTCGATCCGTGCGTCGGGGTCCACGGCCAGCCCGTAGCGACTCGAGAGCTCGCGCACTCGGGCCCGCGCGGCCTTCAGGTCCAGCACCCCCCTTCGGCTCGGCTCCTGGCCGAGCACGATGTTCTCGGCCACGGTCATCACCCGCACCAGCATGAAGTGCTGGTGGACCATGCCGATCCCCAGGGCGATCGCGGCCGAGGGCGAGGAGATCTCGACGACCTGGCCGTCCACCAGGATCTCGCCGTCGTCGGGCTTGTACAGGCCGTACAGAACCGACATCAGCGTCGACTTGCCGGCGCCGTTCTCGCCCAGCAGCGCGTGGACCTCGCCCGGAATCACGTCGAAGTCGACTCGGTCGTTGGCGACGACCGAGCCGAACTTCTTCGTGATTCCCCTCAGCTCGAGAGCCGGAGGGCTTGACTGCGTCACAGCGGCCCCGATCTGACTACTTCACCAGGAGCGTGGTCGGCGGCTTGATGGCGCCGGACTTCATCTGAGCGATGATGTTGTTGATCTGGGATGCGTACGCGGCGCCGGCGGGACCGATCTTGCCGATCCCCACGCCGCCGTTGGTGATGTCCTCCTGCAGGTTGGCCGAGAACTGGCCGTGCTGGAGGTCCTTGATCGCGGTGAACACGCCCGTGTTGACCATCTTCTCGGCCGAGGTCAGGACGAGCGACGGCGCGAGGTAGCTCTGGTCGGCGTCGACGCCGATCACCTGGGTGTGCGTGGACACGCCCGCGGAGATCACGCCGAGTCCGCACCCACCGGCGACCTGGAAGACGACCTTCGAGCCGGCGTTGATCTGGTTGAGCGCCAGCTCCTTGCACTTGGACTCATCCACGAAGTCCTGGGAGTAGGCGTTCAGCAGCTTGGCCGACGGATCCGCCGCCTTCACACCCGCCTGGAACCCGGCGATGTAGAAGTCGACCGGGGGGATGCTCTGGCCGCCAACCGTCGAGGCGGTCGTGTAGTTGTGCGCCTTGAGGTAGAGACCGGCGAGATAGCCGGCCGGGTAGCCCGCCTGCTGCTCGGCGAAATCGATGCCCTCGATGTTCTTGGCCGTGTCCGGAGGCGTGCCGCCGGGGTTGTCGATGATCGCGAAGTGCACGTTCGGGTACTTCAGCGCCACCTGCTGGAGCGGGGTGGCCATCAGGAAGCCCACCGCGATCACGAGGTTATTGCCGGCGGCCGCGAGGCGAGTGAGGTTCGGGGTGTAGTCGGCGCCGGAGGTCGACTGCAGCACCGTGCCCTTCACGCCGAGCTGGCTCTCGGCCTGAAGCAGGCCCTCGTAGGACAGATGGTTGAAGCCGTGGTCGTTCAGCCCGCCGATGTCGGTGACCAGACCGACCTTGAACGTGCCGCCGCTACTGCTGCTCGACGAGCTGGTGCTCGCCGACGTGCTGCCCGAGCTGCTGCTCGTGGAGCCGGATCCTGTGTTCCCGCTGCTGGTGTTCGACGAGGTGCTGTTGCTGCTGCCGCATGCTGCCAGGGCGAGAGCGAGCACTCCCGCACACAAGGCCAGCAGCCCGAGCCGCCGGATCGTTGCCCTCACGCGTACTCCTCCTCTTTCTTGTGGTACGAAGGCGAAACCTTATATCGCGTTGCGGAGGGAGAGAACGTTTTTTCTTCGTTGGGCTCTGCGGGCAGCTTTCGCAAGCCGGCATCCACGGATTGACTTGCCTGGAATGGCCGAACTAGACTCGCGCCGTCGCCACCTGGGGCGTAAGGCGACCACTTCAATGGCGTGGGCGGGCGAGATGCGGTGGTGGGCGGCGCTGGCGGTGGCAGCGGTCGGAGTCGTGCTCGCCGGCTGCACGCCGCCACCCTCGTGCATCGGAGCGGGCGCGATTCCCCGGACCGGCGGATCCGGCAGCGAGCAGGACATCTCGCTCACCTCGTCGCCTCAGGTTGCGCGCCTGGCCCGCGAGTTCGCGCCGACCGTGGAGATGTCGACCCTCGATCGGTTCTGGCCGGTGTCAGTGGCGTCCGTCCTGAGCGAGCGGGACCCCTACGGCGATCATGTGAGTCTCGTCTCGGGCGGCGTTACGGTCACCGACCACGCGACGCTGGCGGATCTGAACTCCACAGCCTCTGACAATTCCTATCTGAACTTCCCGGCCGGGCTCGCGGACAAGTCCGGGCAGATGGGAGCGTTCCTGCGCGGGATCGGCGTGCCCGAGTCTGCGATCGCGGACTGGCCGAAGGACCTGGCGCCGGTCAGGAAGGCGGCGGAGCGGACCGGTGAGATCTACTTCTACGACGCAGGCACCGGGTGCTCCTACGGCGGTCAGAGGACACAGGGCTACCGCGCCCTGCAGTACTGGTTCTACTACGCCCTGAACTACTACCCGATGACCGTCGACACGCCGACGATGCTGAGCGATCCCCTGGCCGCCGACGGCTCTGACGTCGACCTTCACGAGGGGGACTGGGAGCACGTCACGGTGCTGGTCGAACAGGAGGGTTCGGGGTACGTGCCGAAGTTCGTGTGGATGGCGCGACACGCGAGCGAGGGAGTGCTCATCCCCTGGGATCAGGTCACGCAGGATCCGGCGGGCCACCCGGTCGTCTATCCGGCCTTCGGCGGCCACCCGAGCTATCCGTCCTGCGGCGCCCACGCGCGGGCGACCCTGGCTGCGTCGGTCTATGACTATGTCGTCTGCGGTCGCGGTCTGTTCACGTTCAGCGGCGCCAGCACCAAGCTGGTCGATCTGGCTCGAGTCGGGTGGAGCTGCTGGCCGGGGCACTTCGGAACCACGATGGGCACGACAGGGAGCGATAACGCCGACGACCCGACGGGTCAGTTCCTCGTGGGGGGTCCGCGATCGCCGCTGCGTCAGGCGGAGAACTCGAACGTGTGTAAGAGAAACAAGTGAGCGAGGGGGCAGCGAATGCACCGGGTTGAGCAGGATGAGGAGCTCAGGACTCCGCGCGGCCGGCGCCGGGTGGCCACCACGGAAGCGCAGGATCCAATCGTGTACCGGATGGCCGTGGGCGGGATCGGCGTCGCCCTGATCGCCTTTCTGATCGGCGGGGCCGTGATCGCGGCCAATGGAAAGCCGGTGCCGGCGGAGTACTGGACGGCCGGCGGCGGCCTGTCGGGCGCGATCATCGGGATCCTGTGCCCCAGCCCGAAGTCGGCCACTCCCACGCGCCGGAAATCGCCGGCCGGGGCCTTCTTCGGCGCCATCGCCGACGCGATCAGCGACCTGTGGATGAACCGCGCGGTCCTGCTGCTGCTCATCATCTTCGGGGTCACGCTGGGATTCTCGATCGCCAACAACTCATCCCAGCTGGAGACGGTGGCCGCCGCCGCCGGCGGCGCGCTCGTGGGTCTCCTGACCCCGCCACCCGGAGATCACTAGGGCGCCCTCGCGCCTGGCCCTCCTAGTCCGGGTACTCGTCCTTGCGCCAGGCGCGGCCCTCCTCGCCGGCCTCCTTCGCCGTGCGCTGGAGCAGGAAGGAGTGGTACGGCGCCACGAACGGGTCGGGTGCCGTGACCGTGTAGGTGTGGTAAACGCGACCGTCCTCGCGTGCGAACGCGATGTAGGCCGGGGCCTCGCGCAGGCCGTCCCTCAGCTCGGCGCCGGTCTGACGGCTCCATTCGCTCAGAAACGGGGGCGGGTTATCGATCATCTCCTTGATCTGAGGGATCTGGTCGACCTGCTCGGGCCTGAGAGCCAGGCCGAAGTCGAACGGGAAGTCGGTGCCGTACGTCGACACATACGGGAACTCCCAGCCCATCCGCCGCTTGTACGCGATCAGGCGATCGATCGGCGCGCGCGAGAAGCAGATCATCGTCACGTCGCGGTGATTCAGGTGGACGAGCGTGCCGCTCAGCTCATCGCCCAGGTTCGTGCACCCCGGGCAGGCGCCGAGCTCGTAGTCGGGGCCGAACATGATGTTGTAGGCGAGGAGTTGTGAGCGCCCGTCGAACAGCTCGGCCAGCGTCTTCTTGCCCTCCTCGGTGTCGAACTCGTACTCCTTCTCGACGGGCACCCAGGGCAGCCGTCGGCGCTGCTCGGTGACCTTCCGGCCCAGCTCGGCGTGCTCGGCCTCGAGCGCTGCGAGCTCGTCACGAGCGGCCTTCCACTCCTCGCGGGTTCCGATCTGCATGGTGTCCTCCTCGAACTCGTTTACTCAGAGACGGTCACGGGGCGGAGAAATCATCGTCTCGTCCTGGCCGCCTCTTCGTACACCCTCACAGTGTCCGCGGCCACCGCCTTCCAGCTGAACTGCTCGGTGGCGCGCTCGCGACCTGCGCGCGCCATCGCGGTGGCGAGCTCCGGGTCGGCGAGCAGCCGGTTCACGCGCTCCGCGAACGCCTGGGCGAAGGCTTCCGGGTCCGCGGGGTCGATCGATCCCGGCGCCTTCTCGAGCGCCACAAGGAACCCGGTTTCCCCGTCGGCGACGACCTCGACGATGCCTCCCGTGGCGCTCGCGACCACCGCTGTCTCGCAAGCCATCGCCTCGAGGTTGACGATCCCGAGCGGCTCGTAGATCGATGGGCAGGCGAACACGGTCGCGTGGCTGAGCAGCTGGATCACCTCGCGCTTGGGGAGCATCTGCTCGATCCAGCAGACGCCGTCGCGGGTTTCGCGCAGGCGCTGGACGCCGGCTGCCACCTCCGCCCCGATCTCGGGAGTGTCGGGAGCGCCCGCGCAGAGGACGAGCTGGGCCTCGGGGAGAAAGTCCTCGGCCGCTCGGAGCAGCAGCGGCACGCCTTTCTGGCGCGTGATGCGGCCGACGAAGATCACCGAGGGCCGCCGCGGATCCACGCCCAGGCGCTCGAGCACGTCGGTGGCGGGATCCGGCGCGTACTCGGCCGTGTCGATGCCGTTGTGGACCACGTGCACCCGGTCCTCCTCTACCGCCGGGTAGCACTCGAGGATGTCGGTTCTCGAGGCCGCCGAGACGGCGATCACCGCGTCGGCGCCCTCCAGCGCCACCCGCTCGCAGAAGCTCGAGAGCGCGTAGCCGCCGCCCAGCTGCTCGGCCTTCCACGGGCGCAGAGGCTCGAGCGAGTGCACGGTCGCCACATGGGGCACCCCCTCGACCAGCTTGGCCAGGTGCCCTGCGAACTGGGCGTACCAG
The DNA here is from genome assembly GCA_035295205.1 of Solirubrobacteraceae bacterium. Classification (GTDB taxonomy): domain Bacteria; phylum Actinomycetota; class Thermoleophilia; order Solirubrobacterales; family Solirubrobacteraceae; genus Palsa-465. Next base: position 28,816 of record DATGJM010000112.1, on the reverse strand, counting down.
GTGTGGCTGTGCACGATGTCGGTGCCGCGCACCGCAGCCGCCATCAGCAGGTCGACTGACACCGCCTGAAGCGCCGCCAGGTCGGGCCGCCCGCCGGAGAGCGCTTCCCACGGCCGGTGGGCGTGCACCCAGGGCTCCGGCCGCTCGGCGCCCCAGCAGTGGACTGTCAGCTCGACGCGTTCGGCGAGCTCGCGTGACAGGTACTCGACGTGGACGCCCGCGCCTCCGTACACCTCCGGCGGGTACTCCCGGGTCAGCAGCGAGACACGCACTCCCGCTAAGCGCCGGGCACCGTCGCGTGAACCGGCGCTGAATCCCCAGCCGGCACCCGGGCGCCCTTTGGCACCACGACGATGCCGCCCTCGGAGACCGTGAAGCGCTCGCGGTCGGCCTCGGGGTCCACACCGATCCGCGCACCCGGCTCGATCACGACGTCCTTGTCGACGATCGCGTTACGCACGATCGCCCGCGAGCCGACCCTGACTCCCGAGAACAGCACGGAGCCCTCGACCTCCGCATAGTCGAGCACGCGGACCGAGGGCGAGAGCACCGAGCGCCGCACGCTGGCGCCCGAGATGATCACGCCTGCGCACACCATCGAATCCAACGCGTGTCCCATCCGCCGCTTGTCCGCGAACACGAACTTGGCCGGCGGGAGCGGCTCGTGGTAGGTGAGGATCGGCCACTGCAGGTTGTAGAGGTTGAAGATCGGCGAGACCGAGATCAGATCCATGTGCGCGTCGTAGAACGCGTCCAGCGTCCCGACGTCCCGCCAGTAGCCGCAGTCGCGCTCGGTGGCCCCCGGCACGTCGTTACGGGCGAAGTCGTACACCTGGGCGCCGCCCGAGCTGACGAGCGAGGGGATGATGTTCCCGCCGATGTCGTGGGCGGAGTCACGCGACTGGGCGTCCTCGATGACGATGTTCGTGAGCGTTTCGCAGCGAAAGACGTAGTTGCCCATCGATGCGTACACCTGGTCCGGCGCGTCGGGAAGGCCGACCGCGTCACGGGGCTTCTCCCGGAAGGCCGTGATCGTCCGGCCGTCGGCGGCGGTCTCGATCACTCCGAATTGATGCGCTTGCGCGACCGGTACGCGGATCGCCGCCACCGTCACCGAGGCGCCTGACTCGATGTGCTGGCGGACCATCTGCGAGGGGTCCATGCGGTAGATGTGGTCGGCCCCGAACACGATCACGTGCGCGGGCCTCTCGTCGCGCAGCAGGTTCAGGTTCTGGTAGATCGCATCGGCTGAGCCCTGGAACCAGTAGGGGCCACGCCGCATCTGGGCCGGCACCGGCGCCACGTAGTTACCGAGCAGCGAGGAGAGCCGCCACGTGGTCGCGATGTGACGGTCCAGCGAGTGGCTCTTGTACTGCGTGAGCACCACGATGCGCATGAAGCCGGCGTTGACGAGGTTCGAGAGAGCGAAGTCGATCAGCCGGTAGTTACCGCCGAACGGGACCGCGGGCTTGGCCCGGTCGAGCGTCAGCGGCGACAGGCGCTTGCCCTCGCCGCCCGCGAGGACGATCGCCAGAACGTGGGCTTGGTCGGCGCCGGTCATCCGCAGTGACGCGGATCATCGCATGGGCGCGTTGCCGGGCCCGGGCCGGCGGGCGGGCGCTCAGGTGAGCGCCGCCGCCAGGGCGGTCCACTCGGCGCGCGGGACGCCACGGACACCGACCGTCTGCACGCACACGTGGTCGGCGCCGGCGCTCAGGTGCTCGGAGGCCGCGGCTGCGACCTGCTCGGCCGTCCCGTGGGGCACGATCGTGTCGATCAGCCGATCCGAGCCGCCGCCGTCGATGTCATCGTCGCTGAAGCCGTGGCGGAGCAGGTTCCGCGTGTAGTTGCCGAGCCCCAGGTAGAGCTTCGCGTAGCCACGAGCGGTCGCGCGCGCGGACTCGGCGTTCTCGTCCAGGACGCAGGCCAGCTCGGGCGCCAGAAGCGACTCGGGACCGAGCGCCGTGCGGGCAGCGCGCGTGTGATCCGGCGGCATGAAGTAGGTGTGCGCGCCGAGCGAGCGCTCCGCGCTCAGCGCGAGCATCTTCGGTGCCAGCGCCGCCAGGCAGCGGGCCTCGCGGGGAACCGGAGATCCGGCGCCATCGAGCCCGTCGAGGAAGGCCCGCATCGAGGACAGCGGCTTGGCGTACCGGCTCGTGTTCTCGGGATGTCCGATCCCGATCCCGAGCAGCACGCGTCCTGGGAAGTTCCCGTTCAGCTGCGCGAAGTCGGAGGCGACCTGGACCGCGTCGCTTTGCCAGACGTTGAGGATGCCGGTGGCCACCGCGATCCGCTCGGTGGCCGAGAGCAGCGCGCGCAGCGCCGGCAGCTGGGGGGAGCCGCCGAGCCACAGCGCGCCGAAGCCGAGCTCCTCGACCAGGCTGGCCGCCTCGCCTGCGTTCTCCTCGCCCAGCGATCGGTAGGAGGTCCAGACTCCGAAACGGCCGAGCTCCACGGCTCAGAGCATCGCAGACACATCGGTGGCGCGCTCGAGGCGCGCCGCGATCGTGCGCAGCGCCTCGCTCATCTCAGGCGGCTCGTGCAGCGTGAAGTCGACGCCCAGCATCACGATCCGCAGCGCGAGCCAGTTGAGGTTGTCATCGCCGGTGCGGAACTCGCAGCTGCGCGCGTCGAGCGCGACGACCGTGCCCCAATGCGGTGGGATCCTGGCCGTGATCTCCTCGGCCGGGGCATGCAGCGTGACGCGTGCCTCATAGCGGTGAGGGGCGGCGATGATGCTCTGCCTGACATAGGCCGCGGCGTCCTTGGCCGGGAGCCGGCGGGGCTTGAAGCGCACGCCGGTGCCGGCGGGCTTGGTCAGCCGGTCGACTCGGAAGTTCCGCCAGTCGTCACGGTCGCGATCCCAGGCCACGAGATACCACCGCCATCCCAGGTTGGCGAGGCTATGGGGCTCGACCATGCGGCGGCTGCTCGCGCCGTCGCGGCCCTGATAGCCGAAGCGCAGGCACTCGCAATCGCGGCACGCCGCCGCGATCACCATCAGATGTCCGGGCTCGACGGTGGGGCCCGCCGCCACCGGCGCGACGGTCGCCGAGCCGAGCGCGGCCACGCGCCTGCGCACGTGGCTGGGCAGCACCTGCTCGAGCTTGACCAGCGCCTTGACCGAGGTCTCCTCGATACCGGTAACCGAGGCCCGCGCGGCAGTCCGCAGGCCAACCGCGATCGCCACCGCCTCGTCGTCGTCCAGGAGCAGCGGCGGCATCGCGGTTCCCGCGCGCAGCCGGTAGCCGCCGTCCGGGCCAGTGAGAGACTCGACCGGATAACCGAGCTCGCGCAGCCGCTCGATGTCCCGGCGGATCGTGCGCCCCGACACGGCGAGGCGGTCGGAGAGCTCGGGCCCGGTCCAGTCCCGGCGCGCCTGAAGCAGCGCCAGCAGTTCCAGCAGTCGGCTCGAGGTCGTGGTCACGAAGATTTCACATGCTGCCCGTCGTTTAGGACAGATCCTGACCTAAACCTTCCATAGCTTGCCGACCACAGTCAAACCATTGGAAGGAGCAGCATGGCCGAACGAGACGGCTACATCCCGGGTGTCCCGTCGTGGATCGACACCCAGCATCCTGACCCCGAGGCGGCGGCGGTCTTCTACGCCCAGCTGTTCGGCTGGACGTGCGAGGACGTGATGCCGGCGGACTCGGACTCCCCCTACTTCATCGCGCGCATTCGCGGGCGGGACGTGGCGGGGATCGGCGCGATTCCCGAGGGCGCGCCGCCGATGGCGATGTGGAACACGTATGTGGCGGTGGAGAGCGCCGACGAGACCGCCACGAAGGTCCAGGCCGCGGGCGGCAAGACCCTGGTCGAGCCGTTCGACGTCATGGACGCCGGACGCCTGGGTGTCTTCCAAGATCCGGAGGGCGCCGTCATCTGCGTCTGGCAGGCCGGGCAGCACAAGGGCGCGGGAATCGTCAACGAGCACGGCTCGCTCAACTTCAACAACCTGAACACGCGTGACATCGAAGGCGCCCGGGCGTTCTATGGCTCGGTGTTCGGGTGGCGGACCGGGAACTTCAACGGCTTCGACGCGTGGACGTTGCCCGGCTATGGCGACCACCTCGAGGCCGCCAACCCCGGCCTGCGCCAAGGGGTCGCCGAGATGGGCGTGCCGGGCTTCGAGGATGTCGTGGCGGCGATCGTCCCGATCACCGCGGACCAGGGCGACGTGCCGGCGCACTGGAGCGTCACCTTCGCGGTGGACGACGCCGTCGCGAGCGCGGAGAAGGCGACCGAGCTCGGCGCCCGGGTGATCGTGCCTCCGTTCGATGCGCCGTATGTGCGCAGCACGGTGATCGCCGACCCGCAGGGCGCGACGTTCATCGCCAGCCAGTTCGTGCCCGAGAACCGGGACATCGCGGCACAGGCCGACGCCTCGGTGGGAGCCGCCTAGGACAGCCGCTTCAGAAACCAGTGGTGGGCGAATGGCTCGTCGTTGAACGGCGCGACCTCGGTGTAGCCGGCTGACCGGTAGAGGTTGATCGCCTCGACGAGTGCCTGGTTGGTATCCAGGCGCACGGCCTGCGCGCCGCTCGCGCGGGCCATTCGCTCGAGCTCCTCCAGGAGCCGGCGGCCGATGCCCAGGCCGCGGGCCGATTCGGCGACCCACATACGCTTGATGTCGGCGGCATCCGAGCCGCGGTACTTGACGGCGCCGCAGCCGATCGGCTGCCCGTTGAGCTCGGCGATCAGGAACGCGCCGGCGGGATGGCGGAGCTCGTGGGGCTCGGCCGAGGTGCCCTTGGTCGGGTCGAAGGGGACGTCCGAGCGACGGTTCAGCTCGGCGAAATAGGCGCGCAGACAGCGCCGTCCGTCTGGGTCCGCCGGATCGGCCACCCGGATCTCGACGAGCGAGGTCGTGATCAGCCGCTGCACCGTCCGCATCGCGCTCACCAGCTGCTCGCGCTCGGCCGCGCCGAGCGGTTCGAGCATGGACCGGGCGAGCTCGTCGCTGCGCTCGTCGAGCAGCCGCCGCTCGCGCAGCCCGGACGGGGTGAGCCGGGCCATGCGGATCCGGGCGTCGAGCGGGCTCGGGGCCAGCTCGATCAAGCCGTCGGCCTCGAGCGTGCGAAGCAGCCGGCTCAGCTGCCCGGAGTCGAGGCTCAGGCGGGCGCGGAGCTCGCGTACCTCGCAGCCCTCCCGCCCGATCTCCCACAGCACCCGCGACGCGCCGAGAGATCGTGACCGCGAGAGGTAGCGATCGCTCAGCGCACCGACTCGTCCCGTGACCGCACGGTTGAAACGCCGGACCTGGGCCACCTCGGACGTCGGGAGCATTCTCTGATAATAGTCAGAGACTGCGTTTGACGGCACCATGACTTGACAATGACAGCAGAATGATGTCATCATGGCGCCATGCAACTCGAAGGATATGTGGAGGCCCTCCGCGAGGACCTCGCCCGCGTGGCCGCGATCGGCGATGAGTCGACCGGCCGGGCAGCGGAGCTCCTCGGGCTGGCGCTCGAATCGTCGTTCGGCCGGCGACTCCAGGAGGCGCTGTCAGAGGCAGCGCTCGAACTGTCGGGGCAGCTCGAGCAGGGCCGAGTCGAAGTCCGCGTAGCCGGGCACGACCCAGAGCTCGTCTACGTCAGCGACGAGACTCCCGCTCCGGCCGAGCCCCCCGAGGAGGCGTACAGCGCGCGAATCACGCTGCGCCTGCCCGAGGGCCTGAAGTCTCGGCTCGACGTGGCGGCCGCCGGCGGCGGGGTCTCCGTCAACACCTGGCTCGTGCAGACGCTAAGCCGTGTGCTCGAGCCGCGACCGTCGATCGCCACGGGCCGTCGGCGACTACAAGGCTACGGCCGAAGCTGAAAGGAAACCCGATGACAGAGCAGCGCTTCCCAACGCCCCGCCCCATCACCCTGGAGGTCAAGGTCGCGGCGGGCGACATCGACGTCAGGACCGTGGACGGCGAGGAGTCGACGGTGGCCCTGGAGGGCTCGCCGCAGGTCCTCGAGAACGTCAGAGTGGAGCTCGTCGGCGATCGCCTGCGCGTGGAGCAGCGAGGCAAGTCCGGGCTCGGGTGGTTCGGGCGCGCATACGGACAGCTGCGCGTGACGGCGGCGGTTCCGAGCCGCAGCCAGATCGAGATCGCGACCGCGGCGAGCAACGCCACACTCGAGGGAGCCTTCGCGGGCGTCGAGCTGAGGTCGGCCTCGGGCGACCTTGTGGTGAACGGCGAGCTCGACGGCGATGCCGTCGTACGGACTGTCAGCGGCAGCGTGCGCCTGCCCGCCGTCGCGGGCGAGCTCCGGGTTCAGACCGTGTCGGGCGACGTCGCTGCGGAGTCCGTCGACGGCTCCGTGGCGGTGAAGTCGGTGTCCGGCGACGTGCGCATCGGCTCGCTCCGCGAGGGAAACGTGGTCGTCCAGAGCGTCTCGGGCGACGTCGAGCTCGGAGTCGCCTCCGGCGCGAGCCTCGACGTCGATGCCGGCTCCGCCTCGGGCGAGGTCAGCTCCGAGATCCCGCTGTTCGACGCCCCCGGTGAGGACGCCCCGCGGAAGATCGTGATCCGCAGCAGCTCGGTGAGCGGCGACTTCCGGGTGTTCCGCGCAGCGTGAGCCGGGCTCACTCGAGCCATTCCGTGATCATCGTGGGGCTCGCATGAATGCACACCAGATTCGAGCGGCCCGGGCCGTTGTTCGTGAACTTGTGCGGCGCGTCGGGCGGCACGATGACGATGTCGCCCGGGCCGGCCTGGAGCTGGTCCTCGCCCACCTGAAACGTCAGGCTTCCCTCCTGCACCACCCACACCTCGTCGTACGGATGGCGGTGCAGGCGGGGGCCGTGGCCGGGCTCTGAGCGGTCGAGGATCAACGAGATCGTCGCGCCGTAGTCGACGCCCTTCAGAGTGCTGCCCGTGAGAGCGGAGAGGTTGATGACTGGCATGGACAATCCTCAGTTCGTGGCGGGCTGGGCTGATCCTTTTCGGGCGGGCGCCGAGCTGGCGGGCCCGCGCAGGGGAACTTCCTCGATCGCCAGCACCGCGATCAAAGCGATCACGGCCAGCGGGGCGGCAACCAGGAACACGGCGTGCAGTCCCGAGATCACGTGCACTCGGCCGGCGTGCGCCAGCGCGAGGGATCCGCTTCCGGTCGCGCCGACGCGGGCGGCGAACACGGCCCCGAGGACTGCCGCTCCGACCGCGCCGCCGAGCCCCCGGAAGAAGCCCGTGACCGCCATCGCCAGGCCGAACTGGCGCCGGTCGACGGTGTTCTGGACGGCGGCGATCAGCACCTGGCCCACCAGCCCGAAGCCCAGCCCGAACAGCGTGAGCGCAATCCCGGTCGTGACTCGTGAGGGGTGCTGGACCAGCACCGCGAGCGAGAGCAGCGCCACGCAGATCAGACCCAGCCCGACGATCGGAAAGACCTTGTAGCGCCCGGTTCGCTGGATCAGACGCCCGGCGACGTTGGTCGAGAGCGTGATGCCGATCATCATGGGGATCAGGAGAAGCCCGGCCTGGGTCGGGCTCGCGCCGGTCGTGGTCTGCAGGAACAGCGGCACGAACACGGTGATCGCGAACATCGTCGCGGTGACGAAGAACAGAGCCGTGCTCGCCAGAGCGACCGAGCGGTTGGCGATCAGCGAGAGCGGCACGATCGGATCCGGGATCCGTCGTGTGCGCAGGACGAGCAGGGCAGCGGCGAGGGCGAACCCGGCGAGCAGCGCAACGATCGCGGGCGAGCTCCAGGCGTACCGATCCCCGCCCCAGATGCACGCGAGCATCAGGGCGACGGTCCCCGCGCCGAGCAGCGCCGCGCCCGCCAGGTCGAGGCGGCTCTCGCGCGCGCCGGCCTCGCCGGCCGGCAGGCGCACGTGGAGCCCGGCGAGGGCGAGCACCCCGACAGGGAGGTTCACGTAGAACACCCAACGCCAGCTCGCGTGGTCCACCAGCAGTCCGCCGAGCAGGGGGCCGACCGACGCGGCGACGGCGAAGGTCGCCATGACGTAGCCCTGGTAGCGGCCCCGCTCGCGCGGGGAGACGAGGTCGCCGACTGCCGCCTGCGCGAGCGACATCAGACCGCCCGCGGCCGCGCCCTGGATACCCCTGGCGACGACGAGCATCCACAGGCTCTGAGCCGCCCCGCAGACCGCCGATGCAGCCAGGAACAGGAGCAGCGATGCCTCCAGCATCAGTTTTCGCCCCTGGCGGTCGCCCAGCTTGCCCCACAGCGGGGCGGCGGCCGCGGCCGCCACCACGTAAGCGGTCACGACCCACGCGACGTCCGACAGGCGCCCGAGGCCGGAGGCGATCGTCGGGAGCGCGGTGGCCAGGATCGTCTGGTCGAGCACGCCCGGCAGCATCGCGAGCACGATCGCCCAGAAGGCGAGCTGGACACCGCCGGCGTCTCGATCGAGCAAACTACTCACAACTGCACCTCCAGGTTTGGTGCTGCCATAAACTTAGAGCCACACTATCATTAGAGCAGCTATGAGTCAAGCTCCAGGTCTCCGCGAGCTGAAGAAGCAGCGAACGCGACAGCTGATCTCGGACACAGCCCGCCGGCTGTTCGCGGAGCGGGGGTTCGACGCCGTGCCGGTGGCGGAGATCGCTCGCGCTGCCGAGGTCTCGGAGGCGACCGTCTTCAACTACTTCCCCACCAAGGAGGACCTGTTCTTCAGCGGACTCGAGGCCTTCGAGCAGGAGCTCCTGACGAACATTCGCGACCGCACGCCCGGGGAATCCGTGCTGAGCGCCTTCGGCCGATTCGTCCTAGCACCGCGCGGCCTGCTCGCGGCGCGCGATCCGGAGCAGGTCGAGTACCTGGCCGCGATTTCGCGGGTGATCGCGGAAAGCGCATCGCTGCTCGCCCGCGAGCAGCAGATCTACGCCAAGTACACGGCCGCGCTTGCGAGGCTGCTGGCCCACGAGGCGGACGCTGGCCCAGATGACGTCGAGCCATGGCTCGTCGCGCGGACCCTGATCGGCCTGCACCAGGCGATGGTCGACTACTCGCGCCGCGAGATTCTCGCGGGCACCCGTAATCCGATCCTCGCCCGCCGCGTGCGCCGGCAGGGCCAGCGCGCGCTCGAGCTGCTGTCGCGCGGGCTCGGCGATTACGGAGCCCGGCCCACGGCCTAGTCGCTCAGCGTGAACCGGGCCACGAGCTCGCCCAGCGAGTCCGCGCTGCGCAGGAGCTCCTGAGCCGACGCCGCGACCTGCTGAGCGGCGGCCGCCGACTCCTGTGCCGAGGCCGAGACCTCCTCGGTGGACGCCGAGGACTGCTCGGCGACCGCGGCCACCTCGCCGATCTCCGCCTGCACGCTCTCGCGAACAGCCACGAAGAGCAGAGCTGCAGCGCGGCCGCGGTCTCTTCGAAGGCGCCGTGACGCCTGGCAATCGCCTCGACCATCCATTCGGCCAGACATTCGTGGGCCATTCTGTGGGCGCGCAGGAGCTGGGTCAGGGGGAAGCCGGTCTGCGCCCGTGTGCGGGCCCCCGCGAGCAGCCCGGCCGGGAGCTCGATCATCGCCGGGTCAGAGCCACGTTCGATGGACTCGACGACGGCGAGGAACCCGCCCTCGGCGTTACTGCGAACCTGCTCGAGAGCGGTGGGGTCGGCGAACGCCGCCGGAGTGACAGCCCGCATGCGTTCGACAGTGTGTTCCGATAGCTCCCGGAGGTGATCGCGAGCTTCGGCGGCGACCGGCCGCAGGATCCCGGCCCACGCCTTCGCGGCAGCGGGCTCCCGGGCGGGCTCCCATTGCGGCTCCATCCAGCTGCCAACCCTATCCGGGGGCGCCGCGGGATGCCAGGCCTGGCGCGTCAGGCGCTGGCCTGCAGCGCGGCGAGGATCGCCTCGGCGAGCGTCCTCACGCCGAGCTTCTGCTCGACCCGCTCGAGCCGGCTCCAGACCGCATGTGGGCTGAGGAACAGCTCCCCCGCGATATCGGTCTCAGCCCGCGTGGCGCGACCCGCCTCGAGCACCTCGCGCTCGCGAGCCGTGAGTCCCAGCTCCTGCAGCGCCGCGGGCCGGAAGCACTCGAGCGCCTCCTCGAACAGAAGCGCGTGCGGATCACCCGGCAGCAGCCGGATCGTCAGACGGCGGCCGTCGCGCACACTGACGATCGGTGGCCGGGGCGGCAGTGCCAGCCACGAGGCAACCGGCTCGGGAAGCCAGCCCGGGTGCTCCGCCGGCCCGAAGTGCTCGGCGAGCCACCGCTCGGCCTCGAGGCTCGAGTGCTCTATCTCGCCGCAGCGGTCGAGCAGCATCACGGCGGTCCCCGGAGGTGGAGCGGAGGCGAGCGCCCTGACCAGCCGCGCGCGAGCTTCGGCGCCCTGCAGCGCGCCTTCGATCGCTGGGCGGGTGAGGTCGAGCACGTCGCGATCGCGCTCGGAGAACTGGCGCTCGTGGCGTCCGAGGGCGAGGACAACGGTCTCGTGAACCCGCGGACTCACCCCGATCGACATCCCGTACTCCGCGCCGGAGCGATGAAGAAGGTCGGCGTAGAGCTCGCTGCGCTGAAGTGCGCGGGGCTCGACTGCATCCGAGAGCCTGACGGCCGGGCCCGGATGGGCGGCGTGGGCGTGAAGCAGCGGATGGCGAGCTTCGTTCGGGGCGACCTGGGCGAAGGCGCCCGGCGGCTCGGCCTCGTGCGGCACGGCCTCGTGCTCGATCGGGTCGGCGCCGGCGTGCAGCTGATTCCAGCTGAGGACGTCCGCCGGAACGAGCGCCGACAGCTCGGATAGCACGATGCGGCGCAGCTCGGCCGCGCTCCGGGCCTGTTCGAGCACCCGGCTCGCGCCTCTTACCGCCTGCAGGTCTGCTTCATCCAGCCACGGCATGGCCACCGCCCAGGATACCCCCGCGCGATGCCCCGATCAGGTTCGCAGCGCCTGCGCCAGGCTGAACGCGCTCAGGTCGATATCGGGGTGGTGCCCGCTGACCCACTGAGCGACTGCCTCGCCGATCGCGGGCGAGTGCTTGAAGCCGTGGCCCGAGCACGGCGAGACGATCAGGACCGCCTCGTGCTCTGGGTGGCGGTCGATCAGAAACCGGCTGTCTCGCGTGCACGTGTACAGGCAGGATGCGCTCCGCACCGGCTCGCGCCCGAGCCACGGCAGGTGCGGCGCGACGCAGTTCTCGTAGACCCGGGCTGCCTCAGCCGTGGTCGCCGGGTGCTGACGCCCGTCCGGCTGCACGGTCTGCTCGTAGGTCTCCGCGCCGAGCTTGACGCCCCCGTCCGGGCCGTCGATCGCGGGGAAGCCGTAGATGCAGTGCAGATGCGTGAACTCGCCCGGCTCGCCGCCGAGGTCGACGACGTAGGTCGGCATGTCGCGCAGCTGCGGATACCCCTCGCGAATCGGGAACCAGATGATGAGCTGCCGGTAGATCGCGAACAGGTCGCGGCCTTCGGGGAAGAGATCGCCGATCCAGGCGCCGGCGCACAGCACGAGCTGGTCGGCCTCGTAGAGATCCGAACCGGTCCTCACCCGGACCCCGCCGGCCGCCGGGGCCTCCCAGCCGAGCACGCGCTCGCCGAGTCGCAGCGACGCCCCGTGCGAGCGGGCCAGCGAGAGCTGGGTCGAGACCGCCAGCTCGGGGCGGAGGTAGCCCGCACCGGGCTCGTAGAAGGCCTCGGTCCGCTCGCCGACCGCCCACATCGGAAACCGGGCTCGCAGCTCGTCGGCGTCCAGGTCCTCGTGCTCGATCTCGTGTTCGTGCGCCACCTCGCGCGTCTGGCGCAGGAACCCACCCGAGCGGTCCCCGATGACGAGGAACCCGGCCCGGGTTATGAGACCCTCCCCGAGCTGCGGCCAGATTTCGTGCGAGCGGCGCACCAGTGGCACGTACTCGCGTCCCTCGCCGATCGCCAGGCGTGTGATCCTCGTCTCCCCGTGCGTCGACCCCCACGGATGCGGCGGTGGGTACTGGTCGATTCCGATCACGGGTACACCTCTCGCAGCCAGCTGGAAGCAGGTGGCGCTGCCCATCGCGCCGAGCCCGACGACGATCACCTCCGTCCTCTGCATACGGCGTCCAGCGTACGGGTTCCTCGTATATCCGCTGATGCTTTAGCAATTGACTCAAGCTGCCGATAAACAGAATCGTGGTGTGGGAGCCATGAGTCAGCGAGTCCGTCAGTCTGCTTTGGCAGGGAGTTACCGGAGCAGGCGGATCACGGTCGCCCTCTTGGCGGCGGGGTTGATCGTGCTGGCGCTGATGACGGTCTTCGCGACCCAGCTCGCAAATACGCAGGCCAAGTCCAAACGGGATCTCGAGGCCCGCGTGCACGAGCGCTCGGTCCTGGCCGCGGCCCTGATCGACAGCCTCTTCCAGACCGTTGAGAAGCAGGAGCAAACGCTCTACCGCGAGCGCTTTGCCGCGCGGATCGTCGGCCGGGTCGCGCTGAACGCTCTACGGCAGCGGGGTACCTACCTGGCGCTGCTCGATTCGTCGGGCCGGGTGCTTGCGGCTTCGGAGGGGTTCACGGCGCAGGCCCGCCGCGACCTGAAGATCTCGGCAACGCTGAAGCTGCTGCGGTCCGGCCACACGTATGGCCTGGGCAACGTCCTGCCCTACGGCACAACCGGGGTCATCAACTTCGGCGTGCAGTTCCCCACGGCCTTCGGCGAGCGGATCCTGCTCACCGGCTTTCCGCCCTCGGAGCTCGTCCCGCTCCTCACGAACGAGCTGCGCAAGATCCCGGGCGTCAAGGGTGAGCACAACTACGTGATCGACGGGCGCGACACTGTCATCGCCTCTACCAGCTCCGCGCTCGGGGCCGGTTACCGCTTCGCGCAGCCGGCACAGGCCGCCGCTCTACAGCGGACCTCGGGCGCCTACAACGGCCGCTACTACGACCTGGCTCGTCTGACCAACTCGACCTGGCGGGTGATGCTGGCGGCTCCGGAGAGCACGCTGTTCGCGAGCATCTCCGGCTGGCGCGAGTGGCTGCCCTGGTTCATCTTCGTGGCCTTCGCCGTGGTCGCCGTCGTCGCGCTCTGGCTCGGCAATCGCGTGCTGCGCTCCGCGGCGAGCGATCTGCGCGAGGCCAACGCCCGCCTGAAGGCGGTCAACGAGGAGCTCGCGCAGGCGAACGCCACGCTGGCGCACGACGCGCTGCACGATCCACTCACGGGGCTGCCGAACCGGGCGCTGCTGATCGATCGCCTCGAGCACGTTCTCGAACGGGCCACGCGCGATCCGCGCGACGGCTGCGCGGTGCTGTTCGTCGACCTCGACAACTTCAAGCTCATCAACGACAGCCTCAGCCACGCGGTCGGAGACGAGCTGCTGATCGCGGTCGCGGGGCGCTTCCACGAGGTCCTGCGACCCGGTGACACCGTCGCGCGGATCGGCGGCGACGAGTTCGTGCTCGTCCTCGACGGGGTCACGAACGACGCCGGCGCGCAGGTCGTGGCCGAGCGCCTCCAGCAGGTCCTGGGCGACCCGGTGCACGTGGGCGATCTCGAGCTGGCGGTCCGGGCGAGCATCGGCATCGCTTTCAGCAGTCCCCAGATCGCCGCTGCGGACCTCGTGCGCAACGCCGACCTCGCCATGTACGGCGCCAAGCAGCGGGGCAAGGGCCGCCATGCGCTGTTCGATCAGGACATGCACCGGCGGGTCACCAATCGCCTGACACGGGAGAACGAGCTTCGGCGGGCGGTCGAGGAGTCGCTCATCGAGGTGCACTACCAGCCGATCGTCGACCTGCGCTCGGGCCACATCCGCGGCTTCGAGGCGCTCGCCCGCTGGCCGAAGCGCTGGAGGGAGGTCGCACCGACGGACTTCATCCCGATCGCCGAGGAGTCGGGGCTGATCGCCCCGCTCGGACTGCACGTCCTGCGCACCGCGCTGCAGACCCTCGCCGACTGGCGCAGCTCAGGCATGGTCGCCGAGGACGTCCACATGAGCGTCAACATCTCTCGCCGCCAGCTCGCCGACCCGGCGCTCCCGGCGGAGATCATGGCCGCGCTCGAGGACGCGGGTCTGCCGGGCTCGGTCCTGAGGCTCGAGATCACCGAGAGCACGCTCATGCACGAGCACGAGCAGATGCAGCGGATCGTCTCGGAAGTCTGCGGGCACGGCGTCGGCCTCCATCTCGACGATTTCGGCACCGGGTACTCCTCGCTGGCGGCGCTGCTGCACTTCCCGCTCGAGGCGCTGAAGATCGACCGCAGCTTCGTGCGTACGCTGCTGAGCCCTGCGCACGACGGCGAAGCGATCGTCCGCGGCACGCTCGCGCTCGCCCAGGGCCTCGGCCTGACGGCCGTCGCAGAGGGCATCGAGCACCCGGCCGAGCTGGCGCGCCTCGGCGCCCTGGGGTGTGAGTACGGACAGGGATATCTGTTCTCCCAGCCGCTCGAGGCCAAGCGCGCGGAGACGGTGCTCGCCGCCTGGTCGCCCTCGCAGGCGAGCGAGTGCGTTCCGCTCGCAGGCCTGTTCTAGCTCGCCGGCCGCCGCCTCGCCAGGTCCAGCTCCTCGGAGCCGACAGCGTGGCCGGCGGCGCAGCGCAGCTCGAGCCCGACCGGTTCGCCGCAGCCGCGGTGGCGGAGCTCCACTGGACCGCCGCGGTCGTCCAGCCACCTGTCGCCCCAGTGCATCAGCGCCACGAGGGCGGGGAGGAGCTCGGCGCCCTTCTCTGTCAGGCGGTAGCGCTGGCGTGTGCGCTGCCCGGGCTCGCGGTAATCCTCGCGGTGGAGCAGCCCGTTATCGACGAGCTCGCGCAGGCGTGCGGCGGTGACGGGCTCGCTGATGCCGACGCGAGCGGCGAAGTCGTCGAACCGCGTGGTTCCGTAGAAGGCCTCGCGCAGGATCAGGAAGGCGGAGCGGGTGGGGATCACCTCGAGCGCCTTGGCGATCGTGCAGCGCTCGGCGGTCCAGGCGCCGCGCGGCTCGAGTGATCCGGTCATGTGGAGGGCGTGCTCGATGCCCACATCATAGCTGACTTCTGGACAACTAAGTCAGGCAGTGATACGGTGCTGGCTATGTCATCCCTAAGTCAGCTCCCGCCTGGCTCGAACACGCGCGAAGGGGCGAATTCGCGCGACGCCGATGCCACTGCCCGTCTCGTGCTCGTGATCGTCTGCGCCGGCGTCGTCCTCGCCAGCCTCGACCTGTTCATCGTCAACGTCGCGCTTCCCCAGATCGGCCGCGACTTCCACCTGCGGGGCGGCGGCCTGTCGGACCTCTCCTGGATCCTGAACGGCTACGCGATCGTGTACGCCTCTCTGCTCGTGCTCCTCGGGCGGGTGGCCGAGCGCTTTCGCCGCGAGCGCGCCTTCCTGCTCGGGGTGGCGATCTTCGTCGCCAGCTCCGCGGCCTGCGGCGCTGCCGACAGCGTTGCCATGCTCGTGGCGTTCCGGGTGCTGCAGGCCATCGGCGCGGCGCTGCTCACGCCGACCTCTCTCGGCCTGATCCTGGCCACCACGCGGCCCGAGCGCCGTCACGGCGCGGTGCGGGCCTGGACGGCTGTGGGTGGGATCGCGGCGGCAGCAGGCCCGGTCGCCGGTGGCCTGCTCGTGGCGCTGAGCTGGCGCTGGGTGTTCCTCGTCAACGTGCCCATCGGCCTCGCTGCCCTGGTCGTCGGCTGGCGCCGCCTGCCGCACGTGCCCGGTCACCCCGTGCCGGCACCCGACGGCGTCGGCGCGCTCCTCGTCACCGGTGGCATCGGCGCGCTGGTGCTCGGCCTCGTCAAGGGTGGCGCGTGGGGCTGGGGCGACGTGCGCACCGTCGCCGCGCTGGCCGGAGCGACGGGCGCGCTCGGCCTGTTCGCCCTGCACTGCGCGCGCAGTCGCAACCCGCTCATCGACCGCGAGCTGTTCAAGCTGCGTCCGCTGATCGGGTCCTCGGCGGTCGCGCTGTTCTTCATGGCGGCGTTCGGGGGCATGCTGCTCTCCCGGGTTCTCTGGGCGCAGGACGTCTGGCACTTCTCGGCGCTCAGCACCGGCCTCGCGATCGCGCCCGGCCCGGCGATGGTTCCCCTGTTCTCGTTCCTGCTCGCCGGCCGGCTGATCGCCCGCTACGGACCGGGTCCGGTGATCGCCGCCGGCGCCACCGTCTTCGGCGCGGGGGTCGCGTGGTGGGCGCTGGCGATGGGGCTGCGCCCCGACTACGTGGGCGAGATGCTCGGCGGGATGCTGCTCACCGGCATCGGCGTCGGGCTGACGCTGCCGACGTTCATGGCCACCGGCGCGGCGGCGCTTCCAGCGCACTCGTTCGCGACTGGTTCGGCGGCTATGAACATGCTCCGCCAGATCGGGCTGGCGATCGGCGTCGCGATCCTCATCGCGGTGCTTGGCAGCCCGGCCTCTCGCGCTGCCACCCTGCACGTCTATCAGCGGGCTTCGTGGATCGTTGCCGCGCTCGCGCTCGCGTCGGGGATCATCGGCGCCGTCCTGCTGGCGCCGGGCCGGCGGGCGGTCCCGATGGTGGCGCTGGCTGCAGAGGAGGTCTAGCGCCGAGGAGTCAGCGGCCTCGGCCGCGGCCCGCGGGCTCCCGGCTCGCGCCGACGTGCTCGTCGAGCCAGCCGGTCACCGGCGCGGCCGTCTTCCACGTCCGGGTCACGAAGCGCAGGCCCTCGGTGCGGCCGATGGCCTCGCCGAAGTCGAGCGTCGCGCCGAGCGCGAGGCTCTTACGGCGCAGCAGCTCGATCCGGGGATGGTCCTTCGGATAGCCGCGCGGCGCGGTGGCAAGTGTCTCGCCCCACAGCTCGAGACCGGCCTTCTGCGCCTTGGCAGCTCGGCGCTCGAGCTCGGGTCCCCGCCGGCCGTCGGCGACGCTCTCGCGATAGCGCTCGAGCTGATCGCGGTCCATCATGTGGTACCCGCTGCCCGCGACGAGACCGCGGGCGGAGATGGACGCGTAAAGGGCTCCGAGCTCCGTCCCGTAGATGACGCCGTAGGTGTTCGTCTTGTACGGGGACTTGTCGGGTGAGAAACGTATGTCGCGGTTCTGGCGGAACAGCTTCACCTCCCCGCCCAGCCTGCCGCTCAGCTCGTCCAGCAACGCCGCCATCTGATCGCGGATCGACTCCTCGAAGAAGTCCCGTCGGGCGGAGAAGTACGCCCGGCTGTTATCTGCCTCGAGGCCGCGGAACCATTCCTGGACACCGGCGCCGAAGCCTTCGAACCTGGTCATGGCCGCGATCCTCTCATGCGGGACGCCGGACCGTGCACGAGAACCCAAATCGGGCCCGTCGCGGCTGATTGGGTGCTGGTAGCCCGCACATCGTGCACCCGCCCCATCGCTCCGCGGCGCCCTGATTTGGGCTCGCGTGCGCGCCCGGGAACCCGCGGCGCGTCCCGAGCGTCGAGCCGGCCGCAGTCAGGCGCCCCGAGCGGCTGACCGATTCGCGGCGCGCGAGCTCAGTTCTCGGCCAGGCGGTTGCCGCCGGCCGCCTTGGCCCGATACAGGGCCGCGTCGGCCTGGGCCTTCAGCTGCTCGATGTCGCGGGGCGAACCGGTGGCGAGGCCGAGGCTCGCCGTGACCTGGAGCTCGGGCGTGATCTCCCGCCATGGCACCTCGGCGATCGCGGCCAAGATCTGCCTCGCCCGCCGGCGGGCGGACATCGCGCCGATCGAGCTCAGCACGAGCAGGAACTCGTCCCCGCCCAGGCGGACGGCGATGTCGCCGGTCCGCACGCCCGTGCGCAGCACGTCTGAGAGCGTGACCAGGGTCTCGTCGCCGACCGCGTGGCCATACGTGTCGTTGATCGGCTTGAAGCGGTCGACGTCGACGAGCACCAGCGTCACCGAGCGCACGTCCTGCGCGATCAACCCCTCGACGTAGGCCAGCAGAGCCCGCCGGTTGCCGAGCCTCGTGAGGTCATCGAGGTAGGCGTGCTGGCTCAGCAGCGCGTGCTCCGCCCGCAGGCGCTCGGCGTTGAGAAGCGACTGCATTGACGCGAGCTCGGACAGCCGCGCGGCCCAGCGCATCCGTGCGAGCGCCCGGCCGTAGCGCAGCCCTGGCGACTCCTCGCCGGAACGCACAGAGTCGATCTCGGCGGCCGCGCAGAGGGCGAGGTTATAGACGGTTGGGTAGTCGAGCGGGTCGATCGTGGCGATCGCGATCTCGGCCTCGGCTTCGGCCTGCTCGGGGTCGGAGGCTCTGAGCGCCCGGGCGAGGTGCACGAAGCCCTCGTACTCGCCGTCGGCGGCGAGCGCGTACGGATCCGGGCCGTCGATCCCCGGAGCGATCGCGCCCAGCAGGCCGGCCATGATGCGCAGCTCGTCCCGCCACGAGGCTGGCATCTCCACGCTCTCGGTACCAGCAAGCGCCTCGGCGACGGCCGCGGCGCGCTCCTCCAATGCCTCGCCGTCGCCGAGCTCGCGCAGCGCGCACGCCCAGTTCAGCTGGATCTCCGCGCGGTTATAGGCGATCGCGCGCCACAGGCCGGGGTGGGCGTCCGGAGAGCGCAGGACCTCCACGGCGCGCTCGAAGCAGTCTTCGACCAGCTCGAACAGGTTGCGTTGGGTGAAGGCCGCCGAGCAGACGACATGGGCGCGTGCGCGGAGCTCGGGCGGACCGTCCGCGGTCTCGAGCAGCACGGCGGCGCGGGCGAGATCCTTCCCGGCCGCCAGCGAGGACTCGGGGTCGTCGGGGGAGGTGAACAGGTATGAGCGGCGGGCGAGGGCCAGCGCCGTGTGCAGCGCGTCGCCCTGCGCCTCCGCGCGCGCCAACAGGCGCTCGATCGCCGCCAGGTGGACCTGCTTGCCGTCGGCGCGCGAGGTCGCGATCTCGAGGTACATCCCCGCGGTGACCACCTCGGGCCAGCCCCGGCGCGTCCCCTCCGCGATGATCTCGTGCGCGGTGCTCGTGGGCACCCGATGCCCGTCGGTGACGTCCGCCACCAGCCGATAGGCGCGCTCACCCGCGGCACTGCGCGCGGCGGGATCCGGCTCGTCGGGTTCGACGACGCGGGCAGGCTGCGAATTGGCCATACATCGGTGTAGTCGGCCGCCCCGGGCCGGCCTCAACACCGCTCTAGGACAAACGGCCAGGCCGCACGTGGCGGCCAAACGCGCTATTTCCGGGAATCCACGGCGCGCTGAAGCTGCGCTTTGTTCATCTTCGAGCGTCCCTCGATTCCCATCTGGCGGGCCTCGTTATAGAGCTGGTCGCGAGTTCGCCCGCGGGGGCGGCTGCTGCTGCCAGAGCGCAGGCCTCCGCGTCGTCCGGACGAGATATCGCTGGTCGAGGTCCGCGAGCGAGTCCGCGACTCACCGGAGCGGGCGCGCTCCTTGTTCACCGTCCGGGCGGCAATCTCCTCGGCCCGTCGCTCGCTGGTCCCCCGCTCGAGCTGGCTGTCCTTGATGTGCTCGTACTGGCGGGCGCGCTTGGTGCCCTTCTGGACGCCTCTGGGTGGCACTTGCATCACCTCCAGGTGGTTACTCCTTCAGGCACCGGCTACCCCGTGCGCCCGAGCTCGATGCGATCCCGACATCTGGCCAGATCCTGGCCGGTGGCCATCGAGCCGCGGTCAGATTGACGACACAAGGAGGGTGCAGCAGCTTCGCGTCGGCCAGTGCGTGACCCTAGATCTCGGCAAGGCAGAACCCACTCTCGACTGCGTGGTGACCGAGGTCGCGGGCGCGACCGCCACCCTGGTTCAGCGCGCGGACCAGCGACCGGAGATCCTCGAGCGCCTCAGCTCCGGCCTCTCCGCATACATCGTGATCAGCGATTCGAATTCGATCATCGGGCTCCGGGGAGCGGCGATCGTCACGCCCCAGAGCCGGCCCCTGATCGAGTTCGTCGTCACCGACGCCATCGCTTCCTGAAGTCCGTCCTCAGTCGCCCTCGCGGCGCGGGAGCCGTGTGCTGGAATACCAGTAAATGGACCGGGCCCACCCAACCCACGCGGGGGCGGAGCCTCGCGGTTTCACGGGGGTTTTGAGGTAGCTGCCACGGGCATCGTCTCCCGCCCCAGACTGGAGCGGCTGCTCGCCGGCGCCTGGGAGCGGCGCATCACGCTGGTCGCTGCCGAGGGTGGCTACGGCAAGACCGCTGCGCTGCGCCGGCTCGCCGACTCGGGCGCGGTCGCCTGGGTCAGCCTGAGGGCGGCCGACCGCGAGGTCGAGGTGCTCTCCGGACGGGTGGCGCAGGCACTCGACACGGGCGCCCAGCCCACCGGCGCCCCGGCGCTCGGCGCCTCGGATCGCCAGGCGCTGGCTGAGGGCCTGGCGGCCGCCGCCTGCGAGCTCGTGGACTCTCGCAAAGAGCCGGTCATGCTCGTGCTCGACGACATCGATCAGCTGGCCGATGAGGATTCGGCGACGCAGTTCGTGAGCGCTCTCTGCCTGCAGGCGCCTGCGCAGCTGCACATCGTCCTGTGCGGCCGGCGTCTGCCGCGGCTGGGACTGGGCTCGGCCCGGGGACGGGGCGAGCTGCTCGAGCTGAGCGCGCCTGATCTCGCCTTCACCGAGGCCGAGACGGCCGCGCTCCTGTTGCAGCGACTCGGCGCCGACGCCGAAGCGCTGGCGCCACGGTGCTGGAGCCTGACCGCCGGGTGGGTCGGCGCGCTTCAGCTGATCGTGGATCGGCTCGAGCGCACCGAGCCGAGCGCCTGGTCGGCCACGCTCGGCGAGTTGCTGCTCCGACGGGGCCCCCAGTGGCGCGATTTCGCCGCTGAGCTCGTCGCCCGCGAGCCGCTCGCTTCCCGGCGCGTGCTGGCGATCGCCACCGTGGTCCCGTTCGTCGACGCGGAGCTCATCGCCGGTCTGGGGGTCACGGGCGCGCAGGCCGAGCTCGATGGCCTCGAGGCCCGCGGGCTGCTGGTGGCGATGGGCGGTCACGGCCTGCGCACGCTCTCGCCGGTGCTCGCGGAGGTCGCCCGAGAGGGCCAGCCGGCAGCCGAGGTACATGAGCTGCGCGAGCAGGCCGCAGCCTGGCTGGAGCGTGCGGGCCGGCTCGAGGAGGCATTCGAATGCGCGGCTTCGGGGTCGCGCTCGGGGATCGTCGGCCTCGTGCGGCGCTACGGAAGCCAGCTCGTGGGGCGCGGCTACGGAGCCCGCCTCGTGCACGTGCTCAGAGAGCTGGGAACCGACGGCGAGCCCGAGCTCCAGGCGATCCTGGGGGAGGCGCTCGGGGCGGTCGGTGACTGGGACGGCGCGATGAAGGTCTTCGCCGCCGTTCAGCGCCGGGCGTCCGGCGAGCCGCTCCCCGCCGCCACGGCCTGGCGTTTCGGCGCGCTGCTTTACATGCGCTCCGACATGGAGGCAGCCGAGCAGGTGCTCTCAGCGGCGCACATCGACGGCCCCGGGACCAGCGACGATGCCCTGGTCTCGGCCTGGCTGAGCTCGGTCCTGTGGGGGAAGGGCGAGATCGACCGCGCCGCGGCCACGGCCGAAATCGCGCTCCATCAGGCCCAGGCCGGCGGCGAGCCGAGCGCGCGGGCCGCGGCTCACGTCGCAGCCGCGCTCGTCGCCGCCAGCCGCGGCGACCGCGAGCTGAACGAGCGCCACTACCGGTTGGCACTGAGTGCCGCTAGCCAAGCCGGCGACACCGTCCAGCTGGCGCGGATCCACGCCAATCTAAGCTCGCGAGCCGCCGAAGAGGGCGACTACGCCCGCACCATCGAGGAGGCCGACCTGGCCGTGTCGTCCGGCGCCGGCCACAAGCTGTTCGGCGCGCTGGCCACGTCGAACAAGGCGGAGGCGCTGATGCGACGAGGCGAGCTCGAGGAGGCGCGGGCGGTACTCCTCGAGGCGATCGAGATGCTCTCCGAGCTGGGTTCGCTGCTGGTGTGCGCGCCCTACATCCAGCTCGGAGGGCTCGATGCGTTGCGCGGCGATCTGGCCCGCGCTCGGGTCTCGTTCGAGCGTGCCCGCCGGATCGCCGAGCAGGCCGGCGATGTCCACGCGCTGGTGGCCGCTCACTGCGGACTGGCTGAAGCCCTTGCTCGTGACGACCCGGCCGCCGCTCGCGAGCACACCGCCCAGGCGCGCGAGCTGGCGTCGAGCCTCGAGCGGGCCCACGCGCTGTGCACGAGCGCGTTCGTCGAGCTCGCCGCAGGCGATCGAGACCACGCGGCGACGCTGAGCGAGCAGGCGGAATCCGAAGCGCGCCGGACCGGTGATCGCCCGTCGCTGGCGCGCGCGCTCGAGCTTCGCGCGGCCGTCTACCAGCCGCCCGACGAGGCTCAGCTCGAGGCGGCGGTGGAGCTGTGGCGGGAGCTGGGTGATCCGATCGCCGCCGCGCGCGCGGAGCTCGTGCTCGCCACCTGGCAGGGTGAGGACGAGCGGGCCGCTCAGTTGCGCGAGGAGCTCACTCGGCGGGGAGTGCGCGCCGAGAGTGGCATCGCCGAGCTGGCTCAGGGCGGCGCGGAGGTCGGCCCCGAGCTCGAGATCGTCACGCTCGGGCGCTTCGCGGTGCTGCGCGAGGGTCAGCCGATCCCATTGGTGGCCTG
This sequence comes from Solirubrobacteraceae bacterium, assembly GCA_035295205.1. GTDB lineage: Bacteria > Actinomycetota > Thermoleophilia > Solirubrobacterales > Solirubrobacteraceae > Palsa-465. Next base: position 6,448 of record DATGJM010000112.1, on the reverse strand, counting down.
GCAGTCGCGCAAGGCGCGCGACCTGCTGAAGCTGCTCGCCTCACGCCGTGGCCGCGCGATCACGCGCGACGCGGCCGCCGAGGCGCTGTGGCCCGGAGAGGATCCGCGGCCGCTGTCGAACCGCCTCTCGGTCGCGCTGAGCACGCTGCGCAAGGTCCTCGATCCCGATCGCGCGCACCCGCCGGACCACTTCGTGACCGCTGATCAGCAGTCGCTCTCCCTGCGGATCGAGCACATGAGCCTCGACGTGGCGCGCTTCATGGAGGCTGCCCAGACGGGGATCGACATCGCCGCCCGCCGCGACCTCGCCGCCGCGGAGGCCGCGCTGCGCGAGGCCGAGGCGCTGTACACCGGGGACTTCCTCGAGGAGGATCTGTACGAGGATTGGCCGGTGGATTGCCGCGAGGAGGCCCGCTCGCTCGCCCAGGAGGTGTCCCGCCTGCTGGCTCGCGCCGCAATCCGGCGCGAGGACGACGAGGAGGGCGCCCGCCATCTGCGCCGCCTGCTCGAGCGCGACCCCTACGACGCCGACGCCTGGACGGCGCTGCTGGCCGCCCAGCTGCGGCTGCAGCGCTACGGCGAGGCCCGCCGGCAGCACGCCGTGTACGTGCGGCGGATGGCCGAGCTCGCGATCGCGCCCGTGCCGCTGGCGCAGACGGTGGACGCGCGACCCTGATTCGCGGGCGCGCCACCTTAAGACCACCCTAAGGCGGCTGGAACGGCCGCCCTCGATAGTGCCCGGCGATGGATACGTTCGTCGTCCGGGTGTACCGCTCGGGGGGGCAAGAGGAGCTCCCGGACGACGCTCGGCTGCGAGGGGTCGTGGAGGAGATCTCGACGGGGGTTCACGCCACGTTCCGCGACGCGAAGGAGCTGCTGTCGATTCTCGCCGGCCGCAATAACACTCGCCCGGGGCGTCACCGGGGGCGCGGTGACACTCCGGGCGAACAACCGATGTCTACCTGAGGAGGGGGGCAAGCAATGAAGTTGGAGAACGTAAAGCGGGATGACTGGATCCTCGGCGGCGTCGCACTGCTGCTGGTGATCGATCTGCTGTTCCTGCCGTGGTTCGATCTCGGGTTCGGGTTCACGAGCACGGCGACCGGGGCGCCGGACGGTTTCTTCGGGGTGATCGCCGTGCTGGCGGGGCTGGCGCTGATTGCCGATCTGGGCGTAGAGCGCCTGTCACCGGAGACCAAGCTGCCGGCGCTGTCCGGTAGCCGGTCGACGACCCGGCTCGCGCTGGCGGGCGTCGCGGCGCTGTTCGTGGTGCTGAAGTTCATCTGGCACGTCCATTTCAGCCTGTTCGGCGTGGGCTTCTGGGGCGGCGTCGTGCTGGCGGGCGCGCTCGTTTACCTGGCGCTGCATGCGCGGGGGGAGGTGGCAGTCAAATGAAGTTCCTCGTGCCATTGCTCGCGGTCGCCGCGCTGGTCGCGGGCTGCGGGGGATCGAGCGGCGGCGGGTCGAGCACGGCCTCGTCCTCCGCTGGGAGCTCGGGGGCGAACGCGGCGAGCACCAGCTCGAGCACGGCATCGACAGCGGCATCGACGCCGGCTTCGACGTCGCAGCCCACGTTCGCCAGCACCTCGAACTGCCAGGCGCTGGCCGACATGGGACGCAAATACGTGGCCGAGATGCAGGCGGGGGGCGGGAACACCAATTGGGGGACGCTGCTGAAGGCCGACCAGGCGATGGCAGACGCATCGCCGTCGGACATCCACTCCGACGCCGAGTACGTGGTGCACACCTTCGCGGGCTTCGTAGCCGCGATGCAGAAGGCAGGCTTCACCGGGGGCGTGCCCACCGCGAGCCAGATCGCGGCCCTGCTTCCGCTGGAAAGCAAGCTGAAGTCGGCGCAGTTCGTCGGGGCCGTCAACCACATCAAGGCCTGGATCGACTCCAACTGCCACGGTGTGAGCTAGGGGCGGGTCGAGATGAGCGGTCACGGGGCAGGCGGCTCAGGTACCTGGCGGTGGTGGGCTTGGCGTGGTTCGGGGGCCATGATGGCCCCCGACCTCGCCCACCGCCACTGAACTCGGACGTTGACGCGGGGCCCGGCCAGCCCGGCTCAGACAGGTTGTTCTTCTACGGACGTCTCACCCGCGTGCGCAAGCCGGCTGCGGGTAGCCACACAGTGCTGAGCGTGACAGTCGACCCGGCCGGACAGCACTCGCGCGCTGCGGTTCGCGATCGCGCGTGAGCTTCGTTTGGAATCCGCCGATGGCGCATGTCCCGCGCAAGCTGGCTAGCCTCGGCCGCCACTCAGCTTGGACTTGGCGAAGGAACTGTTGGAGATGGGACCGCACGGAAGGCCATATGAGGACGCGGACCGGCACGAGCGGGCTCTGCTCGCGGCGATGCGGTGGACGATGCTCGCCAGCGTCTGCCTGCCCGCGGCGCTCGCGTCCGTCGGGGCGAGCGCGACCGGTGAGGGCGTACTGCCAGTCGGCCTCGCGTGGCCGCTCGCGGCCCTCGCCGCGCTGGCCACGTCGGTTTGTCTGTGGAAGGTGATCGTGCTCTGGCGCACGCGCCCGCGTCGCGACGATGACGAGCATGGCGGTGGCTGGTGGCGCCGGCATGGCGAGGGTCCGCGACTCCCGGGCGGCGGTCCCGGAGGGATCGAGTTCGACTGGCGGAGCTTCGAGCGCCAGTTCTGGAACTACGTTCACGCGCGCGCCGCGGCCCGGCAGGAGCAGCGCGTCCCGACCCGCTGCTAGAGGTATCTGGGCTCTGAGCAGACCGAGCGCACGAGCGGCGCGAAGGTCTCGAGGCCGAGCGACGGATAGCCGGGGTCGAAGCAGTTCTGGTCGTAGCGCTCGCAGAACTCGACGCAGGCCGCGTAATGCGGGTGGTCGCGATGGCGCTCGCGCGCGTGGCGGTCGCCGCCAGAGTGATGCGCGTAGTAGTAGGTCTGGAACAGCCCGTGGTGGGCGATCACCCAGCACAGCTCCTCGCGCACGAACGGTCTCAGGATCGCGGCCACCATCTCGCCGTGGGTGTACGGAGCGAGCTCGTCGCCGATGTCGTGCAGCAGCGCCGCCACCACGTACTCCTCGTCGCGCCCGTCCCGCCTCGCGCGCGTGGCCGACTGCAGTGAGTGCTCCCGGCGCGTGACCTGGTAGCCCGAGAAGGAGTGCTCGAGCGCGTCCACGGCCGCCAGCAGGCGGTCGGGGAGCGCGGCCACGTATGGCGCCTCGAGCCGCTCCAGGAGCTCGTAGTCCTCGCGCGTGCCGTCGGCCATGCGCGTGAACGAGACGGTTGAGTCAGGGCCAGAGGACCGGTAGTGGACTGACATCGGCGGCGGCTCCGAGGTAGGGCGAGACGGCGAAGCCGTCCTGGACTGTGCGCAGCAGGCTGTAGGAGTACGTCTGGGCGCCGTAGTCGCCGGGAGTGAGCAGCGGGCTGAGGAGCGCGCACACAGTGTGGCCGCCGGCGCCCAGACCTGATTTGCTCCCCGCGCGCTCGTCCTCGTCGTAGACGATCACGATCACCCCGTCCCTGCCGAATGCCGGTGAAGATTCGATCAGCGGGACTTCGCGGGCCAGGAAATCGTCGAACTGGGTGTAGCGGTTGTTGACCGGGGCGCAGTTGGACTCGCCGTCCTCGCAGCCGTTGGGGATGATCGTGTTGAAGGCGGCGACGTCACCGAACGCCAGATCGGCGTTGAACGTGCTCATCCCGTCGCTGACGTCGCCGGCCGGAATGTCGTTCGACACGCATTCGCCCGAAGGCGTGGTCGCTGACCAGACGCCGCCGGGGCCCTCGATGTCGTCGAACAGGATCGGTGGATTGCCGGTGGTGTAGAAGCCGCTGAGCGGGCACGGGTTGACGCTCGAGCAGGTGCTCCCGCCACCGTCGCATTTTCCGGGGCTGCCCTCGAGCCAGACCTTCCAGCTCTTCCCCGCGACGTCGAGCTGGTGGTAGAGGTTGTCCACGTTCTGGTGGCAGGTGATGCCACCATCCTTCTGCTCGCAGGTCGTGAACTGGCCGGTGACCATCGCCACGTAGTTGGCCTGCGACCAGTGGGTGGCGGCGTAGTAGCTGTCCAGCCAGGCCGCCTGTCCTCGCAATGTGCTCATCAGGTATGGGGCGTTCGTGGAGTCGACGTGCGAGTAGTCGGTGTTCTCGCCGATGATCACGAACACGTGCCCGAAGTGGGGGACACCCTCGACGCGATTCGCGGCGCTGGCGGGTGCGGGTGTGGCTGCGGCGAGAGCGATGAGGCCGGCCGCGAGCGATTGGTACAAGCGTCCCAATTTCACCAGGCTCGAATCATGCCCAGAAAACCCCTGCGCACGCAAGTGACGGCTCTAGCATCTGGCGTATCCGTGGCAACGCTTGATCACTCCACCCCCGTCGTCACCCGCACGCGCGGAGAGCGCGGCGGGAACCGGCCGTGGGACCGGGTCTCGCTGCTGTGGCGCGTGTTCGCCACCAACGCCGTCGTGTTCGTGGTCGCCGCCGCGCTCCTGGCCTGGACGCCGGTCACCGTGCACCGCGTGGCGACGCCCGACGAGCTCGTGATCCTGGGACTCGGCCTGGTCGTGATGCTCGGCGTTGACCTGCTGCTCCTGCGCAGGGCGTTCGGGCCGCTGCGGCGGCTGGCCGGGGTCATGACCTCGGTTGACCCGGTGCAGCCTGGCCGCCGCGCGGGTCCCACCCCTCCCGGCGCGGGCCAGGAAGTCGTCGCGCTTGCGGGCGCGCTGAACGCCATGCTCGACCGCCTCGAGGGCGAGCGCCGGGAGAGCAGTCGTCGCGCCCTGGCCGCCCAGGAGGCGGAGCGCGCTCGCATCGCGCGCGAGCTCCACGACGAGATCGGCCAAACGCTGACCGCGATCGCGCTGCGGGCCGAGCGAGCGGCCGGGGCCCCGATCGGCGCTTCGCAGACCGCGGCCCTGAACGAGATCGCGAGCACCGTGCTCGGGAGTCTCGAGGACATCCACCGCATCGGCCGGGAGCTGCGGCCCGAGGCCCTGGACGACCTCGGCCTGGTCAATGCCCTGATCGCGATGTGCTCGCGGATCGACGGCCACGGGGCGGTGCATGTCCGCCGCGAGCTCGCCTGGCACCTGCCGCCCCTGTCATCCGAGGTCGAGCTGGTGATCTATCGCGTGGCCCAGGAGGCACTGACCAACACGCTGCGCCATGCGGAGGCCTCGACGGTCACCGTGGCACTCGGTGTGGTGGACGACGCCGTCGTGCTCCGCGTCCGCGACGACGGGCGCGGGCTCCCGGCGGAGGTCGCCGAGCGGGGCCTCACCGGTATGCGCGAGCGCGCGATGCTGATCGGCGCCGAACTGGATATCCAGGCCGCCGGCTCGGGTGGGACCCAGGTGGTGCTGCGAGTCCCCGTGTCAGGGGGCGATCAGGCTTGATCCCGCTGAAGACGCGGGTGCTCCTGGCCGACGATCACGAGGTCGTGCGCAGCGGCCTGCGGGCGGTGCTCGACAGCGAGATCGACATCGACGTCGTGGCCGAGGCCTCCGACGGCCAGGAGGCGGTGGAGATGGCCCTCTCCGATGAGGTTGACCTCGCGATCCTCGATGTCTCGATGCCCAGGCTCACCGGTCTGCAGGCTGCGGCCGAGCTTCATCGCCGCCGGGAGGCGTTGCGGATCCTGATCCTCTCCGTGCACGACAACGAGCAGTATTTCTTCGAGGCGCTGCGCGCGGGTGCTTCGGGATACGTCCTGAAGTCGGCGGCCAACCGCGACCTCGTCGAGGCCTGCCGGGCCGCGATGCGCGGCGAGCCGTTCCTGTACCCCAAGGCGGTCACGGCGCTGATCCGGGAGTACCTCGAGCAGGCGCAGCACGGGGAGATGGCGCCGGCGGATCCGCTCACGCCGCGGGAGCTGCAGGTCGTGAAGCTGATCGCCGAGGGCTACACGAGCGACGAGATCGCTCGCGAGCTGGTGATCAGCCGTAAGACGGTGGATCATCACCGCTCGAACATCCTCGAGAAGCTCGGGATGCGCAACGTGGCCGAGCTCACGCGCTACGCGATCCGCCGCGGGCTGCTCGAGCCCTGATAGGGATAAGCACCTATGGTGCAATCCGCACAAGCCTGCCACCGTTCCCGCGTGGCTCAGCTTCTGATTCGGTTCCGCAGGCCTGCGTCTTTACCCGACTCCGAGGTACGCGCGTGGATCGAGCGCCGCGCGCGGGGGCGACACCCCGTACTCGGGCGAGCGAGGCTCGGCGGTTCGGAGAGCGAGGCCTGGGTGCTCGGCGTCAGCCTTCCCGGTGACGCCCAGAGAGCAGCCGAGGAGCGGCTGTCGGACCTGATCATGGAGGGCGGCCGGGCCAGCGCCTAGCTCCCGAAACCTCCCAAGATAGGTAGTAGTACCGATGGCCGACCCTCGGTCGCTGGTCTTTGCTCTCTCGGGGCCCTGAGAGAAGAGACCAATGCCCGCCCCTACACCCAGGCGGACCTTCCACGAATCAGCACA
>DATGJM010000111.1:0-6469 GCA_035295205.1 Solirubrobacteraceae bacterium | reverse complement strand
CGACCAGGTTGTCGGCCGTCAGCCCGAAGGCACGACCAGCGAGCCCGATCCCGCCGCCGAGTGTCACCCCGGCGATCCCCACGGAAGGGCAGGTGCCGGCCGGGATCGTCGCCCCGAGGCGATTCAGGGCCGCGTACACGTCGATCAACTGCGCGCCGGCGCCGATCGTGGCCGTCCCGTGACGCCGGTCGAAGGAGATCCCGGAGATGTCGCGCAGGTCGAGCACGACGCCGTCGCGCAGCGTCGAGTAGCCGGCATAGCTGTGCCCGCCCGACCTCGCGCGCACCGAGACGCCGTGCGATGCCGCCCAGCGCACGGCGGCCTGGACGTCCGCGGTGTCGAGCGGCCGGCCGACCGCTCGCGGGAGCACGCGGTCGTAGCGCTCGTTGAACACATGCGCCGCAGCCGCGAAGCCCCGTGACCCCCGTGTGAACACAGGACCGCGAATCGCCTGCTGCAGCGTTCGCGGCCCTGGAGAGAGGCGGGGAAGGCCGAGATATGACGCACCCGCCACGGCCAGGAACGTGCGCCGGTCGAACGCCGCGTCGTTCATCGCAAATGCATCATCTCAGGCCTCAAACGGTTGCACGATCCTTTGCGGGCCTTGACGCTGAATAGTGAAGTCTCGATAAATCCGCCTCGCAATGGGCGGACTGCGAACGAACGCGGCAGCTGGGATCCTCGGCGTGAGCCCCAACACGTTGCGCAGCTGGGAGCGCCGCTACGGGTTCCCGACGCCACAGCGCTCGCGGGGCGGGCACCGCCAGTACACCTTCGAGGAGGTCGAAGCCCTCCGTTCCGCCCTGACCGAGACGCACAACGTCTCCTCGGCCGTCACGCTTGCACAGCAGCGCGGCACCGGCCCGGCCTCGCCTCAGCGACTCGTCGAGGCGCTCCGGTGCTTCGATGAGGACGCCGCCAATCAGCTTCTCGAGGAGAGCCTCGCGCTGCGTTCGATGGAGCGGACGATCGAGGGTCTGCTGCTGGAAGCGCTGGGCGCACTCGCGCAGGGCGGCCGAGCCAGCGCGGAGTACGAGTTCGCCTGGCGCTACGCCACCGGCTGGCTGGCCGCGATCAAGCGCCTCGCGCCGGCCGCCCAGCGCGAGGAAGGCGTGCTCGTGCTCGACGCCTCCGCCGCGCTCGACATGGATGCCCTGCACGCACAGGCGCTCGAGCTCATCCTCCGCCGGTCCGGGCTGCGAACGCTCACGCTCACGCCGGCGATCGATCCAGGCCGGCTGGGCCGGGCGATGCGCGCCCTGCGCCCTCGCGCGATCGTGCTCACCGGTCGCTGGATCAGCCTCGACGTGATCGGCCGCGTGGTCTACGCCGTGCGATCGGTGCACAACGAGGCGATCGTCTTCGACTTCCGGGGCGCAATTCCCGACACGGGGGCGAGCACGGTGACCCGGCTCGGCAGCGCGCCGATCGCCGCACGCGATCACCTGCTCCAGCGTCTGCACGACATCGACGTGGGCCTGAGCAGCACGCCGACGTTCGCGGCCGGCTGAGCGGCAGCATCCAGGCGCGGGGGCCGGAGGGGGTTCCCCCCGCCCGCCTAGAATCAACCGCCCCATGGCCCACCGTCCCGTCGACTCACGCGCCGACTTCCCGGCGCTCGAGGAGCGCATCCTCGAGCGCTGGCGCGAGCGCCGCGTGTTCGAAGAGTCACTCGAGCGCCGCCGCGCCGCGCCACGCTGGGGCTTCTACGAGGGACCGCCCACGGCCAATGGCGCCCCTGGCTCCCACCACGTGCTGGCGCGCGTGTTCAAGGACATCTTCCCCCGCTTCCAGACGATGCGCGGCTACTACGTCGAGCGTAAGGGCGGCTGGGACTGCCACGGGCTGCCGGTCGAGCTCGCCGTGGAAGCGGAGCTCGGTTTCACCTCGAAGGACGACATCGAGCGCTACGGCATCGCGGAATTCAACTCCCGCTGCCGCGAAAAGGTCCTCGCCCACGTCGAAGACTGGAACCGCCTGACCGAGCGCATCGGCTTCTGGATCGACCTCGACGACGCCTACCGGACGCTCGACACCAGCTACGTCGAATCGGTGTGGTGGGCCCTGAAGACGATCCACGACAAGGGGTTGCTCTACGAGAAGCTCAAGGTCGTCCCGTACTGCACGCGTTGCGGGACCGCGCTCTCGAGCCACGAGCTCGGGCAGCCGGACGTCTACCGCGATGTGATCGACCCCTCGGTGTACGTGCGCCTGCCGATCCTCGAGGGCAACGACGCGGTGAACGCCGGCGAGGAGCTCCTGGTCTGGACCACGACGCCGTGGACGCTTGTCTCGAACGCCGCGGTGGCAGTGGACCCCGACCTGACCTACGTGCGCACCCGCGCCGACAGCGACACCGTGATGATCGTCGCCGAAGACCTGCTCGCGCGCGTCTTCCCGGGCGGCGCCGACATCCTCTCGAGCTTCCCGGGCTCCGAGCTCGAGGGCGTGCGCTACGAGCCGCCTTTCGCGTTCATCCCCGGATCGGAGTACGGCGAGCGAGGCCACAGCGTGCTGCTCGGCGACTTCGTCACGGCTCAGGACGGCACGGGCCTCGTGCACACCGCGATCGCCTTCGGCGACGATGACTTCCGGCTGGGCGAGCAGTACGGGCTGAACGTCATCAACCCGGTGCGCCTGGACGGCACCTACGACGAGCGGATCGGCCCCTACGCCGGACGCTGGGTCAAGGACGCGGACCAGGACTTGATCGAGGATCTGCGCGCCCGCGGTCGCCTGCTGCGCGCCGAGCGCTACGAGCACTCATATCCGCACTGCTGGCGCTGCCACACGCCGTTGATCTACTACGCCAAGCCGTCGTGGTACATCGGCACCAGCCAGATCAAGGACCGGATGCTGGCCGCCAACGAGACGATCAACTGGCAGCCCGAGCACGTCAAGCATGGCCGCTTCGGCAAGTGGCTCGAGGGCAACGTCGACTGGGCGTTGTCGCGCGAGCGCTACTGGGGCACGCCGCTTCCGGTGTGGCGTTGCCAGTCGGGGCACCTGCAGGCGGTCGGCTCGCTGGCCGAGCTCGAGCAGCTGTCCGGCACCCGCCTGGACGACCCGCACCGGCCGTTCGTTGACGACGTCCATTTCGCGTGCTCGGAGTGCGATGACGTCATGCGCCGCGTCCCCGAGGTCATCGACGTCTGGTTCGACTCGGGCTCGATGCCGTTCGCGCAGTTTCACGCTCCCTACGAGAACCTCGAGCACTTCGAGGAGCGCTTCCCGGCTGACTTCATCTGCGAGGCGCTCGACCAGACGCGCGGCTGGTTCTACTCCCTGCTCGCGGTCTCGACGCTGCTGTTCGACCGCTCCTCCTACCGCAATGTGGTCTGCCTCGGTCTGATCCTCGACGAGCAGGGCCGCAAGATGTCCAAGTCGCTCGGGAACGTCGTCGCTCCCTGGGACGTGTTGAACCGCTACGGCGCCGACGCCGTCCGCTGGTACTTCTTCACCTCCAAGTTCCCGTGGGACGCCTACCGCTTCTCGATGGATGCGATCGAGGAGGCCGTGCGCCTGTTCCTGCTGCAGCTGTGGAACACCTACGGCTTCTACGTGCTGTACGCCAACGCGAACGGCGTCTCGCGGGAGGTCGACTCCGGGCCGAGCGAGCTGCTGGACACGTGGGCGCTGTCGCGGCTGGCGGCGACGGTCGAGGTCGTGACCGAGCGCCTCGAGGCCTTCGACGCCACCTCCGCGGGGCGCGCCATCCAGGAGTACGTGGACGATCTCTCCAACTGGTACGTGCGCCGCTCGCGACGTCGATTCTGGGACGGCGATCTCGCCGCGTTCGCGACGCTGCGCACCGCCCTGGTCACGGTCGCCCAGCTGCTGGCACCGTTCTGCCCATTCGTGGCCGACGAGATCTTCGACAACCTCGATGGCTCGGAGCCCAGCGTGCACCTCAGCGATTGGCCGGCCCCCGGCCGGCGCGACGCCGAGCTCGACCAGGCGATGGCCGTGGCCCGCGAGACCGTCCGCATGGGCCTCGCCGCGCGCGGGCAGGCGCAGATCGCGGTACGCCGACCGCTGCGCGCCGCGGTCGTCGTCGCCACCGGCTTCGAGCGCTCCGCGATCGAGCGCCTGGCCGAAGTCGTGCGCGAAGAGCTGAACGTGCGCGAGCTGCGCTTCGTCTCCGAGGCCGACGAGCTCGGCGAGGTCGAGCTGAAGCCCAACTACCGCACCCTCGGCCCTCGCTTCGGCAAGCAGATGCCGCTCGTGGCCGCGGCCGTGGCCGCCCTCGACCCGGCCGGCGCCGCCGCCACGGTGCGGGGCGGCGGAACGGTGGCGATCACGCTCGGCGGGTCGGCACACGAGCTCACGGCCGAGGACCTGCTGATCTCGATGCGGCCGTTGGCCGGCTACCAGGTCGAGCGCGAGGGCTCGCACGCGGTGGCGCTGGAGCTCGAGATCGACGAGGAGCTGCGGGTCGAGGGCTGGGCGCGGGAGATCGTGCGCACGATCCAGCTCGCCCGCCAGAGTGCCGGGCTGAACGTCTCAGACCGGATCCTGCTGACCCTCGACGGAGACGAGGCGCTGCTCGCAGCCGCGCGGACGCATCAGGAGTACATCGCCGGCGAGACCTTGGCGGTGCAGGTCAGCTACGAGAGCTTGAACGGAGCGCAGCCCGTGACCATCGACGGTCGCGAGCTGCGCGTCGGGGTGGCGGTGGCCGCTTAGGCCAGCGCGGGCTCGAGCTCGGCGACCAGCTTGCGCTTCGGATAGGCGCCGATGACGGTCTTGGCCGGCTGCCCGTCGCGGAACAGGATGAGCGTCGGGATCGACATGATGTTGTAGGTCACGGCGGTGTTCTGGTTCTCGTCGGTGTTCATCTTGACCACCTTCAGCTGGCCGGCCTTCTCCTGAGCGATCTCCTCGACCACCGGAGCGACCATCCGGCACGGACCACACCACGGCGCCCAGAAGTCCACGAGCACCGGGACCTCGGACTCGAGTACTTCCGCCTGGAAGTTGTTGTCTGTTACTTCGGCGACGACGCCTGCCATGGTGAGCTCCTTTCGTGACCTTGCTTCAAAAAGTATAGCGTGACGCGGGATCGGAGCTCGAAGCTACGGCACACTCAGGACGGCCCGCGCGGCAAACCTACGGCGTGGTGGCGTAGAGCTTGCCGAGCGAGGTCTCGTGCCCGCGTCCGTCCGAGAACAGCGAGCTCACCTGGCAGCCCCTCTCGTGCCAGCAGCGGTCGGTGAACCAGGCGTAGCGCTTGACGAACGGCAGGCTGTCGAGCATGGCGAGCACCTGTCGCATGTAGCGCAGCGAGCGCGCCGTCGTCGGTGTGTAGCGCATGGGTTTGCCCCAGGCGCGCGTGTCCGCGGTCCCGATCTCGGTCACCCATATCGGCCGGTGATAGCGGTTCCAGACCGCCAGCAGGTGACTGCGCAGCAGCGCGACGGCGCCCGGCACCGTGAAGTCCTGGTAGAAGTGCAGCGCGATGAAGTCCACGCGCAGGTGTCGGGCCCGCGCGAGCGCCATGAACTGCTGGAACCACTTGCCGAACCAGATCGCGGGCGCGGGCGAGCCGAGCTTCAGCCCGGTCTTCTCGAGCGCCGGCCATAGTGCCGCGGCCTGAGCCGGGGTCATATTGGCCTGGCTGCGCTGGTCGGGCTCGTTGAACGTGAGCAGGTAGCGGGCGCGGCCGGTACGGGCGTAGCTCGAAAGCGTCCTGATCACGCGCGGCGAGACCGAGCGCGCACCCCAGACCATCGGCACCCACTCGATCCCGCGCACGGCCTTCGGGAGCTTGGTCGACCAGTCATACGCCCAGCTGGCGCCGACGCGGGTGAGCGCCTGCGGACCGAACCACATGTACCAGGTGGATCCGACGCCCCGCTTCGGGTTCGACGGGACGGGTCCGCGTGCCGCCACGGCGACCGGGACGGCGCCCACCGCGACGGCGGCGAGCAGCCCCGCGAGCCCAACGAAGAGACGTCGCTTCATGTCTCGGTGCATCGGCTTTCCCTAGCCAGGCCTTGAAGGCGGTTGTCAGGCTGCGATCAGCTGCGGATCCTAGCGAGGCCCAATATCGTGATGGCCGTGGCGGTATCGGAACCCACCAACGCGGAGATCGCGGCCGCGCTCGACGAGCTCGGCGATCTGTATGAGCTCGACGGGGCGATCGTGCACCGCGTGGTCGCCTACCGGAACGCCGCCAAGGCGGTGCGCGACGCTCCGATGTCCGTTCTCGGTCTCGCCCGCCAGGGACGCGCGACCGAGCTGCCCGGGGTGGGCGCGATCATCCAGGAGAAGGTGCTGGCACTGGCGGACGAGGGCGCGATCCCGGCGCTCGTGAAGCTGCGGGCCAAGTTCCCGGCCGGCCTGCTCGCGCTCACGCATCTGCCCGGGCTGGGCCCCAAACGCGCGCGGCGGCTGTTCGAGGAGCTGGGTGTCGACTCGCCCGAGGCGCTGCGCGCAGCCATCGAGTCCCAGAAGGTTCGCGCGCTGA
>DATGJM010000110.1:0-2892 GCA_035295205.1 Solirubrobacteraceae bacterium | reverse complement strand
GGCGGCCGATGGAGGGCGTCTTGTGCTGACCCTCGGGCACCACCGTGCCCGGACCGGTGAGCTCGCTCATGCCCCAGACCTCGTAGAGCGGCAGCCCTAGCGCGGCCCAGAACTCGTGGATCTCGGGCCGGCTCGGGGCCGTCGTCGTGACGGCGAGGGAGCACTGGTCGAGACCCACCTTGCTCCGCAGCATCATGAACAGGGGCTGCGCCTGCTCGACGGCGGCGGCGAGCTCAGCGGGCACGTCCTGGCCCGCATGGCGGAGGCGAAAGGCCGAGATGGCCGCCGAGACGGCTCCCTGGGCCATCTTGCGCCTGCTTTCGTCCGGCTCGGCCGCGATCCCCGCCTGCAGCCCCGCCATCAGCTTCTCCCAGACGCGCGGGACGCCCACGAACGACGTCGGCCTCGCCTCGAGCAGGTACGGGAGGAGCAGGTTCGGGTCGGGGCAGAACCAGACCTCGTGCCCGTGGTAGATGCCGCGCCACTGCGAGGTGAAGCGCTCGGCTATGTGGGCCAGCGGCAGATAGCTGACGAGGCGGTCGCCTTCGCGGGCCCAGACGCGGCGCATCGATTCGAGCGTCCAGGTGATGTTGTTGTGCGAGTAGGTCACGCCCTTGGGCGGCCCTGTAGTGCCGGACGTGTAGATCAGCGCCACCGTGTCTTCGGGGCCGACCGCCCGCCAGGTCCGCTCGAATGCCGAGGGGTCGCGGGCCAGCTCCTCGCGGCCGCGCTCGAGCAGCGTCTCCCACTGCATAACCCCCTCTGGGGCGTCGCCGTGGACCAGCACTACGTGCTTCAGATGGGGGGTGTTCGCGCGGATGGCCATGAACTTGGCCAGGAAGCCTTCGTCCTCGACGAACGCCACCGTCGCCTCCGAATGGTTGGCCATGTACTCGATCTGCTCCGGAGCGAGGGTGTTGTAGACGCTGATCGCGGCGCCTCCGGCGTGGACGATCCCGAGATCGGCGATCACGTGCGAGGGGGCGTTCCGGGCCATGATCAGGCCGAACTGGCCGGAGCCGAAGCCCAGGGAGCGAAGACCCATTGTCAGGGCGGCGACCGTGTCTCCGTATTCCCGCCACGTCAGGGTGCGCCAGTCGCCGTTGTCTTTCCAGTGGAGCGCCGGCCGGTCGCCCCACCTGGCGACGGCGTCGGCGAACAGCGTGCAAACGGTCTTACCGGAGACCGCGGCGTCTATGTCCGCCCGCTCGGCGATCGCGTCCATTTCGGTCGGGAATACACTACTCGCTGGTGGTGGGCCGAGACTGATTTACGTTCGCTCGCGGCGGTCGATCGTGACTCTGGCCGTGGCCGGACTGGCCTCGACCCTGCTCTTCGGCGCCCTCATGATCGTGGCCTTCACGCTCCCGCAGGCGGTCGTGGCGGGCGTGGCCCTGGGGGCGGGGGCAATTGGTGCTGTCGCAGTTGCGTCCCGGGCCCTGCTCAGCCTCAGGGAGTGGCCGCCCGGGCGGCTCGGCTTCTTCCGTGACCGCCTCCTCGTGATTCAGGGCAAGCACGAGATGCGGGCGATCTGGTCCGCCATGGAGTCGGTGACGCTGTCAGAGCCCGGCACCTGGCCCAGGATCCGGCTGACCGACAGGCTGACGATTCAACTGCGCAACGAGCCGCCGCTGGCTTTCAAACCGGCGCTGTTCGGGCTCGAGCCGGTCGGCTGCCGAGACCTGATCCTGCGCCTGAGGGACGACGCCGGCCTTCGCAGCCGGCTTCCCGAGTTCGATTCGCTGCGCGACCTGACGATGTCCCCGATCGTGGCCGGTGAGCTAATCGAACCGCGTTTGTAGCGGGCAGCGATCATGATCGCTCCAGTGAATTTGCTTCGTGGCAGGGACTTCATCGACATCGCGGACCTGACTCGCGATGAGCTGCGCCGGATCCTGGACCTGGCCCACGAGATCAAGGCCGGACGCTGGGCGGAAAAACCCCTGGCGGGGCGCCACATCGCGATGCTGTTCCAGAAGCCCAGCCACCGCACGCGGGTGTCGTTCGAGGTGGGAATCGCGAGGCTGGGCGGCACGACGACCACCCTGACGGAGCAGGATGTGCAGCTCGGTGTGCGGGAATCGATCGCCGATGCGGCCCGCGTGCTCGACCGCTACGTGGACGGCGCCGTCGCCCGCCTGCGCTCGCATTCGGATCTCGAGGAGCTCGCGGCCTACTCGGAAAGGCCGGTGATCAACGGCCTGACGGACCGCTCGCATCCCTGCCAGGTCCTGGCCGACCTCATGACCATGGAGGAGCTCGGCGGAGCCCTGGAGAAGCAGCACCTCGCCTACGTCGGCGACGGCAACAACGTGGCCAACTCTCTTATGGAAGCCGCGGCGCTGTCGGGATTGACTCTGACCGTGGTCGGGCCGCCCGGCTACGAGCCAATGGCCGCGGCCGTCGAGCGCGCGAGGAGTCTCGACTCGGGAGCCGCCCGAATCACCGTCACCACCGACCTGTCAGCAGTCGACGCCGCGACCGCCGTGTACACCGACGTGTGGGCGTCGATGGGGCAGGAGGCCGAGCGGGAGACGCGCCGCAAGGCGTTCGCCGAGTACCGCGTCGACCAGGCGCTGATGGCCCGCGCCCCGGGCGCCGTGTTCATGCACTGCCTGCCCGCGCACCGTGGCGAAGAGGTAACCGATGAGGTGATCGACGGCCCCCGGTCGGTGGTGTTCCAGCAGGCCGGCAACAGGCTGTACGCGCAGATGGCGCTCGTGGCGGAGATCTTCGCCAGATGAACGCGGTGCAGCTTTTCCTGCTCCAGCTCCTGGAGGTGCTGCGGCACATCAGCCCGCTCGAGATCATCGACGTCGCCGTCGTGGCGTTCCTGCTGTATCAGCTGCTTCGCCTGCTGCGCGGCACGCAGGGGACGCAGATCGTGGTGGG
>DATGJM010000109.1:0-4461 GCA_035295205.1 Solirubrobacteraceae bacterium | reverse complement strand
AGGATCGCGCTCGCCGGGCCCCACAGACGCCGCCGCGGGCGGCCCGGAAGGGGGAGCGTGTCCTGTTCCTCGTCGGGCCAGTCCTCGGGCGCCGGCCCGTACTGCGCGGCGGCGTTCATCGGTGAGCGTTCCTCTCAGTAGTCGTCATTCGAAACGCAGAGCCTCGATCGGGCGCAGCGAAGCGGCACGGCCTGCGGGGTAGGTGCCGAAGAACAGTCCGGTCAGCACGGCGGCGCCGAAAGCCAGCGGGATCGAGTAGGGCGCGATCACCGGCTGGACGCCGGCGATCGTGAACTGGCTGCCGACAACGCCTGCGATCACCCCCGCCAGGCCGCCGAGCAGCGAGACCATGACCGCCTCGACCAGGAACTGCACGAGGATGTCGCCTCGGCGCGCGCCGACGGCCTTGCGGATTCCGATCTCGCGCGTGCGCTCGGTGACCGAGACGAGCATGATGTTCATCACTCCGATCCCGCCCACCAGGAGCGAGATCGCGGCCACCTCGCCAAGCAGCGTCGTGAACACCTTGCTGCTCGCGGTCGAGACCTGGATCACCGAGCTCTGGTTGATGACGTTGAAGTTGCTCGATGAGCTGGTCAGGGCTGCGGAGGCGCTGGGCGGGCTGAGCTGGTTCAGGATGTCCGTCACCTCGGTCTGGGCCGCGTCGAGTTGCCGCCCGGACTTGGCCTGGACGACGATCTGGCTGATCGCTCCGTAGCCGGTGAGGGTGTCCTGCACGGCGCTCAGCGGAGCGATCGCGACATCGTCCTGGTCCTGGGCGCCATTCGAGCCCTTGGGCGCGGTGACGCCGATGATCTGGTAGCTCGTTCCGCCCACCTGGACCGTGCTGCCCACCGGATCCTGTCCCGGGAACAGCTCGGAGGCGACCGTCGGCCCGATCACGAGCACGCGGCTGTGGTCGTTCTCCTGGGCGGAGGTGAACCAGCTCCCCTCCGCGACGGTGTAGCTGCGCGCCTGCTCGTAGCTCGGCGTGGTTCCCACGAAGGTGCCCGGGCTGTAGGTGGTGCTCCCGTAGGTCAGGGTCGTGCCGCCGGCGTTGACGACCGGCGAGACGCTGGCCACGTCAGGAGCTTGGAACTGGTTGCCGAGCGCATGCGCGTCGGCGAGCGTGAGCTCGGCGCCCGCGGTCGCGGCGCGGCGAAGCCCGCCCAGCGTGGGCGCGCCCGTGACCAGCAGGACGTTGCTGCCCAGAGCGTCGATCTGCTTCGTCACCGCGGCCGAGGAGCCGGTGCCCACGGCGATCAGCACGATCACCGAGCCGACGCCGATCATCAGGCCCAGCACCGTCAGGCCGGTCCGGAGCTTGTTCGCGGCCAGGCCGGCCGCGGCGACGCGCACGATCTCGCTCACGCGGCGACCCCCGGCTCGTCGCTCACGATCCGCCCGTCGCTGATCCGGATCGCTCGCCCCGCGTGGGCGGCCACCTCGTGCTCGTGGGTGATGAGCACGATCGTCGCCCCCTGGCCGTTCAACCGAGCGAAGATCGAGAGCACTTCCTCGCCGGAGGCCGTGTCGAGGTTGCCGGTCGGCTCGTCGGCGAGGATCATCGCCGGGCCCGTCACCAACGCGCGAGCGATCGCCACTCGCTGCTGCTGGCCGCCCGAAAGCTCTGACGGCAGATGGTGCAGCCGGTCCTGTAGCCCGACCTGGCGTAGCGCTCGCATAGCCCGCTCGCGCCGGTCGGTCCGGGATAGCCCGGCGTACGCGAGCGGAAGCTCGACATTGGTCAGCGCGCGCGTGCGCGGGATCAGGTTGTAGGTCTGAAAGACGAAGCCGATATAGCGGTTGCGCAGGTCGGCCAGCGTGTCCTCGTCCGCTCCCCGGACATCGAGCCCGTTCAGGCGGTAGGAGCCGGAGCTGGGGGTATCCAGGCAGCCGAGGATGTTCATCAGGGTCGTCTTGCCGCTGCCCGAGGCGCCCATGATCGCGACGTACTCGCCACGCTCGATCCGTAGGCTCACCCCGCGCAGCGCGGGCACGGAGATCTCGCCCATGCGGTAGGTCTTGGCGACGTCGCGCACGTCGATCACAGGGCCTGCCGGCGGCGCCGGAGGCATCGCACGCAGATCAGGTCCTGGCCGGGCGCGGGCGCGCGCATGACGCGCTCGCAGCATCCGCTGAGCGCGCTGCACGGCCGCGGAAGGCCGCTCGCGGTGCCCGCGGCGCCTCATCCGCCACCCGCGGCACGCGCGGCCCCGCCGAACCCACCGCCGCCGATGGCCCGCTGCAGGAAGCCCGCGCCGCCACCACCCCCAAGGCCGAGGCGACCACCGCCGAGCGTGCCGGACCCCGAACTCGACGAGCTGCTGGAGAGCGAGGGCAGGACGATCGTGATCGCGACCTGCTGCCCGGCGTTGAGACCGCTGACGATCTGGACGCGGGTGTCGCCGCGCAGCCCCACGACGACCTGTTGGGTGACGGTCTCGCCCGAGCGCTCGAGCTGCACCGTGGCCAGGGAGCCGCTGCCGCTGATCGCCTGCGTGGGCAGAGTGACGCCCTGCGCCTGGGCGACGATCACCGTGGCCGAGGCGCTCATTCCCGGACGGACCTGGGAGTTCAGCTGGTCGAGGGCCAGCGTCGCGGTGTAGCTGACGACGCCGCTGCTCGTGCTGCCGATCGGCGAGATCGACGACACGTGCGCTGCGAGCTCGACTCCTGAGAGCGCGTCGATGCTGACCGTCGCGGGCTGGCCGACCTTCACCTTCGTGATGTCCGACTCGGAGAAGGACACGCTCATGGTCATCTGGGAGGTGTCGACGATCTCTGCGAACGCGCCGCTGGACCCCGAGCCACTGCCGGTCGAGCTGGACCCGGTGCCTGAGCCGGCGCCACCCGACCCTGCGCCGCCCGAGCCCGAGCCGCCGGAGCCGGAGCCGGAGCCGCCGGACCCCGCGCCGCTCCCGCTCGCGGCGGCCGCGCCGGTCGAACCGGCAGACACCGAGTCGCCGGGCGAGACGCTAGCCAGCGAGACGATCGTGCCCGCCGCCGGGGCGTAGAGCCGCGTCTTGGCCAGGGTCTCCTCGGCGGTGCGCAGGGCCGCCGTGGCGCTGTCCACCGACGCCTGGGCGGCGGCGATGCTGGCCGGCGAGGGCGGGGCCGAGGTGGTCGTGGTCGATCCGGGGGCCGCCCCGGAGCCGGAGCTGGAGACCGATCCAGAGCCTGATGTCCTGCCCGACTTCGACCCGCTCCCGGAGCCGCCCGACTTCGACCCACCAGTGCTTCCGGACTTCGACGGGGTCCCGCCGCTAGGCGGCTTCGATCCGCTGCCCGTTCCCTTCCCGGGCGGCTTCGGCGAGCTCACCGTCGCGGATACGAACTCGGCCGTGGTGCTCGGCGCCGTGCTCGTCGAGGTCGAGCTACCGGAGCTCGAACTCGAGCTCGCGGTCTCGAGCGAGCTCAGCTGATCCTCGGCCGAGGTCAAGCTGGCCTGGGCCTGGTCGACCCCCAGCTGGTCCGAGGTCGGGTCCAGCGTGGCCAGCAGCTGGCCGGCCTTGACGTGCTGACCGACCGAGACATAGACCTGCGAGAGCGCGCCGCTGGTCTGGAAGTTCACCTGCACATCGGTGCCAGCCGCAACGTTTCCCGTGCCCGAAACCGTCGACTGCACGACGCCCTGCTCAGCCGTCACGACCTCGCGAGACGTGCGAGAAGAGCTCGTGGGAGGCCCGACGGCTGCCACGCCGAGCGCGACCAGCACCGCCGCGGGTGCTGCGAGCACTGCGAGATGCCATGGCCGGCCGCCGCGGTCGGAACGTGGACCCACGAGACCGGTGTATCGAGCGGCGTGTCAGGTGCGCGTAAGGGCGCGCGGCGCCGTAATGACCGCGGCGCTCGGCGCGCTGGCGGCCGGGAGCTCGACGATCACCATCAGCCCGCCTCCGGGGCGTGGCTCGACCCGGCAGCGTCCGGCGTGTGCCCCGGCAACCGAGCGCACGATCGACAGCCCGAGCCCGAATCCCTCGCCCGATCGCTCCAGCCGGCGAAACGGCTCGGTCAGCGTCTCCGCCTCCGACGGCGATATCTCGCGCCCGCTGTTGAGCACCCGCACCCAGGCCGACTCACCCCGCTGTCCGCTCGAGACCTCGATGAAGCCCCCTGGGTGGTTGTGACGGATGGCGTTCTCGATCAGGTTGGCGATCATCCGCTCCGTCAGGGCCGGCTCTCCGCGTGTCCACGCCGGGCCGAGGTCATCGTTCACGTGCAGCCCGGCGCCCTTCGCCCGTGCTCGCATGTCCGTGAGACAGTCGGCGGCCACCGAGCCGAGATCGACTGCCTCCTCGCGGCCGGACACAGCCTCGCTTCGGGCGAGGATCAGCAGGCCCTCGATCAAACGCTCGCACCGGTCGACCGTCTCCCGGACAGCCTCCCCCATGGCGCGCAGCTCGTCCGTCGACGCGCGAGGGTCGGCCAGCGACACGTCGATCTCGGTGCGCATGATCG
>DATGJM010000108.1:0-13510 GCA_035295205.1 Solirubrobacteraceae bacterium | reverse complement strand
GGCTACCTCGGCCCGATCGTGCCACGCGAGTACGGCGGCGCGGGGCTCGACTACATCACCTACGGATTGATCGTCGAGGAGATCGGCCGGGGGTGCTCGTCGATGCGCACGGTTGTGTCGGTCCAGACCTCCCTGGTGTGCTCGGCCATCCTACGCTGGGGCACCGAGGAGCAGAAGCAGGAGCTCCTGCCCAGGCTGTGCGCCGGCGAGTGGCTCGGCTGCTTCGGCCTGACCGAGCCCGATACCGGCTCCGACGCCGCCAACCAGCGCACGCGCGCGAAGAAGACCGACGGCGGATGGGTGGTGAACGGCTCGAAGATGTGGATCTCGATGGGCAACCACGCCCGACTGGCCCTGATCTTCGCCCAGACGGACCCCTCTCTCGGCCACCGCGGGCTGGCCTGCTTCCTGGTCGACACAGACCAGCCGGGCTTCCAGCCTCAGCCGATCCACCACAAGCTCGGTCTGCGTGGCTCGGACACGGCGGCGATCTCGCTCGACGACGTCGAAGTCCCCGACGAGCGCATGCTCGGCCAGGTCGGCGACGGGTTCAAGGTGGCGATGAGCGCCCTGGACTCGGGCCGCTACAGCGTCGCCGCCGGCTGCGTGGGCATCTGTCAGGCCTCGCTCGACGCCTCCGTGCGCTACGCCAAGGAGCGGACCCAGTTCGGCCGTCCGATCGCCGCCTTCCAGCTCGTGCAGGAGATGCTGGCCGACATGGCGCTGCGCACCGAGGCAGCCCGGCTCCTCGTGTGGCGCGCCGGCCATCTCAAGGACGCGGGCCGCCCGAGCACGACCGAGACCTCCTACGCGAAGCTGTTCGCCACCGAGTCGGCCGTGCACTGCGCGAACACGGCGATCCAGGTCCACGGCGGCTCGGGCTACGTCGACGACTATCCGGTCGAGCGCTACTTCCGCGACGTGCGGGTGACCACGCTCTACGAGGGCACCTCGCAGATCCAGAAGCTGATCATCGGCCGGGCGTTGACCGGCGTGAACGCGCTAACCCCCGAATGATCGCCGCCGCGCCGAAAACGATCGGCGTCGTCGGCGCTGGGACGATGGGCGCGGGGATTGCCCAGCTGGCCTGCCTGTCGGGAGCGCGCACGCTGCTCCACGACCCGATGCCGGACGCGCTCGAGCGCGGCTTGGCCAACATCCACCGGCACCTCGAACGCGGTGCCGCGCGTGGCCGCTGGGGCTCAAACGACGCTGAGCAGGCCGCCGATCGCCTGCAGACGGTCGCGGATCTGGCGGAGCTCGCGCCCTGCGAGCTCGTGATCGAGGCCGCCCCGGAGCGGCTGGAGCTCAAGCGCGAGCTGTTCGCCCGGCTGGCGGACGACGTCGTCGCCGAGGACTGCGTGCTGGCGACCAACACCTCCTCGCTGCTGGTCACCGCAATCGCCGGCGCCGTCAAGCGGCCCGAGCGTGTGGTCGGCATGCACTTCTTCAATCCCCCGGCGCTCATGGCCCTCCTCGAGGTGGTGGCCGGCGAGCAGTCCTCCGAGGCCGCGCTCGGCGTGGCTCGCGCGACCGGCGAGGCGATGGGCAAGCACGTGATCGACGCGGTCGACGGACCCGGCTTTCTGGTCAACCGCAGCAATCGGCCATTCGGTCTCGAGGCACTGAAGCTGCTTCAGGAGCGCGTGGCGCCGCTGGAGGACATCGACCGGATCTGCCGGATGGCGGGCGGCTTCCGGATGGGCCCATTCGAGCTCTTCGACCTCGTCGGCGTCGACGTGGGCTTCGAGGTCTCGCGATCGTTCTACGAGCAGAGCTTTGGCGAGCCTCGCTGGCAGCCCTCCCCGATCGCCGCCCGGATGGTGGCCGCGGGGCGCCACGGCCGCAAGAGCGGGCGCGGCTACTACGACTATCCGTCTGAGGGCGAGCACCGGCCGCCCGACCCCGAGCGCCTCGAACCCGGCGGCGGCGATGGTCTGGTCGTGATCGCGGGCGAGACCTCGCTCGCAGTCGAGCTGGCAGAGGCGGCCGTCGAGGCGGGCTGGGAGGTGGCCGATCCCGAGGATGCCCAGGAGCTCGAGGCGCCGTTCCTGATCCTCGATCTCTCGGCCGGCGAGCCGCCCGACGCGCCGCTCCAGGGCGGTCCGCAGGCACTCTGCTGCGCCGCCGGGTCCCTCGCAGCGCTCGACCCGGGCGGCAGCGCCGTGGGTTTCCACACCATGCCTCCGCTCGAGGCGGCGTCGCTGGTCGAGCTCACGCGTGGCCCTGACACGGTTCGCTCTGCGGTGCAGGCGGCCGAGCGCTTCTTCGCCACTCTGGGCAAGCACACGGTCTGGGTCCAGGACGCCCCCGGGCTGGTGCTCGGCCGGATCGTCTGCCAGGTGATCAACGAGGCCGCCTTCGCCCTCGGCGAGGGGGTCGGGAGCGCGGCCGACATCGACGCCGGCATGATCCACGGGCTCAACTACCCGCGCGGGCCCCTCGCCTGGGCCGATGTAATCGGCCTCGACCACGTCCTGTCGGTGATCGACGGCCTCTACGAGGAGCGGCGCGAGGAGCGCTACCGCGCCGCCCCGCTGCTGCGCCGCCTCGCGCTCTCGGGCCGGCTCGGGCTGCAGACCGGCGAGGGGTTCTTCGCATATGAGGACGGCGCAGGATGAGGGCGGTCACGTTTCAGGGACCGCGTGAGGTCCGTGTCGAGGAGCGCCCCGAGCCCGTGCTCACTGACCGCCGTGACGCGATCGTGCGCGTCGAGGCGAGCGGCATCTGCGGCTCCGACCTGCACATCTACCACGGTCGCGTGCAGATCGAGCCCGGGTTCACGATCGGGCACGAATTCGTCGGCACCGTGCTCGCCGTCGGCGACGACGTCAGCCGAGTGGCCGTGGGCGACCGCGTCCTGGGCTGCTTTCAGTCCGCCTGCGGCCACTGCTTCTTCTGCATGCGCGGCGCCTTTCACAAGTGCGACCAGATGCGGGTCTTCGGGCATGGAGCAGCGCTCGGCGACCTGCAGGGCACCCAGGCCGAGCAGGCGCTGGTGCCGATGGCCGACCTCACGCTGCGCCGCGCGCCCGACGGCCTCTCGAACGAGATCGCGCTGTTCGCGGGCGATGTGCTCGGCACCGGTTATCACGCCGTCGACTCCGGCGGGGTGCGTCCCGGGGACGGCGTGGCAGTGCTCGGCCTCGGCCCGGTCGGGCTGTGCGCGGTGCAGGTCGCGCGGGCAGCGGGCGCGGGGCCGGTGTATGCGATCGACTCGGTGGCCCCTCGCCTCGAGATGGCACAGCGCTTCGGCGCCATCCCGGTTCATCTGACCGAGCAGAGCCCTCGTGAGGAAATTCGCCGCGGCACCGAGGGTCGAGGTGTGGACGTCGCCATCGATGCCGTCGGCCATCCGGATGCGCTCGATCTGGCGGTGCGACTCACGCGCAAGGCCGGCACGGTGGTGGCAATCGGGGTGTACGCCGAGCGCTGCGAGGTCCACATGGGCCTCGTCTGGATCAAGGCGCTCACGCTGCACAGCGGGCACGCGAACGTGATCGCCCACGTCGACCGGGTTCTCGGGATGCTGTCAGCCGGAACGCTCGACCCGGGGCCGCTGGTCAGCGCCCACATGCGCCTCGACGACGCCGCGGAGGCGTACGCGCTCTACGATCGTCGCGAGGCCCTGAAGATCGTCCTCGAGCCATGACCGCCACCGCTCTCCCCGAACAGCTCTCCCCCGCGGCCCGCGAATTTGCCGGCCGTGAGCATCTCCTGCTGATCGGCGGCGAACGGCGGGCGGCCGCCGGCGGGCGGACGTTCGAGACGATCGATCCGGCCACCGGGCGACCGATCGCCTCGGTTGCGCTGGCCGGGCCCGAGGACGTGGACCGGGCGGTGAGCGCTGCCCGGGCCGCGCTGCAAGACGGCCCTTGGACGAGCGCGTCGGCCGCCGAGCGCGCGCGGCTGATCTATCGCCTGGCCGACCTGGTCGAGGAGCATGCGTCCGAGCTGTCCGAGCTCGAATCGCTCGACAACGGCAAGCCGCTGAAGCTGGCTCGGATCGTCGACGTGGCCGGCACGGTGGCTCACCTGCGCCACTTCGCCGGCGCCGCCGAGCGGATCCTGGGCGAGGTGATCCCTGTGCGCCAGCCGGACATGCTCTGCTACACGCGTCGTGAGCCCGTCGGGGTGTGCGGGCAGATCATCCCCTGGAACTTCCCGATGCTGATGGCGGCGTGGAAGCTCGGACCGGCGCTCGCGGCCGGGTGCACGGTCCTGCTGAAGCCGGCCGAGCAGACCCCTTTGACCGCCCTGCGCATCGGTGAGCTCGCGCTCGAAGCCGGTATCCCCGCAGGGGTGGTCAACGTGCTGACCGGCGACGGCACCAGCGGCGCCGCGATCGTGCGCCACCCCGGGATCGACAAGATCGCCTTCACTGGCTCGACCGAGGTCGGGCGCGAGATCGGCTCGGTCGCCGGACGGGCGCTGAAGCGGGTCACGCTCGAGCTCGGCGGCAAGTCTCCGAACATCATCCTGCCCGACGCGGACCTGAAGGCCGCGATCGCCGGCTCGTTCAACGGCATCTACTTCAACACCGGTCAGGCCTGCAACGCCGGCAGCCGCCTGTTCGTCCACCGCGACCAGTTCGACGAGGTGATCACCGGTCTGGCCGAGCGGGCGGCGAAGTCACGGCTCGGACCGGGGCTCGATCCGAACACACAGCTCGGGCCGGTGGTCTCGGCCGAGCAGCGGGAGCGCGTCCTCGGATATATCGAGTCAGGCCGGGCCGAGGGCGCCGAGCTGGTAGCCGGCGGGGACGCCCTCGACCAGGACGGCTATTTCGTGGCGCCGACTCTGTTCGCGGCCACCCGGGACGACCTGCGGATCGCGCGCGAGGAGATCTTCGGCCCGGTGCTCGTCGCCCTCCCCTACGAGTCGCTCGAAGAGGTCGCGGCGCGGGCCAACGACAGCGAGTACGGCCTGGCCGCGGGCGTCTGGACGCGGGACGTCTCGAGCGCCCACCGCCTCGCCGCGCTGCTGAAGGCGGGCTCGGTGTACGTGAACTGCTGGGGCGAGGTCGACCCCGGCGCTCCGTTCGGTGGCTACAAGGCATCGGGTATCGGCCGCGAGCACGGCCGCCCCGGCCTGGACGCCTACCTCGAGACCAAGACGGTCTGGACGAAGCTCTAGGTCGGCCCGTCAGGCCGTCAGGATCTCTGGCCCATCCGGAGTCACCACGATCGTGTGCTCCTCGTGGGCTGACAGGCTGCGGTCGGCGGTGCGCACGGTCCAGCCGTCGCGCTCGAGCACGATCGCGGGGTTGCCGACCGCGAGCATCGGCTCGATCGTGAACACCAGCCCGGGCTCGAGCACGCGGTCGGCTCCGGGAGCCGGCCAGTTGTAGACCGTCGGCTCCTCGTGCATCCGCCGGCCGATGCCGTGACCGGTCAGCTCGCGGATCACCTGGGCCCCTCGGGCGATGGCGACGCGCTCGACCGCAGCCCCGACGTCGCGCAGCGTGGCGCCGGGCTGGGCGGCCCGGATTCCGGCGCTCAGTGCGGCGCGCGCCGCGGCCATCAGCCGGTCGGCCTGGAGGCTCGCGGTGCCCACGGCCACGGTGCATGCCGAGTCGGCGTGATAGCCGTCGAGCTCGGCGGCGACATCGAGGGTCACTATCTCGCCTGCCCGAAGGCGGCGGGGGCCCGGAATCCCATGCACCACCTGGTCATCGACGCTGATGCAGATCGAGCCCGGATAGTCATAGGTCATGATCGGCCCCGACCGTGCCCCGCCAGAGGCGAAGTGCTCGGCGGCAAGTGCGTCCAGCTCACCCGTGCTGATCCCCGGCCTGACCGCCCGACGCAGAAGCGCGAGGGTCTCGGCCACGACGCGCCCGACGCGGCGCAGGCCCTCGAGCTGGTCGGGGTGGTCTACGGACATGACTGTCGTGAGGGTAGGCTGGTGCGCGGGATGCGCATCAAGTTAGCTGCTGCCACCGCGCTCGCCGCGCTCGTCGGCTACACGGCCGCGCAAGCCCTGCCCGGCAGCGCTCGTGCGCAGCCTGCCGCCTGCCACGCGGTGCTGTCGCTGGTGGCCCACGGCCAGGGCTCGCCCGACGACCTGGCCTGGGACGGCCGGCGGCTGCTCGTCAGCGACATAAACCGGGGCACGGTCGGCGTCGTTACGCACGGCCGGGTACGGACCCTGATCAGCCACTTGCGCGAGCCGGAGGGCATGGTGCCAGGCCCGCATGGCACCGTGATCGTTGCCGAGCAGGCCACCAACAGCGTGCTCGAGGTCGACCTCGCGAACGGCACCCGCGTCACCCTGGCCAAGCTCCCACTGCCCAAGGGCAAGAGCGGGATCGATGGGATCAATGCGGACGGCCGGACGGCGGTGTTCGTCCCGGACAGCGCGCGCGGGCGCCTGTACGTCCTTCATCTCCAGTCCCGGAAGCTGGCGCTCGTGGCCAAGGCGATGATCCGGCCCGTGGCCGCGACCGGTTGGGCGGGCGCCGTCGTCGTCGCAGACGAGTACGCGAATGCCGTGTGGAGGCTCGGACGCACGCGCACGCGCCTCGCGAAGGTCGGTCTGCCGGACGATTTCGCCGTTATCTCGCACCATCTGATCGCTGTCAGCCTGCTCGGCCAGGTCTGGGAGGTCGCCCCACACCTGCGGATGCTCTCATCCGCGTTCGCGCCGACGGCCACCGACCCGCAGGGTCTCGCGGCCGACGGCCCCGACGCAGTGCTCGTCGCCGATCAGGAGCGCAACGCGATCTACCGACTGGGTGGCCTGTCCGGCTGTCTCTAGGCGCGGGTAGCACTGCCAGAGATGCCAACGGGCAGCCCCTCACCCGTAGCCCGCTTCGACTCCCTGATCGGCGACGGGATCGAGGCCGCAGTGCGCTTCAAGCACCGCGCCCGCCTGCAGCGGCTCGGCTGGAAACGCGCGCTGTCTCCCGATGACGACGGCATGTGGGCGACAGGGGATCCGCCGCCGCGCGAAGGCTGCCTGCTCGAGGTGCTGGTCGACGGCGCGCCGGCGTTCGCCGAGATCGCGGCCGCGATCGACCAGGCGCGCGACTACGTGCACATCACCGGCTGGCACGTCGCGCCCGGCTTCGAGCTGGTCCGCGGGCAGGAACGAACCGTCCTCGGTGAGCTCCTCGCGGAGGCCGCGGAGCGGGTCGACGTCCGGGTGCTCGTGTGGGCGGGGGCGCCGGTGCCGCTGTTTCACCCCACGCGCCGCGAGGTCGGCGAAAGCGTGCACACGCTCACCCGCGGAACCCGCATCCGCTGCGAGCCCGACCCGCGCGAGCACCCCTTCCACTGCCACCACGAGAAGACGGTCGTGGTCGACGGTGACGTCGCGTTCGTCGGTGGCATCGACATGACCGACTTCGCCGGCGACCGCTACGACACGAGCGGGCACCCCGCCAGGCGCAGGCTCGGTTGGCACGATGCCGGGACGCGGCTGCGAGGTCCGGCCGTGGCGGATGTCCACGAGCACTTCGCGCTGCGCTGGCGCGAGCTGACCGGCGAGACGCTCCCGGCCGGCGATCCTCCGGCCCGCGCGGGCGAGACCACCGTCCAGGTCGTGCGAACCGTCGCCGAGGGGATGTACGACGCGATCCCGCACGGCGAGTTCCGGATCCTCGAGAGCTACGTGCGCGCGATCCGCCAGGCGCAGAGCTTCATCTACCTCGAGAACCAGTTCCTGTGGTCGCCGGAGATCGTGGCTCGGTTGGCCGACAAGCTCCGCCGGCCGCCACGCGACGAGTTCCGCCTCGTCGTGCTGCTCCCGGCGCGCGCCAATAACGGCCAGGACGACACCAGCGGCCAGCTCGGGGTCCTCGTCGACGCGGATGACGGAGGCGGGCGGATTCTCGCGGCAACGATCCGCTCGCTCAGCGGCCATCACGACGACCGGCTGTACGTGCACGCCAAGGTTGGGATCGTCGACGACCGCTGGCTCACGGTGGGCTCGGCCAACCTCAACGCCCACTCGCTGCTCAACGACACCGAGATGAACGTGGTCACCGACGACGCCGAACTGGCGCGCGCCACGCGTCTGCGCCTCTGGGCCGAGCACCTCGAACTCGACGTCGACACGCTCGCGGCCGAGGCCCCCTGCACCACTGTCGACGAGCGCTGGCGGCCCATCGCGGGCGAGCAGCTCGCACGGCTGAAGGCCGGCCGGCCGCCCACGCACCATCTGCTCGAGCTTCCCGGGGTGTCCAGGCGCTCCCGGCGGCTGCTGGGACCGCTGGTCGGCCTGGTCGACGACGGTTAGAGATCGAGCTCGTAGGTCTGGCCGATGAGGTCGACCCCAAAGCTGTGGTGTGGCTCCTCGTTGACGATCGTGAACCCGCGGGAGAGATAGATCCGGCGCGCGGCCTGGAGTGGATGGTTGGTCCACAGCGTCATACGCCGGTAGCCGGTCCGCCGAGCGAAGGCGAGGCACTCGTCGACGAGCCGGCCGCCCAGGCCCCGCCCCCGCGCCTCGTCCTCGACGAGCAGCAGCCGCAGGCGTGCGGTCTCCTCATCGCCCGTCACGCAGAACACGCATCCCACCCGGCGCCCCGCGAGCTCGGCGATCCAAGCGGCTTCCCGGCGCGGGTCGTGCTCGGATGCGTAGTCGGCCACGATGCGGGCGATCAGCGCCTCCATGCTCGTGTCCCAACCGAACTCGCGGGCGTAGAGCTCACCGTGGGCCATCACGACCCAGCCCAGGTCGCCCGGCTCCGTCAGCTCGCGAATCGTGATCTCTGCTTCCGCCATCTTTGTACTGAAACGATCGTTTCAGTCGCTAGCGTATCAGGCGTGCAGGCCGCCTCGACATCGCCACGTCACGCGGAGCTCCTCGAGCGCGCCTACGCCTACGCGCTCGAGCACGGCCTCGCGGACCTCTCGCTGCGACCGCTTGCGGCCGCGATCGGCTCGAGCCCGCGCGTATTGCTGTTCCTGTTCGGCTCGAAGGACGGACTCGTGCGCGCGCTGCTGGCCCGGGCGCGTGCCGACGAGCTCGACTTCCTCCAGAGCGTTGGGCACCAGGATGACCTGACCGCGGTCGTGCGGGCCACCTGGCAATGGCTCGTCGACGAGCGCCACCGGCCGCTGCTCACCCTCTGGCTCGAGGCCTATTCCCGCTCGCTGACCGAAGCCGGCGGCCCCTGGGCCGGCTTCGCCACACAGACCGTGGATGACTGGCTGGCGCTCCTTGCGAGCGCGCAGCCGCGCCGTCGCCGGCAGTCGAAGGCAGGCGCCACCGAGCGAAGCCTCGCGCTCGCGGTACTGCGAGGTGCGCTCATCGACCTCCTGGCCACGGGCGACATCGCGAGGAACACGGCCGCGATCGAGGCCCACCTACGGTGCCCGTGAGCCATTCCGCGCGTGTCGAGGCGCTCCTGAGCGAGGCAGCCGCCGAGCACGCCCAGCTCGTGAGCCGGCTGCCGCCCGACCTCCAGGCCTCGCTGCCTGTGGATGCCCAGGGCCTGACCAGGGCGATCGACTACCTGGCGGGCGCCGCCGGGCTGTCCGAGAGCGAGCGGCGCGAGCTGGTCCGCCCGCACGCCGGCAACCCCGCCGTGCTGCATGCCCGCGTGTTCGGGCTGGAGCCGCTCTCCCGGGAGACGGTGATCGCGTCGTTCGTCGACGGAGCGAGAGTCCGCGCGGAGGCGCTGACCGGGCTGGCGGACGCGGTCGGCGGCGAGACGCTCGGTCAAGCCGTCCGCGGCCTGCTCGTGGCCGAGCCGCCTCCGGCCGGAGCTCACGACTCGGATCTCCTGCCGGCGCTGCGGGCCGCCTACCGCGCGCAGGAGCGCGCGGCCGTGTCAATCGCCGCCGCGCTCGACGCCTCCGCTAACCCTTGAGCTTGCGCCACCCGCCGGCCCGGTTATTGGCGGCGATCTGCCTGAGCATCGCGGTCAGGGCAGGGACGTTGATCGGGTCTCCCCTGTAGAACGCGATCGTCCGGGCGGTCTTGTTGTCGTGCCCGCCGGTGATGATGCCCTCGGGGTCGGGGACGATCGCACCGTCGTAGAGGAACAGGTTCACGTGGTTCTTGGTGGCCAGCAGCGCGCATACGTTGCCCTGGCACACGAAGTACGGCTGCACCGTGCGCTTGATCGTCTCGGTGATCTCGGCGTCGGCGGCGTGGATCAGATCCCGCAGCCGCCGGCAGAGGTCGCGCTGCCAGTCGGGCAGGACGTCGATGTACTCGTCCACGCGAGGGTCCTTCTCGTACACGCCCGACCCGCTACCCACGGGTCATCCCCGACAACCGGCCGAACGGGATCGCCAGAGCGTCATCTAGCGCCGCCGCCAGCGAGCCAGCCACAGCCGCAGCTCGAGCACGCGCGAGCCGTCATCCCGGGTGCGGACCCGGAAGCTTTCGGTGCCGCCCGGGCGATCGACCAGCGCGCGTTCGACGAGCGCGCCGCCCTGGGCGCCACCGGAACCCCGCGCCAGCCAGTCATCGAAGTCGAGCAGCAGCGGGAGGAGATGCTCGGCCTCGAGTTCGAGACCCGCCTTCGCCCCCAGCTCGCGCAGCCTGCCGACGGTCAGCGCCGCCCAGTGGGACGGATCGCGCAGGCGCTCGATCTCCTGGCTCCACGCCATGCCGGCGGCGTCCTCGTCGGCGATGTGGTCGGCGAGGATGACCTTTCCCCCGGGGCGGACGACCCGCGCAAGCTCCACGAGCGCGCGCCCGGGAACCGGGATGTGGTGCAGGGCGAAGCGCGCGATCGCGCCGTCGAACTCACCATCCGGAAACGCGAGCGCGGTCACGTCGGCGGTTGCGAACCCGGTGTTCGCCAGCCCGGCCGCTGCTGCCTCGCGGCGCGCGACCTCGATCATCGCCGGCGTCGCGTCGACGCCGAGGACGCTCCCCGTGCGCGGGGCGAGCGCCCGCGAAACGATGCCCGGGCCACATGCGGCCTCGAGCCAGCGCTCGTCAGGGGCAGGCTCAGCGAGCTCGATCAGGGCCTCGAGCATGCCGGGCGCGTTCGCCACCGCAGCGGCGTTGAACGTCTCCGCCTGACGCGTGAACTCCTCGATGATCGTGTGCTCGTGCATGGCGTCAGGGCGATCGGTCGCCAAGGATCTCGCGCAGAGCGCCTGCGATCGATGAGGTTGCCTCCAGCTGGCCGGCCTCGAGCCGAGCACCTAGCTCGCGCTCGAGCTGATCGCGCGCCTCCACCACCCGCTGAGCGGGCTCGCGCCCAGCCTGCGTCAGGCTCACGACGATCGAGCGGCGATCCTCCGGATGCCTCGCGCGCTCGATCAGCCCCCGGGCCTCGAGACGGTCGAGCACGTTGGTGAGCGTCGAGCGCTTATGGCCGAACTCGTGATGCAGCTCGTTGGCGGTCACGGAATCCCGCCCCGCCAGCTGGGCGAGCACGTGGGCTTCGGCCTGGCCCAGCCCGAGCTCCGCCCAGACCGGTCCGAGCGCGACCGCGACCAGGTGCGTCGCCCGTTCCAGTTGACTAATCACTCCCATATCGTATAATACGACATCGTATGACTCTCCTGGACGCCTTCCAAGCCGGGCGGCTCGACCCGGCGCAATTCCCACATCGAGCCCATGTGGAAGTCTCGTTCGCGCTCGCGCAACGGTATCCGCCCGAGGAGGCCTAGGCCCGGCTCGTCGCAGGCCTGCGAACGCTCACCATCCGCGCCGGGCGCCCAGACCGCTTCCACGAGACGATCACCCGGGCCTGGTTCGAGCTGATCCGACAGGTCGAGGACCCCGAGCACCATCCGGAGCTGTTCGACAAACGGCTGCTCGGCCGCTTCTACTCACCCGCGCGGCTGGCGGCCGGCAGGGAGAGGTTCGTGGAGCCCGACCTGGCGCCGTTACGGCTCGCGAAGGTCGCGGCTCAGCCGGCGCCCACGGCCTCGGCGGCCGGGAAGGGCGTGTCCCGCAGGTACCACTCGGCATCGAGCGCCGCCTGACATCCCGACCCCGCAGCCGTGACCGCCTGCCGGTAGGTGTGGTCGACGAGGTCGCCGGCGGCGAACACACCCGGCAGGTTGGTCAGCGTCGAGCGGCCCTGGGTGATCACGTACCCCTCGGGGTTCGTCTGCACCTGGCCCTCCACGAGCTGGGACTGAGGCTCGTGGCCGATCGCGATGAACGCGCCGCTGATCTCGAGCTCGAGTGTGGAGCCGTCCTCCGTGTTACGCAGGTGAGCGAGCCCCAGCGAACCGTGCTCGTGGGCAGCGAACTCCTCGACCACGTACGGCGTCACCCAGTCGATGTTCTCGATCGCCCGCGCGCGCTCGAGCATGATCTTCGAAGCCCGGAAATCGTCTCGGCGGTGGACGATCGCCACGCGCTTGGCGAACTTGGACAGGAACATCGCCTCCTCCATGGCCGAGTCCCCCCCGCCCACGATCACAGTCGGCGCGCCCTTGTAGAAGGCCGCGTCGCAGGTCGCGCAGTAGCTCACGCCGCGGCCGGACAGCTCCACCTCGCCGGGCACGCCGAGCTTGCGGTGCTCGGCGCCCATCGCCAGGATCACGGTGCGCGCGACGTGCAGCTGATCGTCGACCCACACCTTGTGCAGGCCGCCGTCGCGTGAGAGCTCGACGCTGGTGACGTTGTCGGTCTCCAGGCGAGCCCCGAAGCGCTCGGCCTGGTCGCGGAAGTGCTGCATGAGCTCGGGGCCCATGATCCCCTGGGGAAATCCCGGGTAGTTCTCGACGTCTGTCGTCTGCTGCAGCAGCCCGCCCCAGGCGAAGCCCTCGATCACCAGCGGCTCGAGGTTGGCGCGCGCCGTGTACAGGGCCGCCGTATACCCGGCGGGGCCCCCGCCGATGATGATGACGTTCTCTACCTTGTCGTTCACTTCATTAAGTATAGTGCTCACGCGGCAGCCGGGCTCTCCTGCCAGCGCCTGACGGTGCGGCGGAGCTGAAGGTACGCCACAGCGCCCGGCAGCGTCGGCAGCCAGAAGGCGAAGACGCGGTAGGCGAGCACGGACACGAACGCGACGCCGGCATCGACGCCGAAGGCGCTGAAGGCGCCGACCATGCCGCCCTCGACCCCGCCGATGCCCCCGGGAAGCGGCAGCGTGTTACCGATCATCCCGACGAAGTAGGCCATCACGATCACGCCCTTCGGCGGCGAGGCGCCGAAGGCGTGGAAGCACGCCCACAGCACGGCGATGTCAAATCCCCACCAGGCGACGGCGCCGAGGAGATGGGGATTGCGGTCGCGAATCAGGCCGAGCGCCGTGCGCACGCCTGTGGCCGCAGTCGCGGGCGCGGCCGCGATTGAGCTGGCAAAGCGGCCGAGCCGGCCGCCCTCCGACCACCGGGCGGCCAGTCGATCGAAATCCCCGGGCAGCAGCGAGACCGCCAGGAAGAGCGCGATCACGACCGCCCCGAAGATCGCGGGCACGATCGTGATCCCGAACGGCGCCGGACCCGGGATCACGCCCAGATAGAGCCCGAGGCCGTCGATCACGAGCGTCGCCATGTAGACCCCGTAGAGCAGGGCCATGAACGCGATCATCCGGCAGGCCGCGACCCGCGCGTGCATCCCCGAGCGCCGCAGT
>DATGJM010000107.1:0-2514 GCA_035295205.1 Solirubrobacteraceae bacterium | reverse complement strand
CATCGACTACTACACCGACCTCGTCGCGCAGGGCGGGCTGGAGGCCACGGGCCCGGGGCAGAAGGAGGCCTACGACCGGATCGACGCCGAGCTGCCGAATATCCGCCTCGCCGTCATGAACTCGCTGAGCCGCGGCGATCCGTCGGCCCTCAGCCTGAGTGCGGCGCTCGGGCAGTACGGCTTCGTGCGAAACCGCCTCCCCGAGGTGGCGCACTGGTGCATCGATGCCGCGGCGATCCCCCACGCGCCGACCTCGCTCAGGGCACAGGCCCTCCAGCAGGCCGGATTCGCCCTCGTGCTCATGGGCGCACCGGATGGAGGCCACGCGCTGATCGATGACGCGCTCGAGCTCGCGCGTTTCGCCGGCGACCGGCGGCGGCTCACCGAGGCGCTGCTGATGGCTGCCGATCTCCGTCTCGAAACCGGACTCGACGCCGAGGCACGGCCGATGGCCGACGAGGCGCTCGAGATCGCGCAGGCGATCGGCGACGAGCTCCTCATCGGGCAGGCGCTCGTGATGGCCGCCCGCGCCGCTCGCGCCCGCGTCTCACGCGACGAGGTCGCCAGGGATCTCAACCAGGCCCTTGCCATCTTCGAGCGGGCCGGCGATCGCCGTCAGGAGGGCAGGGTGATCGTCAACCGGGTCTTCCTGTGGCTCGAGGCCGGGGACCTGGATGCCGCGGAGAAGGATGCCGCGCGGCTCGAGGCTCTGGGGGAGGAGCTCGACCACGCGATCGGGAAGGCCGTGGCCAGGGTGGTTCAGGTCTTCATTGCCATCGAACGCGGCCAGCTGGATCGGGCCAGCGAGCTTCTCGACTCCTCGCTGGCGATCGCCCGTGAGTGCGGCTACCAGGCACTGCTCGCTTGGTGCCTGGCTGCCGAGGCGGTGCTGTCTGCGGGGCTCGGGGACGATCGCCGGGCGGCGACCGTTCTGGGAGCGATCGACGGAGCAGGCGGCGCGCTCGGGGGTGAGCGGTGGGTTCGCCTGCGCCTCGAGGCCCTGCGCGGGGAGCTGGGAGCGAGGCTGGGCAGCGAGCTGGCCTCGCTGCTCGCCGACGGCGAGCGCCTGAGGCTCGAGGACCTGGCCGCCGAGCGGGTCTGACGTCTGGTTGTCCGGGGCCGGGTGGTCCCAGGCGGTGGTGGTCCGAGGTCGGGTGGTCCGAGGTCGGGTGGTCCCAGGTCGGGTGGTCCCAGGTCGGGTGGAGCGAGGTCGGGCTGGCGGGCGGCTAGGCCATCGGCAGCGACATGCCGGTCGGCCGCGGGGCCGCGGCCGGGGCAGCCACCTGCATCACCGGCAGCTCGACCGGGCTGAGCGCGATCAGGCCCCGGGCGCCGTGGAAGAGGGCCTGGGCGGCCGGGTCATCCGGATCGCTGAACACGATCGGCAGGCCGGCGTCGGACTGCTCGCGCAGCGCCAGCGTCAGCGGCACCTTGGCCAGCAGCGGCACCTCGAGCTCCTCGGCCAGCAACTGGCCGCCGCCCTCGCCGAACAGCTGGAAGCGCTCGCCACTCGGCGTCACGAACCCGGACATGTTCTCGATCACGCCCGCGATCTCGAGCTTCAGCTTGGTCGCCATCTCGGCACTGCGCCGCGCCACCTTCTGAGCCACCGGCTGCGGGGTGGTCACGATCACGAACTTGGCCTGTGGCAGCAGCTGCGCCAAGGTCATCGAGACGTCGCCCGTGCCGGGCGGCAGGTCGATCAGCAGGTAGTCGAGCTCGCCCCAGTCCACGTCCTCGAGGAACTGCTGCAGGGCCTTGTGGAGCATCGGCCCGCGCCAGACCACGGCAGCGTCCTCCTCGACGAAGAACCCGATCGACATCACGCTGATCCCTTCCAGGGCGGTGAGCGGGATGATCTTCCGCTCGGCGTTGACCTTCGGGCGCTCGGCGCCGAGGCCCAGCATGCGCGGCTGCGAGTAGCCCCAGACGTCGGCATCGAGGACGCCGACGCGCTTGCCGTCCGCGCTCAGGGCGGCGGCCAGGTTGGCGGTCACGCTCGACTTGCCGACGCCACCCTTGCCCGAGCCGATGCAGATCACGTTGCTGACCTGGGCGAGTGCGCCCTCGGGCAGGGTGTTACGGC
This sequence comes from Solirubrobacteraceae bacterium, assembly GCA_035295205.1. Classification (GTDB taxonomy): domain Bacteria; phylum Actinomycetota; class Thermoleophilia; order Solirubrobacterales; family Solirubrobacteraceae; genus Palsa-465. Next base: position 428 of record DATGJM010000107.1, on the reverse strand, counting down.
CGAGCTTGCGGCCGAGCGTCTGCTTCTCGGAGTCGGTGAGGACGTCGAAGGCCACGTTCACGTGCGTGACGCCCTCGAGCGCTCTCACGGACTGCGCGACGGCGGTCTGGAAGTGGTTGCGGATCGGGCAGCCGGCGGTGGTCAGCGAGACCATTACGTCGACCACGCCGTTCGGATGGAGGTCGATCGAGCGCACCATCTCGAGCTCGACGATGTCGCGGCGCAGCTCGGGATCGATCACCGAGCGCAGCGCGTCTAGGACTTGGTCACGAGTAGGCATGTGTTCCGTCTGGGGAGGGGGTCTTACGGGGGTGTATTCCCATTGTGGCAGGTCGGAATTGGGGCCCGACGCCGCCGCCACCCGCGTCGCTCCCCCCGGTGCCTCCTTCCGCGTTGCGCCCTGCGCGTGCCGGCCTCCGCGTTCCTCC
>DATGJM010000106.1:0-3414 GCA_035295205.1 Solirubrobacteraceae bacterium | reverse complement strand
ACCGGTGCTGGCGGTGCAGTGGGAGCTCCAGGAGGAGTGGCGGGTCGATCCCCGCTTCATGGACGTGTTCCGCTGGTTCGTGGGCGCGGCCCGCGAGCACGCGCTCTCGGCGCGGCGGGCGGCCTAGCTGGTCATCCCCGTGAACTGACCGCCGGTGACGTTCAGCACCTGCCCGTGGACGAAGTTCGACCACGGCGAGCACAGGAAGAAGATGCCGCCTGCGGCCTCCTGAGGGGTGCCGGGCCGCCCGATCGGGATCATCATCGCGCCCATCGAGCGCAGCTGCTCGGGGATGCCGAGCTGGACCTTCTCACCGCCGATCTCGGTCACGTTCGACTCGTCCTTGGCCGCGGTCAGCCGGGTCTCGATGAAGCCGAAGGCGACCGCGTTGACGTTGATCTTGAACTGGCCCCACTCCTTGGCCAGCGTCTTGGTCAGGCCGACGACGCCCGCCTTACCCGAGGAGTAGTTGGCCTGGCCCGGATTGCCCATCGTGCCCGACACAGAGGAGACGTTGACGATCTTGCGGAACACCTCCCGGCCCTCCTCGCGCTCGACCTTGGCCGGCTCGCGCATGTGCGGAGCCACGGCCCGGCACATGCGGAACGGGACCACGAGGTGGATGTCGAGCATCCGCTGGAACCAGTCGTCGCTGAGCTTGTGCAGGGGCGCGTCGAGGGTGTAGCCGGCGTTGTTGACCAGGATGTCCACCTGGCCCCACTCGTCGATCACCTTCTGCACGAGCTGGTCGGGCACACCCGGCTGTGTCAGGTCGCCGCCGAACACGAGCGTTTCGCCTTCGATCTCGCTCGCGGTCTGATCGGCGACGTCGGTGTCGAGATCGTTGATGAGGACCTTCGCGCCGTGCTCAGCCAGGAGCTCGGCGGTGGCGCGGCCGATGCCGCGGGCGGAACCGGTGACGATCGCCACCTTGCCGTCGAGAACTGCCACTTGTGTCTGCCTTTCGATCGCTGACCGCGGGATCATAGGTAGAGTCCGGCGCCTGAACGCCAGGGAGTGGATCGACGCCTTCTCAGAGCGGCTCGGGGTGCCCGCCCCCGACACCGAGCAGTTCAAGCTGATCCTCGACCTCGCCGGCGAGGCCGCCCATGCCTCCGAGCGGGTCGCGGCGCCCGTCGCGTGCTGGGTGGCGGCCACGGCGGGGGTGTCGCTCGAAGAGGCGCTGCGAATGGCCGGCGAGATCGGGCAGGCCGATGGCTGACCGCCGCTTCGACATCGTCGTGTTCGGTGCCACGGGCTTCACCGGCGGGCTGACCGCCGAGTACCTGGCCGAGCATGCACCGGCAGGCTTGCGCTGGGCGCTGGCCGGCAGGAGCCTCGACAAGCTGCGGGGCGTGCGCGCGCGGCTGGGTCCGGCCGCCGCCGAGCTCGAGCTGGTCCAGGCCGATGCGAACGATCCGGACTCGATGCGGGCCGTCGCCGAGCAGGCGCGGGTGATCATCACCACGGTCGGGCCCTACATCAAATACGGCGAGTCGCTCGTGGCCGCATGTGCCCGCGCCGGCACGGACTACGTCGATCTGACGGGCGAGCCCGAGTTCGTGGACCGCATGTGGCTGGCCTACCACGAGGAGGCCAAGCGCTCGGGCGCGCGCATCGTCCATTCCTGCGGCTTCGACTCGATCCCCTATGACCTCGGCGTGCTGTGGACCGTGGAGCAGCTTCCCGAGGGCAAGCCGATCCACATCGACTGCTTCGTCCGCGCCGGCGGTAAGCCGTCGGGCGGCACGTTTCACTCGGCCGTGCACATCATGGGCCGGCTTCGCCAGGGCCAGCAGGTGGCGCGGGAGCGGCGCCGGCGGGAGGATCGGACGTCAGCCGGGCGCCGCGTCCACGGCCGCACGGGCCCGCCCCGTCACGATGACGTCGCGGGTGCCTGGATCGTGCCCTTCCCGACGATCGACCCTGTCACCGTCCTGCGCTCAGCCCGCGCACTCGACCGCTACGGACCCGACTTCTCCTATGGCCACTACCTGGCGGTGAAGCGGCTGCCGGTCCTGGCGGGGATGACGGTCGGCGCGGGGGCCCTGATCGGCCTGGCTCAGCTGCCGCCCACCCGTAACGCGCTGCTGAAGCTGAAGGGCCCCGGCGAGGGACCGAGCCCCGAGGAGCGGGCACGCTCCTGGTTCAAGGTCCGTTTCCGAGCGGCGAGCGATGGCACGCGACTGGTCACCCAGGTCTCCGGCGGCGATCCCGGCTACGGCGAGACATCGAAGATGCTGGCCGAATCCGCGCTGTGCCTGGCCTTCGACGAGTTGCCCGAGCGAGCCGGTCAGCTGACGCCCGCGGTGGCGATGGGGGACGCGCTGATCCGCCGCCTCCAGAGCGCCGGAATCAAATTCGAGGTTCTCCCGTGACCCCCACGCCACAGGAATCGACCGCCGCCGCCAACGCGCTGTACGGCCGTCATCCCGGCTTCCGCGCGCTGCACGCCAAGGGCACGCTGCTGAAGGGCACGTTCACCGCCACGCCGCAGGCCTCCCAGCTGACGCGGGCAGCGCACATGCAGGGCGAACCTGTGCCCGTCACCGCTCGGGTCTCCAACGGCGGAGGGAACCCGCGGGTGCCCGACTACGCCGCCGACGTGCGGGGTCTGGCGGTGAAGCTCTACCTGCCCGATGGCTCGCGGACCGACATCGTCACCCAGACCGTGCCGCACTTCCCCGTGAGCACGCCCGAGGCCTTCCTGGAGTTGCTGCACGCCCAGGCGGCGGGCCGTGCCGCGCCGCTGAAGCTCTCGCTGTTCCTGGCCCGCCACCCCGGGGCGATCCCGAGCCTGCCGGGCAACTTGGCCGCGCTGCGACCGGTTCCGAGCTACGCCGCCTGCCGGTACTACGCCGTGCACGCGTACCGGTTCGTGGACGCCTCGGGCGGATCGCGCTATGTGCGCTACACGTTCGTTCCCGAGCGCGAGGAGGCACGGCTCTGGCCCTGGCAGGCTCGAGGGCTGGGGAGGGACTATCTGCAGGAGGAGATCTCCTCGCGGGTGGCAGCCGGTCCGGTCCGCTTCGCCCTCGAGCTCCAGATCGCAGCTCCCGGCGACATGGTCGACGACCCGAGCGCGGAGTGGCCGGCCGACCGGGAGCGAGTCGACGCGGGGACGCTCGAGCTCACGGGCCTCGAGACCGAGCGCGAGACCGACGGGGACGTCCTCGTGTTCGACCCCGGCCGGGTCACGGACGGGATCGAGCTCTCGGACGACCCGGTCCTGCGCTACCGCCCCGCCGCCTACGGGGACTCGGTGGCCGCGCGGACGGGTGGATGAGCTCGACGGAGCGGGCCGGCGCCCCACTGACGGATCTCGTCACCGATGGGGAGGCGGTTCTGCGATGGGCGGCGTCGTATCTCGAGCGGGTGCGCGAGCTGCCGGTGCTCGCTCAGGTCAAGCCGGGC
>DATGJM010000105.1:0-11911 GCA_035295205.1 Solirubrobacteraceae bacterium | reverse complement strand
AATGCGGGCGAGAGCGCACGACCGTTGGCGGCCGCGCGCGACCGGTCCAAACCCGAGCACCCGCACGGAAGAACGCGCCCGAACGCGCGCACGCCGCCGGACCATCCGGCAGGGCCCGGCCCTTTTCCCAGGCTCAGGCGCGGGAGAACGGGCGGTGGTGAGCCTGGCCGAGACTTTCGAGCGCCGCGTCGAGGGCAGCCTGGGGGTCCAAGGCCTGGTTGACCGAGTTCGTGGCGGGAGCGAGGGGTTCGCCGGGCGCGGGCGGCTCCGGGGTAGCGTGAAGGTCGGGGGTCACCCCGAGCGTGGGAGCGACCTCGGGCATGGGCGCCACCTCGGCAACGGGGGCCACCTCGGCGAGGGGCTCCGCCTCCGGCATGGGCGCCACCTCGACCACCGGGTCCGCTTCGATCACGAGCGGCTCCTCGCGCCCTCGGCCGAAGCGGCTGCGCAACCGCGCGAAGAAGCCCTTGGCGGGCGCGGGCTCAGCGGCCTCGAGCACCGGCGCAGGCCTCGAGTCGGAGGCCTCGAGCGCCGGCTCGGGAGTCGAGTCGGGGGCCTGTAGCCCGGGCTCGGGTGCGAGGTCCGGGGGCTCGGGTGCGAGGTCCGGGGGCTCGGGTGCGGCGTCTGAGGCCCCGGGGACAGGGTCTGGTCCCTCGAGTGCCGGCTCCTCCGCCACGCTCGCCGCCGGCTCGCTGGCCGGCGGCGGGACTTCGGTGGACGGGTTCGGCGTGGCCGTCAAGACCACGCGCGTGCCCCATCCTGAGGGCTCGAGCCTCACCGTGCCGCTTGCGTGCTCGCCCTCCCAGGCAACGGCGGTTTCGGGTTCGAGCCGGGTGATCCGGATCTCTCCGAAGCAATCGAGATGACGGGACAGCGAGGCGGCGTCGCTGCATTCGGTCCAGAGTTCAGGGGCGGATTTGACCAGCGTGCGGGTGGCTGTGACATCGGGCATGGAGTCGATTTCGCCCGGGTCCGGAGGACTCCTTCCAGCGCATCACATCGATCACGGACCGCCGCACGCGGGAGCGAGCGCGGCGGCACCAAAGGAACCAGGATGTTCTCGTACGAGATAATCCCGCACCCGCCGCTATCCTCTAATCGGACGATGAACGCCCCCGACACCCAGCCCGCCTGTCTGATGACCAATCTGGGCTGGCTGCTCGGGCACGCCAACCACGTGCTCGGCACGGAGATCGCGCGTGCGCTGGCACCTCTGGATCTGGGCGCCCGTGGATTCTGCGTCCTCTCGACGGCGCTGGAGCGCGAGGTGACCCAGAAGGAGCTCGGTCAGGAGATCGGGATCGACAAGACCACGCTCGTCGTGACCCTGGATGAGCTCGAGCGCAAGGGGCTGGCGCGCCGTGCCACCTCGAGCACCGACCGGCGCGCACGCGTGATCCAGGTCACCGAGGCCGGCGCCAGCAAGGTCGCTGAAGGCCAGGCGATCGTCGAGGCGGTTCAGCGGGACGTGCTGTCTGTCCTGCCGGCCACCGAGCGGGCGGCCTTCCTGTCCGCGCTAAGGCGGCTGAACAGCGATCGCCTCGCGGAGGCGACGGCCTGCGCCACGGCGCCGCGCCAGCGCGAGCCCCGCGCCGCATAGCCCGCCGCGTAACCCGCGCCGCCGTCAGTCAAGTAAGGCCCGCCGGACGCAAGTAAGGGGTCGGGGCGCGCAAGGCGCTCCGGATGCCTGATGTGTCCCCTTTCGTCTTAGTCGATCGTCTTCAGCGATGAGAACCGTCGACGGGTCGGGTCTACAGACCAGATGGCCACAGTCGCTGAGCAGCAGATGATCCCGAACGAGATGATCTGCTACGGTCCCATCTTGAAACAGACGAGAAGCCCGGAGGTGGAGTCGTGACACATTCGCAACCTGATAGCCGACGCTGGATCGCCCTCGTGGTGCTCTGCGCCGGGATGCTGATGATCGTCCTGGACCAGACGATCGTGAACGTCGCGCTGCCCTCGATCCAGCGCGATCTCGGGTTCTCGCAGTCGAGCCTGGCCTGGGTCATCAACGCGTACCTGATCGCCTTCGGGGGGCTCCTGCTGCTGGCCGGCCGTCTCGGCGACCTGGTCGGCCGTAAGCGCGTCTTCCTCACCGGCATAACCCTGTTCACGCTCGCCTCGATCCTGTGCGGCGCGAGCCAGGACCAGGCGGTCCTGGTGATCGCGCGATTCGTCCAGGGCGCCGGCGGCGCGCTCACCTCGTCGGTGATCCTCGGGATGATCGTGACGATGTTCCCCGAGCCGGGCGACCAGGCGAAGGCGATCGGGGTATTCAGCTTCGTGGCCTCGGCCGGTGCGTCGATCGGCCTGCTGGCCGGCGGCGTGATCACCCAGGCTCTGAGCTGGCACTGGATCTTCTTCGTCAACGTCCCGATCGGCCTGGCCACGGCCGCGCTCGCGCTGCGGCTCGTCACCAGCGACGAAGGGCTCGGGCTGGACAAGGGCGCCGACGTGCCCGGCGCGGTGCTCATCACCACCTCCCTGATGCTCGGCGTGTACACGATCGTCAAGGCCGCCGACTACGGCTGGGGCTCGCTGCGCACCGTCGGCCTGGGCGCCGTGGCGGTCGCGCTGGCGGTCGGCTTCGTGGTCCGCGAGCGCCAGGCGGCGACTCCGCTGATCCCGCTCGGCATCTTCCGCTCGCGTGCGATCACCGGGGCCAACCTGGTGCAGGCGCTGATGGTCTCCGGCCTGTTCGGGATGTTCTTCCTGGGCGCCGTCTACATGCAGCGGGTGCTCGGCTATAAGCCGCTCGACGTCGGGCTGGCGTTCCTGCCCGTAGCCGTCGGCATCGGCGTGCTGTCGCTCGGCGTCACGCCGCGTCTGAACATGCGCTACGGCGCCAAGCAGACGCTGCTGCCGGGGCTGCTCCTGGTGACCGCCTCGCTCGTGCTCCTGGCGCGCGCACCCGTGCACGCCGGATATCTGAGCGACCTGGCGCTGCCGATGCTGCTGATGGGGCTTGGAGCGGGCCTCGTGTTCCCGTCGCTGATGACGACCGCCATGAGCGGCGTGCAGATGCACGAGGCGGGATTGGCATCAGGCCTGGTCAACACCTCGATGCAGGTGGGTGGCGCGCTCGGGCTCGCCGTCCTGGCGACGCTCTCCAGCACCCGCACGCACGACCTGGTGGCCCACGGGAGCTCGCCGGCGTCAGCTCTGACCAGTGGGTTCCACCTCTCCCTGGTGATCGGCTCCGGCCTGCTGCTCACGTCGATCGTGGTCGCCGGCGTGGTCCTCCAGGCGGCAAGGCCAAGCGTCCCCGAACCCGAGTTCGCCGCCGGCGACGAGCTCGCCTTCTCAGAAGCTGCATGACCTCGGATCTGCGCGAGGAAGGCGCGCGCCGCGACAGTCTCCTCCCCCGCGGCGCGCGCCACATGCAGGCGACGCCCGAAGCGTCGCCGCTCGAGATCGAGCTCTTCACGGACCCCGCCTGCCCGTTTGCGTTCTCGGCCGAGCCGATCCGCCAGCGCCTGCGCTGGCATTACGGCGCGGGACTGAAATGGACCGTCCGGATGATCGTCCTCACCCGCGAGCCCGGCGAGGCCGAGAAGCTCGCGGGCGGCGCGCCGGGACTCCAGCGCCGCTACGGGATGCCGATCGATCCCCGGCCGTACCCACGGCCGGCGTCCTCTGAGCCGGCCTGCCTCGCCTTCGTGGCCGCCCGCCGCCACGCCCCGCAGCGCGCGCAGGCGCTGCTGCGCAGGCTGCGTGTGCGGGTCATGCAGCGCGGTCTGCTCGACGACCCCGCGCTGATCGACGCGGCCGCGCGAGACGCCGGACTCGACCCCTCACGGCTGCGCGCCTGGTGTGCAGAGCCCGAGACGCTGGTGGCGCTCGAGGCCGACGCCGCCGCGGCGCGCAGCCCGAGTCCGGCGGCGCGTGCGCTCGGTCATAAGCTCGGCGGCCCTGCGCGCGAGCGGCGCTACACGGCGCCGAGCTACATCATCGGCGGCTTCGCGCTGCCGGGCCTCAACCCGGTCGAGACCTACGAGGCCGCGATCGCCAACCTTGCGCCCGACCTGCCGCGCCGGCCGCCGCCGGAGTCGGTCCTCGATGTGCTCGAGTGGAGCGATGAGCCCCTGGCCAGCGCGGAGCTGGCGCTGATCGTCGGGCTCGAGCCCGACCAGGTGCGCGCCGACCTGCGCGGGGTGGCTCGCTTCGAGCCCGCGGGCGCGGACGGGTACTGGAGCCTCTAGACGGCGAAGTGCAGGAAGGCGCGAGCCGCGGGGCCCTCCTCGCCCGCGCCACGCCAGACCAGGTCGAGGCGCGAGCGGAGCTCGGGCACGACCCGAACGACGTGCAGATCCTCTGGCGCCGAGGCGGGCACGATGGCCACGCCGAGGCCGCGACGGGCGAGCTCCAGCAGGACGAGCGGATCGCCGGCCTCGAGGGCGACACGGCCGCTCACGCCTGCGGCGGCGAGGCCTGACTCGAGCGCCGCCCGGCCACCGGTGCCGCGCGGCAGCGCGATCAGCCGCTCGCGGCTGAGCTCGACGACGCTGATCCGACGCCTACCGGCGAGCGGATGACTTGCGCTTACGGCAGCCACCAGCGGCTCCTCGACGACGGTCTTCGACTCCAGACCCGGTGCCGGCCGGCCCGCGAGGCCTGCCAGTGCGACGTCGAGCCGGCCGTCGCGCACCGCTGAGAGGAGCGTCGCGGACAGACCCTCCTCGAGGGTGATCTCCACGTCGGGATGGCGGTCGTGGAATGCGGCCAGCGAGTTGGACAGCCATCCGCCGACGGACGGCACGACGCCGATGGCCAGCCGGCCACGGATCACGCCGGTCAGCGCATCGACCGTCTCGCGTATCGCAGCGGCGGCAGCGAGCGACGCCCGCGCGAACGGGATCGCAGCCTCTCCGGCGGCGGTGAGCCTGACGGAGTCGGGCCCGCGGTGGAACAGTCGCTGGCCAAGCTCGGCCTCGAGCTTGCGGATCTGGGCGCTGACCCCGGGCTGGGCGACGTGCTCGCGTGCCGCCGCGCGCGTGAAGCTCGACTCCTCGGCCACAGCCACCAAGTACTCGAGCTGCCTGAGTTCCATAACGATCAATTCTACAAATGAGCAGCGATATCTATTTGAGTTATGACAGCTGATGCGGGATGCTGTTCGGCATGACACCGACAGAGACCATGCGCAGCTATTTCGAGAACTGGAACGCCCGCGACTTCGACGCCTTCCAGTCGCTCCTGGCCGAGGAGGTCAGCTTCCGCGGGCCGCTCGGCACCGCCGACGGCCCACGGGAGTGCCGAGCCGGAGTCGAGGGAATGAGCCGCGGTCTCGACGCCCGCGCCGAGATCGTGACCATGCTCGGCGACGGACACGAGGTCATCACCTGGTTCGAGCTGCACACGAACGCGGCGGCCCCCGTGGCAGTGGCGAACTACGCCCAGGTGAGGGATGGGAAGGTCGTCGCGATCCGGGCGGCCTTCGACCCCCGGCCGCTACTGGACTAGCACCACGGCGCCGTGGGCAGGCACGGTCACAGAGCCTGAAACCACGCGCGTCCGCAGGCCCCACCCGCGCGTGTCGGCGGCGGCGTCGAGTGCGCCGCCGCCCACAGGCTGAACAAGCCGAGCCGAATGAGTGAGGGCGAGCCCGGCCGGTGAGGACCCGGGGTTGACGGCGACGAGGCCGCGGACGAAGTGGCGGACGTAGAGAGAGGGTGAATTCCGGAGAGAGGCGACGGTCCGGGGTGGGGGACCGAGCGCCGGGCCGAGGTCGATCCCGTACTCGGGAAACCACTGCGGCATCTGGCCGATGTCCATGTTGATGAACGTGTGGGCGCCCTTGATGAGCAGATACGAACCGAGCACGAACATCCGCGCCCGCACATCTCCCGCGCCGAGGTAGGACTGAGCCAGCAGCACCTTTGCGCGACGCACCAGGCCGAGTGCCCGGTCCATCTCGAGCTCCCAGTCACCCACCGCGTACGGGCTCGACGGACCCCCTTCCGCGAAGCCCTCGATCATCACGCCGTCGGCGAGCGCGTAGTCGGTGCGGTCGCGGGTGGTGATCCAGGAGCCCGCGTTCGGGATGAACCACAGCCGCCCGCGCAGCCGGCGCTCCTCGTAGCGCATGAAGCGGTCGATCCGGGCCGTCCACGCCGCCTCGCCCACGAAGTACTGAAACGGCGGCGAGAAGCTTGACGCGCCCAGGTACTGGGGGACGCTGAGCGAGTCCGCGAACACGCCGTCATCGCCTAACAGCCGCGCTTCGTACAGCACGCGGCTCGCCCAGTAGGACCGCCACCCGCTGTCCGGGTTCATCAGATACCAGTCCCATTGGGTCTGCAGCACCCGGCTTGCGCCGGAGTGCCAGAACCACGACTGATGCCTGGTCACATACCCGTAGTCGCTCGCCCAGCGGGTCCCGATCCGGAACGGCACGGGCCCGTCGCCGATTCCCAGCCGGTAGTGGAGGACCAGGAACCCCGGACTCACAGCCCGCAGCGCCCGCGCCGTCGCCAGTGACACCTTCTGAGTTCCGGAGACGTGCCGGGCCACGAAGCGGATCTGCGCGGGCGTCATCGAGTCCGGCAGCTGGTCGTCCCAGACCGCGATCACGGCGCTCGTGTCCGGGATCGGACGACGGGCGCAGGCCGAACCGGCGGGCCCCATCAGCGCCGCGGCGAAGGCGACGAAGATGAACGCGAGACGTCTCAGATCGTCGGCTTGTACTCGCCGAACACGTCGCGCATCGCGGCGCAGACCTCGCCCAGCGAACAGCGGTCCTTCAGCGCCTGGCGGAGCGCGGGCAGCAAGTTCTCGGTTCCCCGGGCGCTCTCGCGAATCTCCTCCAGCCGGCGCTCGACCAGCGACTGGTCCCGGTCGGCCTTGAATGCCCGCAGCCGCGCGACCTGCTCGCGTTCGGATTCGGGGTCGACGCGCAGGATGTCGGGAACTTCGGGCGTGTCCTCGACGAACTTGTTCACGCCGACGACGATGTCCTGTCCGATCCGGTAGCGCTCGTGGTAGCCGAACGCCGACTCCTCGATCTCGTTCTTGATGAACTCGATCGCGTTCACCGAGCCGCCGAGCTCATCGACCTTGGCGATCAGCTCGCGCGCGCTGGTCTCGATCTCGTCGGTCAGAGCCTCCACGAAATAGGAGCCCGCGAACGGGTCGACGGTGTCGGCGGCCCCGGACTCGTGGCCGATGATCTGCTGGGTGCGCAGGGCGATCTTGGCTGCACGCTCAGTCGGGAGGGCGAGCGCCTCGTCGAAGCCGTTGGTGTGCAGCGACTGGGTCCCGCCGCAGACGGCCGCGAAGCCCTGAAGCGCGACGCGAACGATGTTGTTCTCGGGCTGCTGAGCGGTGAGGGTCACGCCGCCGGTCTGGGTGTGGAAGCGCAGCTTCCAGGAGCGCTCGTCCTGGGCTCCGAACCGCTCTCGCATGATCGAAGCCCACATCCTCCGGGCGGCGCGGAACTTGGCGACCTCCTGGAAGACGTTGTTATGCCCATTGAAGAAGAAGGCCAGGCGCGGGGCGAACTCGTCGACCGCGAGGCCAGCATCAATGGCCGCCTGAACGTAGGCCGTGCCGTTGGCGAGCGTGAAGGCCACTTCCTGAACGGCTGAGCACCCCTTCTCGCGGAAGTGGTAGCCGCTGATCGAGATCGTGTTCCACCTGGGGACGTTCTCGCGGCAGTAGGCGAACAGATCCGTGGTCAGCCGGATCGCGCCCTCGGGCGGGTAGATGAAGTTCCCGCGCGCGATGTACTCCTTCAGGATGTCGTTCTGGGTCGTCCCGCGGAGCTGCTGGGAGTCGACGCCCTGCTCCTCGCCCACGAGCTCGTAGAGCAGCAGCAGCACTGCCGCCGGCGCGTTGATGGTCATCGAGGTCGAGACCTGGTCGAGCGGGATGCCGTCGAAGGCCGTGCGCATGTCGTCGATCGTGTCGATGGCCACCCCGGTGCGCCCCACCTCCCCGAGGCAACGCGGATCGTCGGAGTCGAGCCCCAGCTGGGTGGGGAGGTCGAAGGCCATCGACAGCCCGGTCGAGCCGTGCTCGAGCAGATAGCGATAACGCTGGTTCGACTCCCTGGCGCTGGCGTAGCCGGCGTACTGGCGCATGGTCCACAGCTGCCGGCGGTACATGTCCGGGTGCACGCCGCGGGTGTATGGGTACTGGCCCGGCTCGCCCAGCCGCTCGGGAAGCTCCTCCGGAAGGTCGGCCTCGGTGTACAGAGGCTTGATCTCGATGCCCGAGTCGGTGAACCGGCGGGGATCGTCCGGGCCGACGATGGGGGCGATCGTGCGGTGCTCGTCGGTGGTTGCCATCGTCACCCGGACTTTACCCCCGTTCGGGGGGTGGACGGGGCGACTAGGAAGTCGCCCCGTTGATCTGCGGATGGCTGATCGCGAGACCGGAGACGCCCCATTTGGCCAGCACCGCGGCGTACTGCCCGTTGGCGATGATCGCCTTCAGCGCGGCGAGGACGGCGGGCGCGAGGCCCGACCCCTTGGGGATCGCGATCCCGTGGACCGCGTTGGCGTACGACTGGCCGACGAGCTTGAACTGACCGGACGACTGCTTGACCTGATAGGCCGCCACCGGCGTGTCGGCGAAGCCGAGCTCGGCGCGGCCGCTGGAGAGCGCGAGGTTGGCTCCGTTCTGATCGTTGAATTGGAGAACGGTGACCGCGGGCTTGCCTGCCTTGGTGCAGGCCGCGCTCTGTGTCTGGGCGTCTGCGACCTCGGTGGTGCCCTTCTCGACCGCCACCGTCTTGCCGCAGATGTCGGCGATGCTCGAGATGTCCGTGCCGCCCGAGGCCTTGGTGAAGAACGACTCGCCGGCTTGGAAGTAGTCGACGAAGTCGACGACCTTCTCGCGGTCCTTGGTGTCGTTGTGGGAGGAGATCGCCAGGTCGTATTTCCCGGCCGCCAGCCCGGGGATGATCGAGTCGAAGGTGGCGTTGACCATCTGGACCTTGATCCCCATCGCCCTGCCGAGCGCGGCCGCGAGGTCGGCGTCGAAGCCGACGATCGTGTGGCCGTCGGGGCCGACGAACTCGTCCGGTGCATATGTCGGGTCGGTGGCCGCGGTCAGCACGCCCTTCTGGCGCAGCGCGGCGGGCACGAGCTTGGCCACAGCGGGGTTGCCGGCGCCCACGGCGGCAGCGCTGCTCGCCGTGGTGGCGGCCGAGCCGCTGCTCGAGGCCGTTCCGCCGGCCCCTCCGCAGGCGGCCAGCACGAGGGTAAGGGCGATCGCCGCCAGTCCGGCCGCGAGCGCACGAGAGCGATCGATCATGATTGGGTCTCCTCCAGGATGGGTGAAATGTCGCGGGCCAACAGCTCCGCGTACGTCTCGCGACGGACGCGAACCGAGGCTTCGCCTGAGGCGCAGAAGACGACCGGCGGCCGGAGCGCGCCGTTGTAGTTGGAGAGCAGCGAGTAGCAGTAGCCCCCGGTGAGCGCGAGGGCGACGAGGTCGCCGGGCTGCTGCTCGGGCAACCGCGCGCCGGAAACGAGCACGTCCCCGGTCTCGCACTGGCGCCCGACGAGCTCGCAGCTCTGCTCTGGCCCGTCGGAAGTCAACGCGATCGGCGTGAACCGCGTTCCGTACATCGACGGCTCGAGGTTGTCCGCCATGCCGCCGTCGACGGCCACGAACGTCGTCGTGCCGCGCTTGACGGTCACGACCCGGTAGAGCGTGAGCGTGGAGCTTGCGACCAGCGATCGTCCGGGCTCCACCACGAGCTCGACCTCCCGGCCGAGGTGTCGATGCAGCAGTCCGACCAGATGCTCGGCGTACTGCTCGATCGAGGGCACCCGGTCGCCCGGCCCGTAGCGCACGCCGAGCCCGCCGCCGAAGTCGTAGACGTCGAAGCGCCCGAGCGTCGCGAGGCGCTCCACGGCGGGGGCGAATGCCTCGAGGTCCGTGAGCTGCGAGCCCAGGTGCATGTGCAATCCGCGGACGGCGACCGCGCTCGAGCGCCCGAGCGCGCGCAGCAGCGCCGGCGCAGCCTCGAGCGGCACCCCGAACTTGGAGCCCGCGTGGCCGGTGGCCAGGGCCGCGTGCGTGTGGGCCTGAACGCCGGGGTTGACACGCAGGAGCACGGGCTGGGCGAGCGCGCCCAGCCGCTCCAAGCGAGTGAGGTCATCGGGGCCGTCGATCACGATCAGCCCCACACCCGCCTCGAGCGCGGCCGCAAGCTCCTCTTCGGTCTTGGCGTTGCCGTGCACGACGATTGCAGCCGGGTCCATTCCCGCCGCCAGCGCGATCTCGAGCTCACCTCTACCGGCGATGTCGCAGCCGAGCCCCTGCTCCGCGAATACGCTGACGACCGCCGTGCAGGGGAAGGCCTTCGAAGCGAAGCAGACGCGGCTCGGGGCGTGCCAGGAGAGAAACGCCTCCTGGAAGTCGCGAGCGGTCTCGCGCAAATCGAGCTCGTCGACGACGAACGAGGGCGTGCCGAAGCGCTCTGCCACATCCTCCAGCCGACAGCCGCCAACGAGCACCCGGCCATCCAGGTCGAGCTCGGCACTGCGGGGGAGGAATGCGATCTTGGAGAGATCTATAGCCATCGAATCGCCAGTGTCCATCGGACGCGCGTTCCAGGCAAGGTGGAATGCCGCAGTCATTCGCGCGGTCTCGTTGTAGGATCCTCTAATGCCGCTGTCCGTCGCCGACATCGTCGAAGCGCCAGACCTGCGCCTGGAGGTGCTCGCCGCAGGCGAGCTCGCCCGGCCCGTTCGCTGGGTGCACGCGACCGATCAGCCGGACCCGACGCCTTACCTGCGCGGGGGCGAGGTCGTGCTGACCGACGGACTGTGGCTGGGTGGCACCACGCCCGTGGACTACGTGCGCCGCCTCGCCGACGCCCGGGTGGCCGCGATCGGCTTCGGCCTGATGCCCGAGGGCCCACCGGTCCCGCAGGCCCTGATCGACGCCTGCCGCCGCCGCCGGGTCACCCTGTTCGCCGTCCCGGTCGAGGTGCCGTTCCTCGCGATCTCCGAGCTGTTCGTGCAGAGCATGCTCGCCGAGCGCGAGGCCGCGCATGCGGAGGCGCTGCGCCAGACGCACCGCCGGTTCGCGGCGGAGCTGTTCGAGCTCGCCCGGGAGCCTGAGGCTCAGGGTCCTGCGATTGCCGAGCGGCTGCGAGGGCTCGGGCTCGACCCCGACGGCGGCCTGGTCGCGGTCGCGTGCGACATCCCCGACGGCGAGACCGGGCTCGAGGAGTTCGAGCGCGCACTCGCCGAGGCCGCCGTGCGGGCCGTCGCGGTCCCACGGGCCGGGCGGCTCGTGGCGATCGCCGAATGGGATCCGCGGGCGCCGACCGGGCCGCTCGCCGCGTCCCTGGAGGAAGCTCTCGCCGGCGATGCCGCCGTGGGGGTCGGGGCGGCGATCGAGCATTGCACGCTGCTCGACCTCACCGTCGCCGAGGCCCATCGCGCGTGCGGACTGGCGCGCACCCGCCAGGATGGACGGCGAAGCGCGACGGCTCGGGAGCTGGCCTCGCACGCCGGCCTTCTGGCTCAGCAGGACGGCGATGTGCTGGAGCGCTTCTGTCGCGAGCTCCTCGGGCCGATCGAGGAGCACGACGCCGCGCGCGGCTCGCAGCTGCTGACCACGCTCGAGGCGTTCGTGTTCTCAGGCGGCCGCTGGGCACAGACGGCCCTGGGCCTGCACGTGCACGTGAACACGCTCCGGCACCGGCTCGCTCGGATCGAGGAGCTCACGGGACGGCGGCTCGACGACCCCGACGACCGGGTCGACTTTCATCTGGCCCTCCGGGCCCGGCGGCGCTAGAGAACCTTCGACAGGAACGAGCGGGTGCGCTCGTGCTGGGGGTTCAGCAGGAGGTCCTGCGGCGGTCCCTGCTCCACCACGACGCCGGCATCCATGAACACGACCTTGTCCGCCACCTCGCGCGCGAAACCCATCTCGTGGGTGACGA
>DATGJM010000104.1:0-6729 GCA_035295205.1 Solirubrobacteraceae bacterium | reverse complement strand
ACAAACCCGACAAACGGGGGGGTATGCGATCAGCGGCTCGTCACTCGCCCATGAGCTCGCTCGGCACCGCCCCGCCGCGCACTCCGTGGGCATCGCGCACAGCCCGAGCTCGGGCGCCGATAACCTGGCGCCCTTGTACCGACCTGCCTTCAGACAAGTCGCTGCGGGTACGACCGGAGCGCGCAGCAGTGTGATCCCCTGGCTGCTCATCGGCACATGACCACCTGGCAGGACGTCGAACGGGCAGAGCCCGAATTCGCACAGCGCGTGCGGGCGCTGTTCGACGCCGGCCGTCACAAGACGATCGCCACGCTACGGGCCGACGGCTCGCCGCGGATCTCCGGGATCGAGGCGACCTTCGAGGACGGCGAGCTGACATTCGGCTCGATGCCGAATGCTCGCAAGGGCGCGGATCTCCGTCGGGATCCGCGCTTCGCCCTGCACAGCGCCACGTTTGACCCGGTCGAGGGCTCGGAGGCGAAGTGGCCGGGTGAGGCGAAGATCGCCGGCCGCGCGATCGCGGCGGGTCCGATCACCGACGGACCGAGCGGCGATCGCTTTCACGCCGACATCGCCGAGGTGGTGCACACCCACCTGAACGAGCGGGCCACGTTGCTCGTCGTGGAGTGGTGGACGCCGGCACACGGGCTGCGCAGGATCGAGCGCGAGTGACCCGCCGCCGGATGAAGAGGGGCCGCCGGAGCGGCCCCTTCTCATCCCGGTGGGGAGGGAGCTTCTAGACGCCGGCGGCGGCGGGTTCCTGAATGCGCCGCGGCAGCAGGGTCTCGCGCGCGATCACGAGACGCTGGATCTGGGCCGTGCCCTCGTAGAGCTGGAGGATCTTCGCGTCGCGCATCAGCTTCTCGACCTTGTACTCCTTGATGAAGCCGTAGCCGCCGAAGATCTGGACGGCGTCGGTGGTGACCTCCATCGCGGAGTCGGCAGCGAAGCGCTTGGCGTGCGAGGACTCGAGCGTGTTCCGCTTGCCCTGGTCGAGCAGGACGGCCGAGTTCCAGGTGGCCAGTCGCGACATGTGAACCTTGGTGGCCATGTCCGCGATCATGAACTGCACCGCCTGGTGCATCGCGATCGGGACGCCGAACTGGACGCGCTCCTTGGAGTAGTCGATCGCGAACTCCATCGCCGAGCGGGCCACGCCCGTGGCCATCGCGGCCACGCCCGGGCGGGTGCGGTCGAGGGTCATCATCGCGATCTTGAAGCCCTTGTTCTCCTCGCCGACCAGGTGGTTGAGGGGGATCTCGACCTCGGGGAAGGTGATCGTGGCCGTGTTCGAGGCCCGCTGGCCCATCTTGTCCTCGTGCTTGTCGACGACCACGCCGGCGTCGCGGGGCACGATGAAGCACGAGATGCCTCGGTGGCCGGCCTCCTTGTCGGTCTTGGCGTAGACCGTGTACCAGTTGGCGTACTCGCCGTTGGTGATGAAGCACTTCGAGCCGTTGATCACCCACTTGTCGCCCTTGCGGGTGGCGGTCGTCTTCATGCCCGACACGTCGGAGCCGGCGTCGGGCTCGGTCAGGCAGAAGGACGCCAGCAGGGGTGCCTCGGCCAGGCGCCCGAGGTAGTCCTTCTTGAGGTCCTCGGAGGCGGCGAGGATGACCGGCGCGGTGGCCAGGCCGTTACAGGACAGCGAGGTGCCGATGCCCGAGCAGCCCCAGGCGATCTCCTCCTCGATGATCGCGCCGTCGAGATAGCCCAGGCCCGGGCCGCCGTACTCGGCCGGCAGGTGGTTGTTCATCAGGCCGAGCTCCCAGGCCTTCTCGATGATCTCCTGCGGCCAGGTCCCGTCCCGGTCGTAATCCCAGGCTACGGGGCGAATCTCCTTCTCAGCGAAGTCATGCGCCATCTCCCGCATGCTCTTCTGCTCGTCTGTGAGGGTGAAATCAACCATCGAAAGTTGCTCCTTGAATGCGCGTGGCCCCCTGTGTATCGGCACCGGCGGGCAGTAGATTGACTAATCAGTCAACGGCTCTGTACGTAAGCGTACCCCATCGGCGGGCGGCCGCACCCCGGTTCGGTGCGATGGCGCACTCGGCTCGTGAAACGCCCGCACTCCGCTCGCGAAACGCCCGCATACTGCGACGAACGGCCGCCTGGGGTGCAACACTTGGCGGGTGCACGCGGCCTTCGGAACGGTCGTGATCGTGGTCTGTCTGATCGCGATCGTTCTCGCGCTGTTCGCCCTGGCTCGCAGCGACCGCACGTGGTCTGACTACGGCAAGAGCCGCCTGGTCATGGACCAGGACAGCCCGCCCGAACGACCGGTGGCTTCCCAGGCCGCCGGTGAGGAGCGGGTGCACGAGATCCGCTCGATGCTCCAGGCCCGCAACGAGCGCCGGGCCCGCAGGGGCGAGCCCGAGCTGGACGTGGACGCGGAGCTCGAGCGCCTCACCGCACCAGGCGGGCTGGCCTCGGGGCCCGCCCCGGCCACGGTCCGCGGACCCGCTCCCGGCATCGATCCCGGGCTCCGGGAGGAGATCCGCCAGCTCGTCGAGGCCCGCAACCACCGCCGCGTGCGTGCGGGCAAGGAGCCACTCGACGTCGACGCCGAGGTCGCGCGCGAGATCGAGCGGCTGACGCGCGGCTAGCTGCCCGATTCCCCCGCCGCGTGGTGACTCGCGGCGGTCATGGAGATGTGTGGCGGCCGACCTCGGCGCCGTCGCGGTCGAACAGGACCGCGGTCGCGGGCAGCTCGACCGACTCGTCGGTGATGAACAGCGCGACCCCGGCGTCTGCGTCGTCGGCGAGCGTGACGCCGTTGGCGAACCGCAGTTCGACGCGAGCAACCTCATGGCCCGCGCCATCAACATGCCCGCCGGCGAAGAAGCGATCCGGCCAGCCTCCGCCGCCGAGGTTGACCCATGGCGCCGAGCGCTTCGGCCCGTCCCCTGCACCTCCCGCCCCACCGAGCACCCGCCACCCTCCGTCCGGGTCGGGCTCGACCGGATACACGTAGTGGAAGCTGAGCGGCCCGAGCCGCGGGTGCGTCCCAACGAAGCTGACGAAGTAGACGTGGCGGCGCTCGGAGCGGCGGTGCTTGACGAACCGGACCGAGCTCATGTCGGCCTGCTCTGGGTTGCCGTCGCGCACCAGCCCGGACTGGATCCCGCCCGGGCTCGCCGGGCCCGGCTCCCAGGTGCCGACCGGACCGGCGAGGTGCTCGAGGACCGCCGTTTCGGGGTCGGGCGCGCCCATGCGGACACTCCAGCACAATCGACAGCCGCCGATGGGCGCAAAACGTGCAAACGATGCACCCGCGCCGGTCCGTTCGCACGTTTAGTGCCCTGAGAGCTCAAAACGCGCACAGATCCGCGTGCTGGCGCACGATTTGCGCCTTTTTCGCTCCCCAGGCCGGGGGACGCGAGCGGCTGTAGGCGCCGTGTGGCGATCAGCGCGGTCAGCAAGCCGCCAGCTCGCGGTACCTCCCCATGCCGCGCAGCGTGGCCGAGAACCGGCTGGCTGGACGGTGCGGTATTCCCTTGCGTTGGGTTCCGCACACAACGAACGCGGCCAGACGATTGGAACCCGAGACCATGGTGGAAGCGGGCCGGTCGCGCGACTCTGTGCGCCATGACCCAGAACCTCGCCCAGAACCTCCTCATCACCGCCGCCCAGCACCCCGAGCGTGCAGCGCTGTGCTTTCAGGACTCAGCGATCACGTACGCCGAGCTCGACTCTCTGACCGCCCGGTTGGCCGGGAAGCTGACCGATCGGGGCCTGAGGCCCGGCGACCGCGTCGGCCTCATGCTCCCGAACGTCCCCGAGTTCGCCGTCGCCTACTACGGCGTCCTGCGCGCCGGCGGGGCGGTCGTGCCGATGAACGTGCTGCTCAAAGAACGCGAGGCGACGTTCTATCTGGGCGACTCCGGCGCGCGCTTGATCATCGGCTGGGCGAGCTACAGCCGGGCCGCGCTGATCGCTGCCGATGAGGTGGGTGCCGAGTGCCTGGTGCTCTCGCCCGGCTCTCTGCGTGAGGTCCTGGAAGAGGTCGAGCCGCTCGGGTCGGTCGTGGCTCGCGATCGGAGCGACACCGCCGTGATCCTCTACACCTCGGGCACCACTGGTAAACCGAAAGGCGCCGAGCTCACGCACTCGAACCTGGCCATCAACGCGGATGTGGCCAAGCAGCTGTTCTCGGCCTCTCCCGACGACGTGATCCTGGGGGCGCTGCCGCTGTTCCATTCCTTCGGCCAGACCTGCGGACTGAACGTGGCCGTCTCCTCCGGGGCGTCGCTGGCGCTGATCGAGCGCTTCGATGCCGGCCGTGTGTTGTCGCTCATCGAGGAGCACGGGGTGACCGTGTTCGAGGGCGTTCCGACGATGTATGCGGCGCTGCTGAACCACCCCGAGCGAGAGCAGTTCGACGTGCGTTCATTGCGGGTGTGCGTCTCCGGCGGCGCGGCCCTCGCCGTCGAGCTTCTGCGCGGGTTCGAGGAGGCGTTCGGGTGCATGATCCTCGAGGGCTATGGCCTCTCGGAGACCTCCCCTGTCGCCTGCTTCAACCATCCCAACCGCATCCGCAAACCCGGCTCGATCGGAACACCGGTCGAGGGCGTCGAGATGCGCCTGGTCGGCGACGACCGGCGGGAGGTGGCCCCGGGCGAGGTGGGCGAAATCGCGATTCGCGGTCACAACGTGATGAAGGGCTACTGGCGCCGGCCCGAGGCCACCGCCGAGGCGATCGACGAGGCGGGCTGGTTCTACTCCGGCGACCTCGCTCGGGTCGACTCGGACGGGTGCTTCTACATCGTCGACCGGAAGAAGGAGTTGATCATCCGCGGCGGATACAACGTCTACCCGCGCGAGATCGAGGAAGTCCTCTATGAGCACCCGTCCGTGCGAGAGGCGGCGGTGATCGGGATCGCGGACCAGGATCTGGGCGAGGAGGTCGGCGCCTGCGTGGCCTTGAAGCCGGGTGCAGAGCTCACCGAGTCGGAGCTGCGCGAGTTCGTCAAGGCGAACGTCGCGGCGTACAAGTACCCGCGCGTGGTCTGGTTCGTCGACGAGCTCCCGAAGGGCCCGACCGGCAAGATCCTAAAGCGGGCGATCGTCGCCCCGGTCGCGCTAGCGGAGGGGGGTGCGGCATGACCGCAACCACCGGGATCCAGGCCGGCGCCCGCGCGGGCCTGGACGTCCTGCTCACCGACGCCGCGCTCGAAGCGGGCGGCTCGAACCGGTTCCTCGCGCCGACCGCGGCCGTCCGGACGGTGGGCTCGCTCGCCCTTCACCCCGCCCGCGTCGCCCGCCGCGCCGGCGGGCTCGGCAAGGAGCTTGCGCGGGTCGCTTCCGGGCGCTCCGAGCTCGCCCCGGCCAAGGGCGATCGGCGCTTCGCCGACCGGGGCTGGCAGGAGAACTGGGCGCTGCGGCGGCTGATGCAGAGCTACCTCGCGCTCGGGGGCAGCGTGAACGGCCTGATCGACGACGCGCAGCTGGACTGGCGCGGCGAGCGCCGGGCCAGGCTGGCGGCGGGCAACCTGCTCGACGCCGTGGCCCCGACCAACTTCCCGTGGTCGAACCCTGCCGTTCTGCGCGAGATCGTCGACACCGGTGGCGCCAACCTGGTCCGCGGCGCGCGGCGCTTCACCCGTGACGTCTCGCGGCCGCCGCGCCTGCCGGCGACCGTCGACACGAGCAAGTTCGAGGTCGGGGCGAACCTGGCCGCGAGCCCCGGCTCCGTGGTCCTGCGGGATGAGGTCTTCGAGCTCATCCGGTACCGACCGCAGACCCCTGAGGTGCACGAGGTGCCGGTCCTGTTCGTGCCCCCGACGATCAACAAGTACTACGTGCTCGACCTGGCCCCCGGCCGCAGCGTGGTCGAGCATCTGGTCGCCCAGGGCCTGCAGGTGTTCACGATCTCCTGGCGCAACCCCGAAGCGGCCCACGCGCACTTCGACCTCGACACGTACGCGTCCGCGGTGCTCGCCGCGCGCGCGGCGGTGGCTCGCATCGCGGGCTGCGACCGGGTGCAGATCGCTGCCGCCTGCTCGGGCGGCGTGATCACCGCCGGCGCTCTGGCCGGCCTGGCCGCCGATGGCGCGCTCGATGACGTGGCCGGGCTGACGCTGATCGTGTGCGCGCTCGACAACGCCCGCATGGGCGACACCTCCGTCGTGGCCACGCGCGAGGTGGCCGCGGCCGCGATCGCCGAGTCAGCGCGTAAGGGATACCTGGACGGCCGGGCGCTGGCCGGCGTGTTCGCCTGGCTTCGCCCGAACGACCTGATCTGGAACTACGTCGTCAACAACTATCTGCTCGGCAGGGAGCCTCCTGCCTTCGACGTGCTGTTCTGGAACCAGGACACCGTGCGACTGGCCGCCGGGCTGCACCGCGACTTCATCCGGATGGCGCTCGACAACGCGCTCACCCGCCCCGGTGGCGTCGAGGTCCTCGGGACGCCAGTCGATCTCGGCGCCCTCGATGTGGACAGCTACATCGTCGCCGGCTCGAGCGACCACATCGTCCCCTGGGAGAACGCCTACCGCTCGACTCAGCTGCTGGGTGGCAGCACTCGATTCGTGCTCTCGACCAGCGGCCACATCCAGGCGATCATCAACCCGCCGGGCCCCGACAGCCGCTCGAGCTACCGGGTGGCCAGCGAGCACCCGGGGCAGGCTCAGGAGTGGATGCGGGGAGCGGCAATCCACCAGGGCAGCTGGTGGCCGGACTGGGTGGCTTGGCTCGAGGAGCGGGCGGGCGCGCTGCGGCCGGCTC
>DATGJM010000103.1:0-24612 GCA_035295205.1 Solirubrobacteraceae bacterium | reverse complement strand
CATCCGGCCGGCCGGCGACGGCGCCGAGGCCGCCGCGAGGGCGCTGGACACCGAGCTGAACCGGATCTATCTCGACCCCGTCGTGCACGGTCGCTATCCGGCCGACGCACGAGCCGAGATGCTGCCGCCGCCGGCGCTCATCCGCGACGGCGACATGGCGGTGCTCGGAGCGCCGATCGACTTCCTCGGCGTCAACTACTACACGCCGCTGTATGTGCGCCCCGGTAACTGGTCGGATCTGCGCCGGGGCGAGGCGCCGCTGCCAGGGCATCCGGGCATCGTCAGCTACCGGCCGCCGGAGCTGCCGCGCACGACCACGGACTGGCTCGTCGAGCCCGACGGGCTGTACGACGTGCTCATGCGCCTGCGGGCCGACACCGGCGGCCTGCCCCTGTACGTGACCGAGAACGGCTGCGCGGCCGACGACTACGTTGACCCCAGCGGCCAGATCAACGACTTCGAGCGGGTTCTCTACGTGCACGGCCACCTTGCGGCGGCGTGGCGGGCGATCCGCGACGGGGCCAACCTGGCGGGGTATTTCCACTGGTCGTTGATGGACAACTTCGAGTGGGCGCTCGGCTACCGCCGCCGCTTCGGCCTCTACTTCGTCGACTTCGGGACCCAGCGCCGGCTGCCCAAGCGCAGCGCCGCGTTCTACTCGGTGATCGCCCGCTCGAACGCCCTCCCCACCTTGGACGGCGTCGCGACCGCGCCGGCGAGCGACGCCCGGGCGGCCGCTTCCGGTGGCTGAAGGCCGGGCCGGGGGCGGGATCCATCCCGCCCCCGCCAGCCTCTACTTGATGACTGTCGAGCAGTACTGCGGGGAGCCGTCGGCCGGGCTCGCGCAGTTTTCGGTCTGGTCGTACTGGAAGGCCTGACCGAAGTCGTTCGTCGTGCCGGCGTAGTCACCGCCGAACGTGAACGCGTTGTCGGTGCCGTTATAGGCGTACCACGGGTACTGGCAGAACGGACCGCCGTAGCTCCCGCAATCCTGGATGTCCTCGGCCGGTCCGCCGTAGTCGCTCACCACGGAGAAGTGCGAGGCCCTGCTGCCGTTGGCGAAGGTCACGCTCTTGATCTGCAGGGGTGAGAACTGCAGCCAGCTCGGGACGTTGTATGAGTAGCAGGGGCCGCCCCCGGACGTGCTCGTCTCGCCGGGCAGGCAGAACTGGCCCGCCGGCGTCGTGTAGTTGCCGGTGTGGCCGATTTCCCACACGAGGGCGTTCGGCGCGTCGTTGACCAGGCCCCAGCCGAGCGCATTGCCCAGCTTCTGGACGCTGAACTGCGGCATCAGCGGGCCGTCGACCTTGCTGTTCAGCACGAGCGTGCCCGCGTGGCCGGTGGTCAGGTCGGTGACGGTGATGTGCATACCGTCCGCGGCCCTCGTCGTGTACTGGTGGTCGGTGATCGTGTCGCCCGCGTGCATCAGCAGCGGACCGCCGGTCCGGCTGTCCAGGAGCATGCCGTTGAACGCCGCCGACTCCGAGTTGCCCGTCTTCGAGACCTCCCACACCGGCGAGCACGCCGAGTAGGTGTTGGCGGAGTAGGTGGTCTTATAGCCGCCGCCTGCGCTGCAGTTGGTGACGATGCTGTTCGGATAGAACTGCAGCTCGAGGAAGGCCTCGTTGTCGAGGCTGTTCGGGTCGTGCACGGTGCCGCCGATCCAGAACGTCGGACCGACCGAGTCGACCGGCATCGCGCCGTTCGTCGGCAGCACGACCGTCCAGGTCAGATCCTGGGCCGAGCCCGCGAGGTTCGACAGCGGGTCGATCTCCGGCTCGTCGTGGCCGGTGCAGCTGTGCGTGTACCACACGTAGGGCTGGGGATGGTGCCCGATGCAGAGCGACTGGCCGGCTCCCCCGGCCAGCGCCCCGGCCGGCACCACCATCGCGAGCGCGAGCGCCGAAACGCCGGATGCTGCCGCGAGCAGCGCCCGGGTCCTACTGACAACAGCCATGTCGTCTCCTCCCCTGTGAGTCCGTTGAGTCGCCCGCAGCGTATAGCCGCGCGTACGTCCCGATCAAGAGGAGCGTCAGGACGGCAGCGGCGCATGCGCCGCTGCCCCCGGCGGTGCATGCACCGCCGGGCCGGGGGGTGCATGCACCCCCCGGGAGAGCGGGTATCTGCCCCTCAAGCGCTATCTCTCCACGGGAGGAAGAGATGTACAAGCAGGTTCTCGATCCTGTCTCCCACTCGCTCGGGTTGACCTCGATCTTCGCCGTCTTGCCGCTGCTGACGCTGTTCGTGCTGCTGGGGGTGGTTCGGCTGAAGGCCTGGTGGGCCTCGCTGATCGCGCTCGCGGTGGCGATCATCGTCGCGCTCGTCGTCTACAGCATGCCCGTGGGGCAGGACTTCGACTCGGCGGCCGAGGGGGCGGCGTTCGGGTTCTGGCCGATCATGTGGATCGTCATCAACGCCCTGTGGATCTACAACATGACCGTCGAGACCGGTCACTTCGCGGTCCTGAAGCGGGCGTTCCGGGGCATCTCCGACGACATCCGCGTCCAGGTGATCATGATCGCCTTCTGCTTCGGCGCCCTGCTCGAGGCCCTGGCCGGATTCGGCACCCCGGTGGCGATCTGCGGCGTGATGCTGGTCGGGTTGGGGATGCGGCCGGTCAAGGCGGCCGCCGTGGCGCTCCTGGCAGACACCGCGCCGGTGGCGTTCGGCGCGATCGCGATCCCGATCGTCACGCTGGCGCAGACCAGCGGCGTCTCCAAGCATCTGCTGAGCCAGATGGTGGGCCGCCAGTGCCCGCTGCTGGCCCTGGTCCTGCCCACCCTGCTCGTGATCATGGTCGGCGGCCCGCGGGCGCTGCGCGGCGTCTGGCCCGCATGCCTGACCGCGGGGCTGACGTTCGCGCTCGTGCAGTTCGCCTGCTCGAACTACATCTCGGCCGAGCTGACTGACATTCTCGCCTCGCTGGCCTCCGCGGCCGCGCTCGTGGCGCTGATGGCGGTCTGGTCGCCGGGCGAGCGCGTGACGGCCGAGGGCGCCGCGATGTCCGGCGGCCGTCCCGCGATCGCCGGAGCGGCCGGGGTCGACCTCGCGCTCGAGCGGCGCAAGGCCGCCGACGAGGGCCGGCCGCTGCCGCGCATCGACAAGATCCTGGCCTTCGCGCCCTACGTGATCATCATCGTGGTCCTCGGCGTGTGCAGCCTGCACGCGATCACGCTCCAGCTCGACAAGGCCACGACCAAGTTCCTGTGGCCCGGCCTGCACGTCCTGAACGGCAAGGGCAAGGCGCCGTCGAGCGAGACCTACAAGCTGAACTGGCTGACGGCGGCTGGGACGCAGCTGCTGTTCGCAGGACTGCTGAGCGCGATCGTGCTGCGCGTGCGACCCTGGCAGGCGCTGGCCGTGTACGGGCGCACGTGGCGTGAGCTCGCCTGGCCGATCGTCACCGTGTGCGCGGTCCTGGCGCTGGCCTACGTGATGAACATGTCCGGGCAGACGATCACGCTCGGCACCTGGGCCGCGGGAGCCGGCAGCTTCTTCGCCTTCCTCTCGCCGATCATCGGCTGGTTCGGGACGGCGGTGACGGGCTCTGACACCTCGACCAACTCGCTGTTCGGGGCGCTGCAGACCGCGGCGGCCAAGCACGCCCACCTGAGCCCGGTGCTGCTGGCCGGCGCCAACAGCTCGGGCGGCGTGCTGGCGAAGATGATCTCCCCCCAGAACCTGGCCATCGGCGCCGCCGCCGTCGGCCTCGGAGGCCGGGAGGGCGACATCTTCCGAAAGGTGGTCGGCTGGAGCGTCGGGCTCGTGCTCGTGATGGGACTGATCGTCTGGCTGCAGTCGACGAGCGTCCTTTCCTGGATGGTGCCTTAATAGTCGGTATGCCCGGGTTGGTGCAAGAGCTGACCGACGTGGTCGGCGAGCGCTGGGTCTACACCCACGAGCACCAGCTGCGGACCTACGAGTCCGACGGCCTGCTGCATTACCGTGCGCTGCCTCGGGCCGCGGTCCTGCCGGGCAGCGCGGGCGAGGTGGCGGCGGTCGTCCGAGCCTGCGCCGCGGCCGGAATCCCGTGGGTGGCCCGCGGCGCCGGGTCGGGGCTGTCCGGCGGCGCGCTGCCGGTCGCCGAGGGCGTGCTGATCGTCCTCTCGCGGCTGAAGCGGATCCTCGAGGTCGACCTCGAGAACCAGCGCGTATGCGTCGAGCCCGGGGTCACCAACGCGGCGGTCACGGCCGCCGTGGCCCCGGGCTACTTCTATCCGCCGGATCCGTCCAGCCAGATCGTCTGCTCGATCGGGGGCAACGTGGCCGAGAACTCGGGCGGCGCGCACTGCTTCAAGTACGGCTTCACGACCAACTACGTGACCGGGCTCGAGCTCGTGCTCTCCGACGGCGAGATCGTCCAGGTCGGCGGGAAGGCGCTCGACCCGCCGGGCTACGACCTGCTCGGCGCGTTCGTCGGCTCGGAGGGCACGCTCGGCATCGCCACGAAGGTCTGGCTGCGGATCGTGCCGGCCCCCGAGGCGGTCCGCACGCTGGTCGCATTCTTCGACCACACGCGCGAGGCCGGGGAGGCGGTGTCGCGGATCGTTCAGAGCGGAATCGTTCCCGGGGCGATCGAGATGATGGACGGCAAGGCGATCGAGGCCGCCGAGCCGATGGCCCATGCCGGCTTCCCGGTCGGACGTGGCGCCGCGCTGCTGGTCGAGCTCGACGGGGCCGAGCGGGAGTGCGAGGCGCGCTTCGACGAGGTCGCGCGCCTGTGCGCGGAGTGCGGGTCCGACGACGTGCGCGTGGCCCGCGACGCCGACGAGCGCGAGCGCTTCTGGAAGACGCGGAAGGCGGCGTTCCCGGCGATGGGCCGCATCAGCCCCACCTATTTCGTGCAGGACGGCGTGATCCCACGCACGAAGCTGCCCGAGGTGCTCGAGCGGATCGAGCGCCTGGGCGAGGAGTACGGGCTGATCGTGGCCAACGTCTTCCACGCGGGCGACGGGAATCTGCATCCGCTCGTGTGCTTCGACGCCGACGTGCCCGGACAGGCGCAGGCGGCCGAGGAGCTCTCGGGCCGGATCCTCGATGCGTGTCTCGAGGTCGGCGGCTCGATCACCGGCGAGCACGGCGTCGGCGTGGACAAGAAGAAGCACATGCCGAAGATGTTCGACGAGTCCGATCTGGACTGCTTCCAGCGCCTGCGCTGCGCGTTCGATCCGGCAGGGCTGGCCAATCCGACCAAGGTCATGCCCACGCCCAGGCTCTGCGGGGAGGTGCCGGGCCCGTACCGCCAGCATCCGCTCGAGGCGGCCGGCCTGGCGGAGCGCTTCTGATGAGCACCGCCGCCGTGACCGAGCGCCCGGCATCCGTGAAGGAGGCCTCCGAGCTTCTTCGAGAGCTCGGCGGCGCCGGGCGCCGGGTCCGCGTCCGCGGCGGCGACACGAAGCTCGGCTGGACCCCGGGCGCCGGGAAGTTCGAGGTGGTGTTGCAAACCGGCGGGCTGGACCGCGTGCTCGAGCACAACGCCGGCGACTTCACCGCGGTGCTCGAGACCGGTGTGCCGCTTGCCGCCGCGCAGGAGCGGTTCGCCGCGCACGGCCAGATGCTGGCCCTCGATCCACCGCTGCTCGACGGGCGGGCGACGCTCGGCGGCGTGCTGGCCAGCGCCGACTCGGGTCCGCTGCGCCACCGCTACGGCAGCGTCCGCGACCTCGTCCTCGGGGTCACCGTCGTGCTCTCCGACGGCACCGTGGCGAAATCCGGCGGCCGCGTGATCAAGAACGTGGCCGGCTACGACCTGGGCAAGCTGTTCGCCGGCTCGCGCGGCACGCTCGGGCTGATCGCCCGCGTGGCGGTGCGCCTGCACCCGCTTCCGCGCCGGACCGCGACCGTCACGGCAGCGAGCGCGGACGCGGCCAGGCTGGCCGGCGCGGCGGCCCGGCTGGCGGGGCTGCCGCTCGAAGCCGACTGCCTCGACATCGCGTGGTCTGACGGGCAGGGCGAGCTGCTCGTGCGCTTCTCCGGGGCGACGGCATCGGAGCGAGCGGCCCAGGCGCTCCACCGCGCCGGCGAGCTCGGGCTCGAGGACCCGCGGTGCACCGAGGAGGACGACGAGCTCTGGGAGCGCCAGCGCGCCGCGCAGCGCCGGCCCGATGGCGCGGTGGTCAAGGTCGCCCACGTGATCACCGATCTCGAGGCGGTCCTGCGGGCGGCCGACCGGGCGCGCGCGCGGGTCGTCTCGCGTGCCGGGCTCGGCGTCTCCTGGCTGGCTCTGGCCGGGGACGGCGACGACCTCGCCGCCAGGATCGCCGTCCTGCGACAGCAGCTTGCGGAAACCAGCCCGACCGTGCTCGACGGCGCGCACCTCGTCAGCGACCCGCGACCGGCGCCCGTGGCCGGCGCCCTGGCCGTGATGGAGCGGCTGAAGGCTCGCTTCGACCCGGCGCGGATCTTCCCGGAGGGGGTGTAGGTGACGGTGCCTGGCGCCTGGGACGAGGTTCGGCCGCCCGAGCTGGATGTGATCCACGACTGCGTGCACTGCGGCTTCTGCCTGCCCACCTGCCCGAGCTATGCCGTCTTCGAGGAGGAGATGGACTCGCCGCGGGGGCGGATCGTGCTCATGCGCGTGGGCCACGAGCCGGGCGAGCGGATCTCGGAGCCGATGACGCTGCATCTCGATCGTTGTCTCGGGTGCATGGCCTGCGTCACCGCCTGCCCGTCCGGCGTGCGCTACGACCGCCTGATCGAACGCGCCCGGCCACAGATCGAGCGCCACGTCAAGCGGGGCTGGCGCGAGCGGGCCCTGCGCGCAGCGATCTTCAGTGTGTTTCCGCACCCCGGGCGGCTGCGGGCGCTCGTGCCGTTCATGGCGCTGCCGGTTCCCAAGCCGAAGCTCGCGCCGCGCGCGCGGCTGCGCGATGCGGTCACCCGGCTGCCGGAGGTCACCCCGGCGGTGGGCGCCAAGCGCGGGACGGTCGCCTTCCTGCAGGGCTGCGTCCAGCGCGTCTTGTTCCATGAGGTCAACGCCGCCACGGTCCGCGTGCTGGCCGCCGAGGGGTTCGAGGTCCACGCCCCGCGGCGGCCTCGCTGCTGCGGCGCGTTGCAGTTTCACGCCGGGATCGAGGAACCGGCGCAGGAGCTTGCGGACGAGACCGCGTCGGCGTTCGCCGGCTACGAGGTCGTGATCACCAACGCCGCCGGGTGCGGCTCCGCGCTCAAGGACTACGGCCGGCCCGGGCTCTCGGAGAAGGTCAGGGACGTCCTCGAGTTCCTGGCCTCGGTCGAGCCCCGCGCCGAGCGCCACCCGCTGACGATGCGCGTGGCCTACCACGACGCCTGCCACCTGGCTCATGCCCAGGGCATCCGCGCCGAGCCGCGCGAGCTGCTCAGAGCGATCCCCGGACTCGAGCTGCTCGAGCCGCGCGAATGGGAGCTGTGCTGCGGCTCGGCGGGTATCTACAACCTCACGAAGCCCGGCCCGGCCGCAGAGCTCGGACGGCGTAAGGCCGAGAACCTCGAGGCCACCGGCGCCGAGGCGATCGCCGCAGCCAACCCCGGTTGCGCCATCCAGATCGCCGCCTACCTGGACCGCCCGATCTACCACCCGATCACGCTGCTCGACCATTCGATCCGAGGAACGCGCCCATGAGCCTGCAGACCGCCCCGCCGCCCACGGCCGCCCCCCGCGCCGAGGAGATCCTCTCGCCTGACGCGCTCGCCTTCGTGGAGCTCCTGCACAGCCGCTTCGGTGAGCGGCGCAGCGAGCTGCTGGCGGCGCGGAGGGAGCGCTCGGCTCCGAGCGGCTTTCTGGAGGACACGCGTTCGATCCGCGAGGACACCTCGTGGCGGTGCGCGCCCGTGCGCGACGACTACGCCGACCGCCGGGTCGAGATCACCGGCCCCACCGACCGCAAGATGGTGATCAACGCCCTCAACTCGGGCGCCAGGGGGTTCATGGCCGACTTCGAGGACGCGAACTCGCCCACCTGGCGAAACCAGGTCGAGGGCCACGTCAACCTGATCGACGCGATCGAGGGCACGATCACCTACGACGGCGCCGACGGCCGCCACTACGAGCTGATCGACGACCCGGCGACGCTGCTCGTGCGCCCCCGCGGGTGGCATCTGCCCGAAAAGCACCTGACCGTGGACGGCGAGCCGGTGGCCGGCGCGCTCGTCGACTTCGGGCTGTTCGCCTTCCACTGCGGGCAGCGGCTGCGCGAGCGCGGCCGCGGGGTGTACCTGTACCTGCCCAAGCTCGAGCACCACCTCGAGGCGAGGCTCTGGAACGACGTGTTCACCCTTGCCGAGGACGAGCTGGGGCTCGAGCGCGGCACGATCCGGGCAACGGTCCTGATCGAGACGCTCCCCGCCGCCTTCCAGATGGAGGAGATCCTCTACGAGCTGCGCGAGCACTCCTACGGCCTGAACGCCGGGCGATGGGACTACATCTTCTCGGTGATCAAGTGCTACCGCGAGGACCCCGCGTTCGTGCTGCCCGATCGCGACGAGGTGAAGATGACGGTGCCGTTCATGCGCGCCTACACGGAGCTTCTCGTGAAGACCTGCCACGCCCGCGGCGCGTTCGCGATGGGCGGGATGGCAGCGCTGATCCCCTCGCGCCGGGATCCGCAGGCCAACGACCGGGCGATCGCCGCCGTGGCCGAGGACAAGCGCAGGGAGGCCGGCGACGGCTTCGACGGCACGTGGGTGGCCCATCCCGATGTGGTCCCCACCGCCACCCGTGAGTTCGACGCGGTCCTGGGCGAGCGGCCGAACCAGATCGAGCGCCAGCGCCCCGAGGTCGACGTCGCCGCCGCGCAATTGCTCGACGTCGCCGCCACCCCCGGGCAGATCAGCGAGGAAGGGCTGCGGGGCAATGTGAGCGTCGGCTTCCAGTACATCTCGTTCTGGCTCGGCGGTCGCGGCGCCGCGGGCATAAACAACCTCATGGAGGACGCCGCCACCGCCGAGATCTCCCGCTCGCAGATCTGGCAATGGATCCGCCACGGCAAGTTCACGCGCGAGCACGTGCGAGAGGTCCTCGATCAGGAGATGGCCTCGATCCACGCCGAGGTCGGGGACGACGTGTGGGCGCGCGGGCGCCCGGACGACACCCGCCGCGTGTTCGAGGCTGTCGCGCTGGGTGAGAGGTTTCCGGAGTTCCTCACGCTCGTGGCCTACGAACTGATCGATTAGTTCCGCGCCGGACCGGGTTCCATATGGGCATGAGGCGGCATGCCAGGATCCGCGCGTGAGCGCTCTGAGCCGTGCGAGGTCCGGGGACGAGCAGGCCTTCGCGGAGCTGACCGAGCCACATCGGCGCGAGCTGCTGCTGCACTGCTACCGGATGCTCGGCTCGCTCCAGGACGCCGAGGACGCTCTCCAGGAGGTGCTGGTGTCTGCATGGCGCGGCCTTGACCGCTTCCAGGAGCGCGCGTCGATGCGCTCCTGGCTGTACTCGATCGCCACCAACCGCTGTCTGAACTCGATCCGCGACGCGGGCCGGCGCCCGCAGCGGGGGCTGCCGTTCACCCCGCCCGCGCCGACGCGGATGAGCGAGGTGAGCTGGCTCGAGCCCTATCCGGACGAACTCCTCGAAGGCCTGCCCGACGCGGCACCCGGACCCGAGGCGCGCTACGAGACCCGGGAAGCCGTCGGTCTGGCGTTCATCACCGCGCTTCAGCGGCTGCCGGAGCGCCAGCGGGCCGCGCTCGTGCTGCGCGACGTGCTGGGGTTCAGGGCTGCCGAGGCGGCCGAGCTGCTGGGCGTGTCCGAGGCAACGATCAACAGCGCGCTGCAGCGGGCGCGCGAGTCACTCGAAAGCCGCGGCGCGCCGCCGCTCGAGCACGCACCGGCCCCCGACTCCCAGGCCGAGCGCGAGCTGCTCGATGAGTTCGCCGACGCGTTCGAGCAGGGCGAGCTCGATCGTGTCGTCGCGCTGCTCACCGACGACGCCTGGGTGACGATGCCGCCCGAGCCCTTCGAATACCAGGGCCACGACGCGATCAGCGAGTTCTTCGCCCACGTCACCGCCGCACGCCGCTACCACGATGCGAAGCTGGTTCGGACCCGAGCCAACCTCCAGCCGGCCTTCGCCCACTACATCCGCGACGGGGCCGAGGAGTATGGCCGGCTTGCGGGCCTGCTCGTGCTCAGCCTGGAGGGCGAGAGGATCTCGACCCTCACCCGCTTTGACCTGTCGAACCTGCCGCCGCAGTTCAAGCTCCCGGCGACGCTGCGCTGGTGACCTCCAGGCCGCGCCGCCCCCCGGCGGCGACGCGGCCTTGTAGGTGCGCAGCCGCTAGCGGATCCGCTCGCCTGTCGACGGACTGAGAATCAGCGGCTTGTAGTTCGGCTTGGTGGCGCTGAACGCGCTCATCAGGCTGCCTGCGACCGCGTCCAGCGACCCGCCTCCGATCCGCTTACCGCCCAGGAAGCGGTCCTCGATGAAGCGCAGGATCGCGTCGGTGCTCATCACCGAGCTGTCGAGCGTGTTGGGCTTGACCCAGGGGCTCAGCAGCAGCATCGGCAGTCGCGGCCCGTATCCGCAGCGGTCGACCTGAGGGGAGAGGCTGGGGTTGACCGACGAGCCCGGCTGGCACTGGTCACCCGGGGTCATGTGCCCGTTCTCGGTGACGCCCGGGACGTGCTCGCTGTCGAACTGCACGATCGGCGGGGGCGCCTGGTCGTAGAAGCCGTCCGAGTCGTCGTAGGCGATCACGATCGCCGTCGACTTCCAGAACTTCGACTTCTCGATCGCGTTGACCACCTGGACGATGAAGCGCTGCTCGTCCAGCGGATCCGAGTAGCCGGCGTGGCCATCCTGATAGCGCGGTGCCTTCAGGAACGAGACGGTGGGCATCACCCCCGCGTGCAACGCGGCGATGAAGTCGTTCATGTCGTACTGGTGGTTGGCCTGGTCCTGCTTGCCCACCATCTTGATCGAGGTGGGCGGCAGGTGGTTGGGGTTGGCCGTGGAGGCGTAGTACTGGAACGGCTCGTGATGGGCGCTGTAGTCGGTGCGCATCGGCCCGGTGAGCCCGAGGTGCGTGTTGATCACGCGGTGCGCGAGCCCGCACATCGTCCCTGACTCGCGGAAGCCGCTCTCGAACCAGCCCCAGGTGATGTGGCGCTGGTTCAGCAGGTCGCCGATGTTACGGCCGGTCATCATCACCACGTTCTTGCCCGAGCAGACGTCGTTTGCCGGGTCGGGGTCGCCGATCACCACTCCGCTGCGGATGTCGGTGTCGCCGTTGAACAGCGTCGGCGTGCCGGCGGGCGCAAAGCAATCGATGTTGCCGGCGATCGCCTGCGGGTCCGTGCAGGGGGTGTTGTCCTGCGAGCCGGCGGGGACCACGACGTTCCCCGTCTGGCCGGAGATCAGGTTCAGCGCGCCCGGCGTCGAGGGACCGAAGGTGGAGTCGAAGCTGTGGTCGAAGAGGACGCCGTGCTGGGCGTAGTTCCACAGGGCGGTGACCGTGTTCCCGTCGTAGTAGTCCATGACCTCCTTGTTGGTGGCCTGGTCGCCGCGGTGGTCGGGCAGCGCGGTCTTGCAGTCCTGCTGCGTGAGCCCGCCGGTGACCCCGGGAGCGCTGCCGTAGCTCGGTCCCGGCGTGTCCGAGCGGCGATAGTCGATCGACTCGGGAACGAAGCGGTTCAGCTTGCCGCCGTTCCACGCTCGCAGCTCGGGGTCGTAGTCGTGACTGAGGTCACACAGCGGCCAGTCGTAGCGATCCAGCCGCTTCGGGCTGACCCCGTTCGGGTTGTGGCCGAGCAGCGCCGAATGGAGCAGGTCCAGCACTGACGGCGTTCCCCTGGCAGCGTGGAAGGGCGGCTCGCCCTTCGGGTTCTTCGCGATGGGGTAGGTCCCGAAGTAGTGATCGAAGGAGACGTTCTCCTGGAAGATGATCACGATGTGCTTGATGTGTGACGCAGGCGAGGCGTGGCTACGCGCTTGCGCCATGCCGATCGGCAGCGCAACCGCGGCGAGAATCGCCGCTGCGATCGTCACCCGGCGAATGGGCACCTCGACTCCTCTCTGGCTAGCGGCGCCGGACAGGCACTAGGGCGCGGTGCCGGCCGGACGCCGACGACTCGCTCTGCTGTACCCGTTCGCCGAGCGACCCAAGCGTCGGTTCACAGCCGCCCAGCCCGCGAGCAGCGGGACCATGATCGCCGGCAGGACCCACATCCAGCCGCCGCCGGTGAGCGCGGGCAGGACGATGCTGAGCGCAAGCAGCGCAACCCATGTCGTCCAGATGACCGCCCGCGGGCCCGAGCCTCGATGTGGCCGCGACGGCGCGCCGGTCGGTGTGATCTCCGCGCTCTGGGCGGCCCCGGCGCCGCCGAACTCCCGCACCAGTTGCGAGAAGTACTCATCGGGGCTGCTCACGCCCTCCTCGACGAGCGTCGCCGCCAACTCCGGCGAGGGGTGCTCGATCACGGTCGTCATCCGGATCACCGCAACCATCACGGTCGTGGTCGCGAGCGCGTGGAAGGCCACGGCCACCGGCAGCACCCACCAGGCGCCACTGGCGAGCGCGACCACCGCGCCGAACGTGAGCATCACCACGAGGCTGCCGATGACGTGCAGGCGGTACTCGCTCACGTAGTCGAGAACGCCCGGGCGGCGCGTGCGGGCGGGGGCGCCGGCTGTTCGGACCCGGTCGGCGCCGACGACGTCGCGAAGCTCTGCCGTCAGCCGGGCGTTGGCCTCGGCCGTGAGCGCCGGATCCTGGGCTCGAACTTCCCGCACCTCCTCGGCGCGCGGGGGCGGGGTTGGCTCCGGGCGCGCCGGCGTAGCTTGCGGGCGCGGCTCACCGCGGCGCGGTCCGCCCCGGCGCGGTTCGCCCCGGCGTGGCTCGCTCGTGATCTCCACCTCGCGGCCGACCTGTGGGCCGCCGGCGGTCTCCCAGGGAAGGCGGTCGCTGGCCACGGTGTTGACGGTTCCCGGCCATCGAGGGGCGAAACCGCGCCGGGTCGGACTCTGACCGTCAGCCTTCAGCGGCGTACGACGCCGCTTCGCGCGGGCACGCCCTCCTGCTCGGAGTCGCCGAAGTTGGCGATCACGTCGACCCCGCCCCGGTGGAAGCTCAGCAGCCGGCGCGGCTCGTCGACCTCCAGTCGCTCGATCGGCGCCTGGCCGAGCTCGCGCCGCAAGGCGATCAGCTCGCGGTAGTACTCCAGATGCTCGGGATCTGCGGCGCTGCGATCGAGCTTCGAGCGCCTGAAGGTCTCCGGGTCCTGGGGGTCGGGGACATCGGGGGCGTCGAAGCCCGAGAAGTCGGCGAACTCGCGGCGGCGACCCTCCCGGGTCAGGCGCGCGATCTTCAGGTCGGTGTGGTCGGTGAAGTACTGAAACGGATGGGACTCGTCGTACTCCTCGCCCTGGAAGAGCATCGGGATCCCTGGGGAGAGCAGGCTGCAGAACGCGGCCAGGCGCAGGTCGGCGCCCCGCAGGCGATCGCCGAGCGGGCGGTTTCCGACCTGGTCGTGATTCTGCGCGCACACGACGAAGCGGGGGATGTGGAGATCCTGGAGCTCGCGCGCGAGGTCGGCGACCCGGCCGTAGCCGGCGTAGTAGCCCTCCTGCTCGCCGGTCAGGAGCACGTGCACGGCGTGGTGGAGCCCGTCGCCCCACTGGGCGTCGTGGCCCCACTCCTCGATCGGACGCAGATCGCCGATCTCCATCTCGTCGATCAGCCAGACCTGCGGCCTGATCGCCTTGACCCGCTCGGCGAGCTCGGTGAGGACGTGGGTCTCTGACTCGTCGAAGATCGAGTGCACCGCGTCGAGCCGCAGGCCGTCGACGCCGTAGTCGCGCACCCACATCTCGGCGTTCTGGATCGCCCATTCGCGCACGCCTCGCCGTGTGTAGTCGATCGCGTCGCCCCAGAACGTCTCGTGGCGGTCGGTCAGGTAGGGCGCGAACGCGGTGATCGCGTCGGATCCGGCGCCCACGTGGTTGTAGACCACGTCGAGGATCACGGCCAGGCCGAGGTCGTGCGCGGCGTCGACCAGGCGCTTGAACGGCTGCGGGCCGCCGTAGGCCGGGTGGGGCGCATAGCTGTAGACCCCGTCGTAGCCCCAGCCGTGCTCGCCCGGGAACGTCGCGATCGGCATCACCTCGACGGCGGTGATGCCGAGATCTCGAAGCGCCTCGAAGTGCTCGACGGCGGCGTCGAAGGTGCCGGGCTCGGTGAACGTGCCGACGTGGAGCTCGTAGATCACGAGCTGTTCCAGCTCCAGGCTCGGGCCGGCGGTCGGCGGATCGAGCCGGAGCACTCGGGATGGCCCGTGCAGCCCGTCGGGCTGCCAGCGCGACCAGGGATCCGGCAGCCGCTCACCGCCGTCGAGCACGAAGTCGTAGTCGGTGCCCGGGGGGACTGCGAGCGTCAGCTCGTGGACCCCGCCGGTGGTCGTTTGCAGTTCGTGCGTCTCGTCCTCGACCATGACCGCGACCGCGCGCGCCGGGGCCCAGACGCGAAACGTCGTGGCCTGGCCGTCGTACACGGCGCCGAGGATCGGAAAGTCGGACATGGGGCCGGGACCGTACCCGGTGCCAGCTCGAATCATGTGAACCAGCGATCTCACATACTTCTGGTCATGCGCATCACGACCACGCTCCAGCCCCGAGGACCGGCCGCCGCGGTGGTCCTCACCGACGAACAGGTGCAGACGCTCGGCGCCGCCACCAAGACACCGCCCGTCAGCGTGACCGTCAACGGGCACACCTTCGCAGGCCGGGTCGGCCGGATGGGCGGCGAGAACCTGATCGGCTTCTCCAAGGCCGTGCGCGAGGCCTGCGGGGTGAAGGCCGGCGACAAGGTCGAGGTCGAGATCGTCCTCGACGAAGGCCCACGGGAGGTCGAGCTACCACCGGCGCTGGCGTCCGCGCTCGACGCCGAGCCCGAGCTGAGGGCCCGCTACGAGTCCCTCGCCTACACCCACCGGAAGGAGCTCGCGCGCTCGGTGTCCGAGGCCAAGCGCGAGGAGACCCGGGAGCGCCGCCTGGCCGAGGCGCTCAGCCGCCTGCGCGAGGGTTAGCGAGCCGGTAGAGGACATGCCGGCGCAGCGGCCAGTCGGGCAGCATCGGGTGGTCGAAGTCCCCGGCTGGATCGTGGGTCATGCCCAGGCGCTCCATGACCCGGCGCGAGCGTAAGTTGGGCTCGGTCGTGAACGAGACGATCTCGCTGAGCGCGAGCTCCCCGAACCCGAAGGCGACGGCCGCGCGCGCCGCCTCGGTCGCGTAGCCGTGGCCCCAGTGCTCGCGCGCCAGGCGCCAGCCCACCTCGACCGCGGGGGTGAAGTGGGCCTCGAATCCGGGCTCGTTCAGGCCCACGAACCCGATGAACTCCGGACCGTCGAGCACCTCGACGGCCCATAGCCCCCATCCGCGCTCGGCGATCGCACGGCGCTCGCGCTCGGCCAGCGCGTCGCTCTGCTGGCGAGACTGCGTCCCCGGGAAGTAGCGCATCACCTCCGGGTCGGCGTTGAGCGCGGCGAACGGCTCGAGGTCGCTGTCGCGCCACTGCCTCAGTAGTAGGCGCTCGGTCCGCAACGTCGCGGCTACGCCCCAAGCGCCCGGGCGATCACCAGCTGCTGGACCTCGTCCGTGCCCTCGCCGATCGTGAGGATCTTCGCGTCGCGGTAGAACCGGCACACCGGGTACTCCTCGATGTAGCCGTAGCCGCCGTGGATCTGGACCGCCTCGTCGGCCGCCCGCACCGCCAGGCGCCCGGTCTTCAGCTTGGCCTGGGCGGCGGTGAGTGAGAAGTTCTGCCTCTGGTCCTTCAGCCAGGCCGCCTTATAGGTGAGAAGGCGCGCGGCCTCGATCTCGGTGGCCAGGTCGGCCAGCTTCATCTGGATGGCCTGGAACTTCGAGATCGGCTGCCCGAAGGCTCTGCGCTCCCGGGCGTATTGGAGAGCCTGGTCGAGCGCTCCCTGGGCCAGCCCGACGCCCATCGCCGCCACGCCGATGCGGCCGATGTCGAGCACGTGCAGGAACTGCTTGAACCCCTCTCCACGTCCGCCCAGGAGATTCGAGTCCGGCACTCGGCAGTCGCTGAAGGTGAGCGGCCGGGTATCCGAGGCGTTCCAGCCCATCTTCCGGTAGGGCTCGCCCGCCTCGTAACCGGGAGTGCCGGTCTCGACGATCAGGTTCGAGATCTCGTTCTCGCCGGTGCGAGCGGTGATCGCGACATGGCCCGAGATGGAGGTCCCAGCGTTGGTGATGAACTGCTTGGCGCCGTTGATCACCCACTCGCCGTCATCGAGGCTGGCGCGCGTGCGGGTGTTGCCCGCGTCGGAACCCGCCTCGGGCTCGGTCAGGCCGAAGGCGCCCAGCTTGCGCCCCGCGCACAGATCGGGCAGGTAGCGCTCCTTCTGGGCGTCTGAGCCGAACAGGTAGATCGGCTGTGTGCCGAGCGAGGTGTGGGCGCATAGCGTGATGGCCACGCTCGAGTCGACGCGCGTCAGCTCCTCGACAGCGACCGCGTACTGCAAGGTCGAGCCGCCGGCGCCGCCCACCGCCTCGGGGAACGGGATCCCCATCCACCCCAGGCCGGCCATCTTCTCGACGATCTCGTACGGGAACCGGTGCTCGCGATCGAGCTCCTCCGCGAGCGGCGCCACCTCCTGGGTGGCGAACTCCCGGACGGTGCGCTGGAGCAGCTTCGTGTCGTCGTCTAGCTCGAAGTGCATGACCCGGGGCGCCAGGTTACCCCGGATGCGTAGCGACTACGGTCAAGGGACGAACGCGCGCGCCGACAATGAAGGCCATAGCTGCCCGATCGGTCCGGGCGCCAGCTACAGGGAGAGTGTGTTGATGGACATCAACAGCAACCAGACTTCGCTCAGAGAGCTGGACAGCCGCACGAACGACGGCATCACGGTCCAGCTGCTGTGGTCGAGCAGCGATGGCCGTCTGTCGGTCGCCGTCAACGACACCCGTACGGGTGAGGCGTTCTCGGTCGACGTGCCCGACACCACGCGCTCGATGGACGTCTTCCATCACCCGTACGCCTACGCCGGCGCCCCTCGCTAGGCGCCCCGCAGGCTCGGCACCAGATGGCGCCGGGCGAACCGCCGCGCCCCGGCCCGGTCCTCCGCGCCGAGGATCGAGTCCGGGGTGAGCGCGAGCGACAGCACCAGCCGCACGAGCAGCTCGGCTGACTCCCGGCCCCGGACTGGGTCGGCGGTGTCGCCGTGGATGCGCTCGCACAGGGCGTCGGTGGCCACCCGGATCAGCTCGCCACGTCCGAGGAGATACGGCAGCAACGTCTCGGGCTCGGTTCGCAGCAGCTTGCGCAGCAGCCCATGGCCACGCGTGTACTCGAGCGCAAACGCGAAGCCCTGGACAAGGCGGTCCTCGTCGCTCGAGCACTCGGCGATCGCAGCGTCCAGGGCGGCGAAGAACGCGTCGGTCTCGGCCAGGATGATCGCCTGCACGAGCGCGTCCTTGCTCTGGAAGTGGCGGTAGAGGGTCGCCCGCCCGAGCCCGGCCCGGCGCGCCACGTCCTCCATCGTCGCCCGGCGCAAGCCGACCTCCTCGCACTGGGCGGTGGCGGCGAGCATGATCCTCGCCCGCGTGTCCTCGCCCGTCGCCGCGGCGTCGCCGGGGCGCAGCAGCCGGCGCCTCACAGCCCGAACATGGACGGGGTCCGGAGCAGCAGCCGCATGCTCCCCCGTGGCCTGACCCTCTGGGTGAGCAGGGCCCGGCGCGGGTCCGAGCGGCCCATCGCGAGGTCCACCCAGTCCTCCCAGCGGCACTTGAACGTGAGGTCGGGATGCGCGGCACGCTCGGCGGCCACGCTCGTCGAGCCGTTGTCGATGTGCAGCCGCCACGGCGGGGCGTCGCTGAACAGCCACTGGATCGTCACCGGCGAGCCGGGCGTGTGGCGGTGGTCGACCGAGTTGCGCACGGCATCGAAAACGAGCGCCATCGTCTCGGGGTCGCTGGCCGGCGGTCCCTGCTTCTCGCCCAGCACCCCGGCGCGGGCGAGGCGGATCGCGCGGGCGGCCTGCTCGCGCGGGCCCTGCTCGCTCGAGATCGGCATCACGCCCGGCAGCTCCTCGAGCGAGAGCCCGGCGGCCCGCAGCTTGCTCTGCAGCGAGTTCAGGCCCTGTTCGAAGAGATCCTCGAGCGTCGTGCCGAACGACTCTATGTAGGACAGGTCCCAGTTCGGCGGGACGAACAGCACGACCGCGTAGCGCAGGGCCTCTCGCAGGACGTCGGCCACCGCGTCCTTACATTCGGGGTCCTGGGCCACGAGGTCGGAGAGGAGCTTGACCCCGAAGGCGATGTGGCGATGCTCGTCACTGG
Source organism: Solirubrobacteraceae bacterium (assembly GCA_035295205.1). GTDB lineage: Bacteria > Actinomycetota > Thermoleophilia > Solirubrobacterales > Solirubrobacteraceae > Palsa-465. The sequence continues at coordinate 6,335 of DATGJM010000103.1, read as the reverse complement.
CGACGTTACGCATGCCCTCGTGGAAGCCCGGCATGAGGCCGTCGCGCTCGAGATAGTCGTCGATGAAGTGCTGGCCGGTGTGGGCCACCGTGGCCTCGACGACCAGGTGGTAGAGCGTGATCGCCGCGGCCAGGCGAGGGATCGAGCGGTCGCGGCGCAGCTCGTCGGCGGTGCGGTCGAGCAGGGCGAACAGCTGGCGAAATCCCCAGGTCAGCTCGGGCCGGGTGCGCTCGAGCGAGTCGCGCATCTGCTCGCCGTCGTGCTCGAGCACCTCGCGCATGAAGCGCTGGAAGAACACGGCGTGGCGGGCCTCATCGACCTGCTGGGTGGCCAGGAAGTACTTCTGCTCTTCGAGCGGGGCGGCGTCGATGTACGGGGAGAGGTTGTCTGCGACCGAGTCCTCGCCGTGCAGGAACATCGAGTAGGTCCACAGCGCCCCCCGCCGCTGGGTCTCGGTCATGCGCTCGGTCCAGTCGACCCGATCACGCGAGAAGTCGAGCTCCGTGGCGCGCCAGTTGGCTCGCTCCCAGCGGGCGTAGAGGTCGGCGTAGGAAATCTTCTCGATCGGCGCACTCGGCATGTCAGGCCTCCCGGCATGGGAACAGTGAGACAGAAACTGTACCACTGTCTCATGGCTGCGAGGCGGGGGCGGGGCCCGGGACGCGAGCGGATCGCCGTGGGCGAGGGGACCGAGTCGCGGGGTGGGATTCCGTCCTGGGCGCGAGTAGGGTTCCGTCATGCGCACAGCCGAGATCCGGGCGGTGGGCAGGCTGGCCGGCGAAGCACTGGCCGGCGGCGGCGCGCTGATCGGGCAGGTCCACACCGGCATCGCCGAGCGCGCCTTCACCCACGCGCCGGCCTCGGCGCCGGCCAGGCTGATCCATGACGGGATCTCGCGAGCCGTGTACGCGGGGCTGAGCGGCGCCCTGCGCGGCTTGGGCGTCGCCGCCGGCGAGCTGGCCGCGCGGCGCTCGCCCGACGGTTGGAAGTCGCTCGACTGGGAACCCCGCGCGGCGATCGGTCTGGCGGCTCTCGCGGGCCTTTCTGGCGACCGCGTCGCGCGACTCTCTCCCGAGCTCGCTCCGGACATGCGGGTGCGCGTGCGCGGACGGCCGGTCGAGCTCACGCCCGCCGGGCTCGCGGCCGCGTTCCCGGACGCCGGTCCGAGGCTGGCCGTGTTCGTGCACGGGCTCTGCGAGAGCGAGCACGCCTGGCGGATCGGACAGGCGGTTTACGGCGAGCGCCTGCAGGCGGAGCTGTCCTACACGCCGGTCTACCTCCGCTATAACACCGGCCTGCACATCTCCGACAACGGCCGCCGCCTGGCCCGGCTGCTCGAGCGGCTGACCGCCGGCTGGCCGGTGCGGGTGCGGGAGATCGTCCTCGTCGGCCACTCGATGGGAGGGCTCGTGGCCCGCAGCGCCTGTCACTACACCGAGCTCGAGGGCTCGAGCTGCACGGAGGCGATCCGTCACGTGTTCTGCCTCGGCACCCCCCACCTCGGCGCCGATCTCGAGAAGGGCGCGAACGCTCTGGCCTTCGCGCTGGCGAAGCTGCCGGAGACACGGGCGCTGAGCGAGCTGTTGAACGGGCGCAGCGTGGGCATCAAGGATCTGCGCTACGGCTCGTGCGTGGAGGAGGACTGGAGCGACTGCGATCCCGACGAGTTCCTGCGCGACCGCTGCCGCGAGGTCCCGTTCCTGACCTCGGCGAGCTACTACTTCGTCGGCGCAACCCTCGCGCCGGCCCCGCTCGGGCGGGCGGTTGGGGATCTGCTCGTGCGCCTGCCCAGCGCCTCAGGACGCGGAACCGGGCGCGGCCGCCGGATCCCGTTCGAGGTCGACCGCGGCTGCGAGCTCACGGGCCTGAACCACTTCGACCTCCTCGGGCACCCCGATGTCTATGCCCAGCTTCACCGCTGGCTGAGTCGCTAGCTCACCAGCCGCAGCGCTCCCGCATTGCCGCCGCGTCGAGGACGGTGATCGAGCGATGGTCGGTGGCGATCCACCCCAGCTGCCGCATCAGCCGAAGCGCGCGTGAGACGGTCTCCCGAGTCGCCCCCGTCCAGCTTGCCAGCTCGTCCTGGGTGAGCGAGAGGTCGATGCGGACGCCTGCCTGGTCGCTGACCCCGTGGTCGGCGGCCAGCTCGAGCAGCCGCTTGGCGACACGGCCGACGCTGTCCTGAGTCGCCAGGTCGACGACCTCGCGCGTGGCTTCCGATAGCCGGCGGACCAGCATCCGGATCAGGGTCATCGCCGCGTCCGGGTGCTCGGTCAGAAAGGCGCGGAACCGTTCCGCCTCGAGGTAGCCGACCTCGACGTCATCAACCGCAGTGGCCGTTGCCGTGCGCCGCTGGGCGCCCAGAGCCGCCATCTCGCCGATCAGCTCCCCGGGGCCGCGAATCGCCAGGACGACGTCGCGCCCGTCCACACCCGCGGCCACGAGCTTGACGCGGCCTTCGAGCAGCACCACGAGATGGTCGCCCGCCGAGCCACCGCTCAGCACCACCGAACCGCGCGCCAGCCGCCGGCGGCGGACACGCTCCAGTAACGCGTCCGCGTCGGCGCGGTCGAGCAGGCGCAGGAAGGGGAGTTCGGTCGCGCTCATCTGCGAGGTGCCTGGGATTCTCGCCGCCTGTGAGAAATGTCGCACCTCGACCGTCAGACGCAGGCTTATCTTGATGTCACGGCTGGGGAGCCAAAACGCAGTCCAAGGGGGAAGGGCTGGGATACACGGACGGAGCCGGGACGGGCTCCGGGGCAGGGTGCCAGCCCGCTCCGGGGCCGGGGGCAGCCCGGCCCGTCCGAACCATCGGGGGCGCCAAGGAGCCGAGCGGATCGGGGGATTCCGCTCGGCTCCTCCGCATGCGGCTTCGCTGATTCTTCGCCGGGCTCGCTACCTTTCGCGCCCGTGCATACGCCGACCGTCCTCATCGCCGCCGTGGCGCTCGCCGCCGGCCTGGCCGGCTGTGGTGGCGGGAGCTCCTCGAACTCGACCGCCTCCTCGACCCCGTCCTCGAGCTCCTCCGGCACCACCGGCGCCGCCACCCAGCCATCGACGACGACCCCAGCCCCGTCGACCCAGATGGGCTTCGAGGGCGTCCCGATCGAGCCCGGTTCGGTGCTGGCACCGGCGAGCACGACCCAGACCGGGACCGTCGACGGCATCTCGTGCGGCCCGACCGAGCAGCTGGCCTACCACATCCACGCCCACCTGATGGTGTACGTCAACGGCCAGCCGCACGCGCTGCCGGGCGGGATCGGCATCCCCGGCTCGCAGGTCGTCCAGAGTCCCCAGGGCCCGATCGCCTCGGGCGGGGTCTGCATCTACTGGCTCCACACGCACGCTCCCGACGGGGTCATCCACATCGAGTCCCCGACCCAGACGATCTACACCCTGGGCGAGTTCTTCGATGAGTGGCACCAGCCGCTCAGCGGCTCCGACGTGGCCGGCGCCAAGGGCAAGGTCACGGCGGTGGTGAACGGCAAGCCGTGGACGTCCAGCCCCCGCAACATCCCCCTCGACCCGCACACGGTCATCCAGCTGGACGTCGCTACGCCGAAGCCGGCCTTCCAGACCGTCAACTGGTCTGAGACCCAGCTCTGAGCGCTAATCCCGCGCGGGCTGCGCGCGCCGGCGGCGGCGCATCAGCTCGCCGCCGAACGTAACGACCAGCAGCACGCCGAGGGCGATCACCGTGACCGTTCCGAGGTCCCCGACGAAGTCGACCACCGACGGACCCACGTAATAGGCGGCGAGGCCGATCCCGGCTGCCCAGATGATGGCCCCGAGCTCGTTCACCGCGAGGTAGGTGGAAGGCCTGGGGCGGTGGATGCCCGCGACCCAGGAGGGCGTGAGCAGGATCGCGACGACCGGGTGGCGCCGGAACACCTCCTCGCCTCGCTTGATCGCGCCGACACGCAGGTTCCGAAGCGGGCCGGGCGCGCACATCACGGCTCGCCCCGCCTTCAACCCCAGCAGCCAGCCTCCCAGGCCGCCGAGGCTGGCTCCAAGCCAGGCGACGGCGATCACCGAGGCGATGTCCAGGTCGTGCTGGCTTGCGAAGATCGACTCGGCGATCAGGATCGGCTCTCCCGGACCCGGGATCCCGAACCAGCTCGCGGCCGCCGCGGCGCCGAGCCCGAGGTAGTCGACCGTAGGCCCGTGGAAGCGGTGGTGCAGGTGCAGCACGAGCGCAAGGACCGCTCCCGCCTTCACCGCCGCCACCACACGCGCCATGCCTCCGATGCTGGCATACGGTGTGCGCCAACTGGATAGCGCCCCGGCCTCGAACCTTCGCCCTGGGGCCAATGCGCCGCCCGAACACAGCCGCCACGATGCCCGCCGTGAGCTCAGCAGTGATCGTCTCCTATGACGGCACGGCCAACGACGAAGACGCCGTGGCCTTCGGCCGCCTGCTCGCACGGGCGGGCGCGCGCCTGTCTCTGGCCTATGTGCGCCACTCCCGGGAGTCCACGCACGAGCGCGAGCTGGTCGTGGCGCATGACGCGGAGCGCATGCTCGAGCGCGGCGCGGCAGCGCTCGAGGACCCGGACGTCCCCCGCCACGTGCTCTGGGGCGCCTCGACGCCGTCCGCCCTGGAGGATCTGGCCGCCGAACAGGGAGCCGGCCTGATCGTGTTCGGGTCGGACTACCGGACCTCTCCCGGCCGGGCCGAGCCCGGAACCTCCGCGCAGCAGCTGCTCGACGGCGGGCCCGTGGCCATCGCCGTGGCCGCGTCGGGTCTGAGGGCGGCCGACGCGGAGCTGCGCACGATCGCCGTGGCCGCGGGCTCGGAGAACGGCGTGGCCACCGAGACCGCTGAGATCCTCGCCGCCCAGCTTGGCTGCGCGATCGTCCCCCGGGCCTATGACGCCGACCTGATCGTGGTCGGCTCGCGCGCCGACGGCACCCCCGGGCGGATCGAGCTGAGCGGGGCCGCGCGGGCCGCGCTGAACGCCGTACGTGGATCGGTGCTCGTGCTCCCGTCGAGCACGGTGCTGGCCCTCTAGCCGCCTGCCAGACTCGTCGCTGTGCTGATCATGCCTCCGGCCGAGCAGCGGCGAGCCGGGTCCGGGGCCGGACGCCGGCTTTCGGTGCGCGAGCGCTGGCTGCTCAGCGGGGTCGGCGTGGCGGTTGTCGCGTTGGTCGTCGCGGTCGCCGTATCGCTCGCCAGCCACGCGGCCACGAGCGGGCACGGATGCCTGCGGGCCACGATTGCCGGGCCGGTCGGCGCCGAGCAGGTATCCCGGTGTGGGGCGGCGGCCAGGGAGCTGTGCGCCTCGCTGGGAGCCCCCGGCGGCTTCGCCCCCGACGCGGCGCGGACGATCGCGGGCGAGTGCCGGAAATTGCGACTTCCCGTGGGCCGGTAGCCGTTTATCCCAATGTCGAAGCCCCGGCCGGGAACCCTGGACGGGGGGCCATGGGAAGCCAGGCTGCGCTGGACGAGCATTTCGGTCACGCTGGCCGCCGTCCAGGACCCCTCCTGGCCTGAGCCGGCGGCTTGCCGTTCACCGACAAGAAGGAGATACATGCCGGTTGAAGCCCCGCATTGGCTGCTTTCTGGAGATAACGCCTGGCAGATGACCGCCGCCACGCTCGTCGGCTTGATGAGCGTCCCGGGCCTCGTGGTCCTTTACGGCGGTGTCATGCAGAAGCGCTGGTCGATCAACAGCATGATGCTGGCGTTCGCGGCCTTCGCCGTGGTGCTGGTTGTGTGGGTCCTCTGGGCCTTCAAGATGGGCTTCGGCTCGCCGTTCCACGGCCTGTCCCATTCGGGCTTCTTCGGCAACTTCGTCGGCGTCCCGGGAGACGTGCTCGGTCACAAGGCCCTCCAGGGCCAGGCCAACATTCCGCTGATCGGGTCGATGTCGTTCCCGCAGTCCTCGCTCGTGTATTTCCAGTTCGTGTTCGCCGGGATCACTCCGATCCTGATGCTGGGCTCGGTGCTCGGCCGCGTGAACTTCAAGGCCTGGATCCCGTTCGTGGCCCTCTGGGCAACGGTCGTCTACACGGTCGATGCGTTCCTGATCTGGGGCGGCGGCTTCTTCGCCCATCACGGGGCGGTCGACTACTCCGGCGGCTACGTGATCCATCTCTCGGCCGGCGTGTCAGGTTTCATCGCCGCCGCGGTGATCGGCCCGCGCCTCCAGCGCGACCGCGAGATCGACGCGCCGAACAACGTGGCGATGGTGGCGCTCGGCGCCGGTCTCCTCTGGCTCGGCTGGAACGGCTTCAACGGCGGCGACCCGTACGCCGCCAACATGTCGGCCTCGGCCGCGATCCTGAACACCAACCTCTGTACGGCGGTGGCGTTCCTCATCTGGGTCGGCTGG
>DATGJM010000102.1:0-8881 GCA_035295205.1 Solirubrobacteraceae bacterium | reverse complement strand
CCGCTCCTGGACCGGCCGGCTGCGCCGCCGTGCCGTGGGCGCGCTGCCGCCCGAGAAGCTCCTGCCCGACGTCCAGCCGGCGTACGTGACCTCGTGGATCTACGTGTTCGGCGTGCTCTCGCTGTCGGCGCTGGCCGTGCTCATCGGCTCTGGGACGGTCCTGGCGCTGAAGGGCCCGGGCTGGTGGCACTTCACCGGCATCGGGCACTTCTTCAACTCGATCCATCTCTGGGCGGTGGAGCTCTTCTTCTTCTTCATGGTGGTCCACCTCTGGGGCAAGTACTGGATGGCCGCCTGGCGCGGGGGCCGGGCGCGCGTGTGGATGACCGGCGCCGTGACCTTCCTGGTGGCAATTCCGTGCGCGCTCACCGGCTACGTGTCCCAGCAGAACTTCGACGCCCAGTGGATCTCGACCCAGGCCAAGGACGCCATGAACGCCGCCGGGGTCGGGTCGTTCTTCAATCTCCTGAACTTCGGCCAGATGTACAGCTACCACGTCCTGCTGCTGCCGCTGGCGGTCGTGGCGCTGGTGGTGGCGCATGTGCTGCTGGTGCGCAAGCACGGTGTCGTACCGCCGTTCTTGCGTTCGCAGCGCATCTCCGAGCCGCCCGTCGTCGAGGATCAGGTGTCGCCGTGAGACGCCCTGATGGCTACGAGCACTGGACCGGGGGCTACCGGTCCTACGACATCGTCAAGGAGGCCTCGATCGCGCTCGGCGTGGTTCTCGTGCTCACGCTGCTGCTGACGATCCTGTTCTCTTCCCCGGACGAGAGGCCGACAACGATCCAGCAGTGGTCGCGCACCGACCCGGTCGACTTCGTCACCACCGCCGCCACCGAGCTCGACGGCTCGAGCGGGACGGGCGGCTACGGGCCGCCCTACAACCACGCCTCCCCCGGTCAACACATCCTGTTCATCAGGCTGCAGAAGTGGCTGGGTGTCAGCCACCCGGTGAACACCGCTCAGGACTTCGTGCTGCTTCCGCTGCGGTCGATCGCCGGCCAGCCGGCGCTCCAGGCAGCCCTGACCTCGTATGAGTCGGCCTCGTCCGCTCAGCAGACCGCTTGGACGAGCGCCTACGAGAAGGGTCTCGCGAAGGCCAGCGTGGCCTCTGGCGGCGGGGTGAGCGTTCCCGGCAGCGGCTATGGGCCGCTCCCGCTGATGATGAACGGCCTCGTTCACTTCGCCGAGGGGGGCGGCCTGGACGGCGCGCTTCTGACCAGCAGGCAGTTCTACCAGACCGACTACACCAGGCCGCTCCTGTTCCTGGCCGACGGGAGCATGCTCGACAACCGCGCTCAGGCCGAGCACCTGCTCGGCACCCAGTGGGGGATGATGAACGAGACCGGCAGCTATCCCGGGCAGGTGTGGCTATGGCTGTACACGTTCTGGTACCAGATCAAGCCGTTCTCGACCTCGGCTAACGCCGACATCCTGGTGATGGCGGTCATGAGCGTGCTGAGCCTCGCCCTCGTGCTGATCCCATTCCTGCCCGGGGTGCGCGACATCCCGCGCTGGGTGCCGCTGCACAGGGTCATCTGGCGCGACTACTACCGCACGCTCGAGCGCGGTTAGCGCTCCGCCAGCGCCACAGGCGCTCCGGTGATGCCTTCCGTGGCGATCAGCAGCACGCGCGTCTGCCGGTTCATCGCCAGCTGCTCGCCCAACATCCGCGCGTGTGCATCGTTTCGGAGGGCGCGGAGGCCCGCGAGCGGCGCGGCACCCGACTCACCTACGGTCAGGCCGTACCCGGCGAGCTCGCGCATCGCTGCCTCAGCCTCGTCGTCGGAGATCGTGACTGTGCCCGCGATCCCGTGGCGCAGGCTCGGCCAGGCCGCAGGCGAGACCTCCGCGCAGTCCAGGCCGGCCATCGTCGTCCCCGGGGTCGGCACCGATGTCGGGGTCCTGCGCGCAAGCGAGGCCGTGAGGCACGCTGCCGCGGCCGGCTCGACCCCGACGACCTGCGCGCCCACGCGAGCGCCGTGCCTCGCCGCAGCCGCGGCCAAGGAGCCGACTCCGACGGGGACGAGGATCACGTCGTAGGTGACTTGGGCGGCCGCCTCTGAGAAGACCGTGGCGTAGCCGTCGATCACCCACTCGGCCGGCCCCGCCTCTCCGACGTCCGCGATCAGTGCGCACCCGTCTTCTGTGGCGGCTGCGGCGGCGGCCTGCACGGCGTCCTCGTAGCTTCCGTCGACCACGACGACGTCGGCCCCCTCCGAGGTAATCGCCTCGCGTCTGATGTGGAGAGATCGCTGAGGCAGGTACACCCGGCAAGCCAGGTTTCGGGCCGCGGCGGCATGCGCGACGGCCCGGCCATGGTTGCCGGCGCTCGCGGCGATCAGGGTGGTCACCGTCGGCTCTTCGCGCAGCGCCCGCTCGACCGCCCACGAAGCCCCGAGGATCTTGAATGCGGGGAGCCCGAGCCGGCTCGATTCGTCCTTGATCAGCACCGCGGCCAGGCCGAGTTCCGACGCGACCGCGGTCAACTCGTGGACCGGCGTGAGCGCGTAGTCCGGCAGGGCCCGATGGAAGGCTGCGGCGGCGTCGCTCTGGGCCGGGACCTGGGCGGCGTCGATGTCGCGATTGATCACCGCTCTCACGCGCAGTACTGCCTGGCTAGTTCGACGAGCGTGCGGGCGACGGCCACGGTGTCCGAGAGGCTGACCGATTCCGCGGCGGCGTAGGCTAGGGGGCATCGGGCCGCTCGTAACATCGACTCGATCCGCGGCGACGGGCGAAGCGTTCGTGTGTGCAACTTAGGCTCTCTGACCCTTCGATCGCGCGATCGCCGCCTTCGCCGAGTCCTACGCCGAGCAGAACGAGCGTGACTACCACGCGCTGCTCGACGCCATCGCACCCAGCCCGTGGAAGCCGAGACGAGGGTCTGAACGGTCGCGCCCGCGCTTGGGCATGGAATTCGATGGCGAGACCCGGACTCGAACCGGGGACACCACGATTTTCAGTCGTGTGCTCTACCAACTGAGCTATCTCGCCGTGGCCGAGCGATGCTAGCGCGGGCTCAACCGAGGCGCCGGAGCAGCTCCAGCGCCCCTCGCTTGGAGAGCGGCTCGTTCAGATTGCCGCACTTCGGCGACTGCACGCAGGAGGGGCACCCGGAGCGGCACGGGCACTCGCCAATGAGTTTCCGGGCGTCTGCCACCAGTCGCTCGAACTGGTCATAGCCGCGCCGGGTGAGCCCGACGCCGCCCGGGTGGCCGTCGTAGATGAAGATCGTTGGCACGCCGGTCTGCGGATGGGCGTTGGTCGACAGGCCGCCTATGTCCCAGCGGTCGCACATCGCGATCAGCGGCAGCACCGCGATCTGGCCGTGCTCGAGCGCGTGCAGCGAACCCAGCAGCTGATCGGCCGGGAACGGCTCTGATTCGATCAGCTCGTCGAGCACGTACCACAGGGCCCGCGTGGGGAACTCGACCGTCGGCAGGTAGAGCGCCTGGAAGTCGATCACCTGATGGTCCTGCAGGCCCTTTCGCTGGTAGCCGAGCACTGTGCCCGTGTAGACCACCTCGCCGAAGTAGAGCGTCACTCCGCGCGTCTCGCGCTGGGCGTGCAGGCGCTCGATGTAGGTCATGCTCTCGCTCTTTGCCTGGGTGAAGTAGTCGCCATTGAAGGGCTCGAGCAGCGCCCGGCGCCCTTGGAGGTCAAGCTCCAGCACGTGATAGGAGCGTCCCAGGTGCATGTAGATCGCGCCTGCGTGCACAGTCCCGTAGGCGCGCACCGCCTCGATCGTTCCCAGCACCTCGCCCGATGTGACGTCGATCAGCACGAAGCTGTCGGCACCGGCCGAGCGCAACGCCACTCGAGCAGCCGGATAATCGTCGGCCCTGGTGGGCACGAAGCCGGTGACACGTTCGCGCAGGAATCCGGCGCGGGCCAGCTCTTCGGCATGCTCACGCCAGCCCGGGCCGAAGAACCGTTGGTCCTCGTCTGAGAGCGGGGCCTCGTGCGCGGCGCAGATCAGGTGCTCGGCGTAGATCTCGGGGCTCGTCGGATCGATGATCGCCGACTCCACGGCCCGGTTCAGGAACTCGTCCGGGTGGCGGCAGAAGAACTGATCGAGCGCGTCCTCGCCGGCGATGTAGACCGCGAGCCCGCGCCCGCGGCGGCCCGCCCGGCCCCACATCTGCCTCAGGCTGGCGACCGTGCCAGGGAAGGTCACGCAGATGGCGGCGTCGAGCTGGCCGATGTCGATGCCGAGCTCGAGGGCGTCGGTGGCCACGACCCCGACGAGCTGCCCGTCGCTCAGCCGCCGCTGGATGTCCTGGCGCTGAGCCGGCGTGTACCCCGCCCGGTAGGGCTCGATCAGCTCCGCCACCGCGGGGTCCAGGCGGTCGCGGGCGTGGCGCAGAATCAGCTCGACCCCCTTGCGCGACTTCATGAAGCAGATCGTGCGCACGCCGGCGCTGACCAGATCGGAGAACAGCTCGGCCGCTTCGTAGAGCACGGAGCCTCGGACGCCGAGCTCCTCGTCGAGCAGCGGTGGGTTCCACATCGCGATCTGCCGCTCGGGCCGAGGCGCGGCGTCGCTGTCGATGAGGTGGAAGTCCTCGAGGCCCGTGAGACCCTCCGCAAGCTCGAGGGGGTTGGCGATCGTGGCGCTGGCCATCAGGAACCGTGGCCGGCTGCCGTGGATGGCCGCCGCCCGGCGCAGGCGCCGGAGCACGTTGGCCACGTGCGAGCCGAACACGCCGCGGTAGACGTGCGCCTCGTCGACGACCACGAAGGCGAGGTTGGCCAGGAGCTCGTCCCAGGCGCCGTGGTGGGGCAGGATCCCGATGTGGAGCATGTCGGGGTTGCTTAGGATCAGGTTGCTGCGCTTGCGGATCGCGGCCCGCTCGTGCCGCGCCGTGTCGCCGTCGTAGATCGCCGGCCGGATCGCCTTGTGCAGCCCGAAGCCGTGTAGCGCTCGCGCCTGGTCCTGCGCCAGGGCCTTCGTCGGGTACAGGTAGAGGGCCCGCGCGGCGCGATCGCCGGTCAGGACCTCCAGCGTTGGCAGCTGGAAGCACAGCGACTTGCCCGAGGCGGTTCCCGTGGTCACGATCGTGGAAGCCTCGAAGGCGCTCTCAAGCGCGTCCGCCTGGTGGGCGTAGAGCTGGGTGATGCCATTGGCTTGGAGCGCCGCTCGTACGGCCGGGCTCAGCTGGTCGGGCAATGGAGTCAGGCGCGGAGGACGCGAGCGCTGGGTGGTCTCATGGACGAGGCGCTTCTCGGCCCGGCCGAGCTCGAGGAGCGCCGCCCAGGGCTCGGTCTGCTCGGCGGTCGCCATATGGTGAGTATGGCGGCGCATCGGCGGGTGGCTGCTACGGTCGCCCGCGCCCATGCAGTGCCTTTATGTCGATCTCGACGGCACCCTCCTCGGCCGAGGAGCCGCGCTGCTGCGGGGCGGCGACGGGCGCTTTTCGGCCTCAGCGGTGCGGGCTCTCGAGGCCTGCTGGCGGGCCGATGTAGAGGTCGTCCTCTACTCCGGGCGCCGTCAGGGGAGCGTGTTCGAGTGCTCCCGGCTGATCGGCTCCTCGGCGTACATCTTCGAGCTCGGGTGCGGGCTGGTGATGGACGGTGAGCTCGAATGGCTGACCGGCGGGGTCATCCCCGACCCCGAGCTCGGAACGATCTTCGATCAGATCGAGCGCTCCGGGGCGCCCAGACTCCTGCTCGAGCGCTACGCCGGGCGGCTCGAGTACCACACGCCCTGGTCGATCGGGCGGGAGATCTCACACCTGTTCCGCGGGGGGATCGATCTCGACGACGCGCACGCGGCCCTGGCACAGGCCGGCCTCGACTGGCTGCGCCTCGTGGACAACGGGATCATCCACGAGCATGCCGAGCGCATGCCTGAGATCGAGATCGTCCACGCCTACCACCTCGTTCCCGCCGTCGCGTCCAAGGCTCGCGCGGTCGCCCGGCATATGCAGGCGCGGGGGTATGACCGGGCCAGTTGCATCGCCGTCGGCGACTCGCGCGAGGACATGGAGGCCGCGAACGTCGTGGGCACTTTCTGGCTGGTGGCCAACGCGCTGGAGCGCGACCCCTCGCTGGCGGCCGACCTGGAGGCCTACCGGCGCGTGCGCGTAGCCGAAGAGGGCTACGGAGCCGGGGTCTACGAGGCCGTGGTCGCGACGCTGGCCGAGGCTCGGTCGGCCTGGCGCTGATCGCGCTCGTCGTCCGCTTCGCGCTCGGCGTCATGGGCGTCGCTCACCGCCCAGCCGAGGCGTTCCACCAGCTGGCTCGCGAAATGCCGGCTTTCGAAATCCGACAGGTTGATGCGTTCCATGAGCATCACCGCGCCTTCTCCGCGGTCGTCGGCGCGATCGGCCGTCACGATGATGTGTGGCACCGCGTCTCTCCTCTCGTCCTTTGCTTTCCAGTCCCAGGTTCCCAGGGGCGCCTTCATCGGCAGTAAAGATCCGGTAACGGTTCGAACATCGCAGCGATTCTGAGCCGTAAACACTGGGTACTGGCGCGTACCAGATGTCGGTGCTCTTACCATGCAGGCCGATGGACACGCTGAAGCTCGCCGACCATTCCTGGTCTCTGCTGAGCCGGATCATGGGTCTACAGGTGCGGGCCTACCGGCTGACGGGCGGTCGGATCGGCGGGCGGATCCCCGGGATCGCCGCCCCGGTGCTGCTGCTCGATCACGTCGGCGCCCGCAGCGGGGTCAAGCGCACCAGCGCGCTGCTGTATGTCGAGGACGGTGACGACGTCGTGATCGTGGCCTCCAAGGGCGGGTACGAACGGCACCCGGCCTGGTACCACAACCTGCGCGCCAACCCCGAGACGACGGTGCAGATCGGCTCCGAGCGCCGGCCGGTGCGCGCGCGGGTCGCGAGCGCGGAGGAGCGCCCGCGCCTGTGGGAGAAGGCCGTCGCCGCCTATTCGGGCTACCGGGGCTACCAGGAGCGCACCGAGCGCGAGATCCCGCTGGTCGTGCTGTCGCGACGCTGACCTTTTCAGCGCCGAGCGTGAGTGGGAGGATTCGGGTGCGATGCTCTCCTACGCGCACGGACCTTCCGAGACGCCCCTCCTCGGTGAGACGATCGGAGAGAACTTCGATCTCGCCGTGGCGTCGTACGCGGATCGCGAGGCTGTGGTCGTCGCCCACCAGGATGTCCGCTGGACGTACGCCGAGCTCGCCGAGCGCGTGGATCGGCTGGCCCGCGGCCTGATCGCCTTCGGCCTTCAGCCCGGAGACCGGATGGGCATCTGGGCGCCGAACTGCTCCGAGTGGCTGCTCGTGCAGTTCGCCTCGGCCAAGGCGGGCGTGATCCTCGTCAACATAAATCCCGCCTACCGCACCTCCGAGCTCCAGTACGCCCTGCGCCAGTCCGGCTGCCGTCTGCTCGTCGCCGCGCAGGCCTTCAAGACCTCGAGCTATGTGCAGATGGTCGAGGAGGTGGCGCCGCTCTGTGAGGCGCTCGAACGCACGATCTTCACGGAGACGCCGGAGTGGGACGAGCTGGCTGCGGGCGACGAATCGGCGCAGCTGCCGTCCGGGCTGCAGTTCGACGACCCGATCAACATCCAGTACACCAGCGGCACCACGGGCTTTCCGAAGGGCGCCACGCTCACACATCACAACATCCTGAACAACGCCTACTTCATCGCCGAGAAGCTCAGCTACACGCCAGCCGATCGGGTGTGCGTCCCGGTGCCCTTCTACCACTGCTTCGGGATGGTGCTCGGCAACCTCGCCTGCACGACGCACGGATCGGCGATCGTCGTCCCGGCGGCAGCCTTCGAGCCTGCAGCGACGCTTTCGGTCACGGCCCAGGAACGCTGCACCTCTCTCTACGGCGTGCCGACGATGTTCATCGCCGAGCTCGAGCTGCTTGACAGCCCGGAGTTCCGCGACCTCGACCTCACGAACCTGCGCACGGGAATCATGGCCGGCTCGCCGTGCCCGGTGGAGGTGATGCGCCGCGTGGTCGAGCGGATGCACATGAGCGAGGTCCAGATCGCCTACGGGATGACCGAGACATCGCCTGTCTCGACCCAGAGCGATGCCAGCGACGACCTCGAGCACCGCACCTCGACCGTCGGCCGCGTGCACCCCCACGTCGAGATCAAGGTCGTCGACCCTGTGAGCGGTGAGTGTGTGCCGCGCGGGGAGCCGGGCGAGCTCTGCACCCGCGGCTACAGCGTGATGCTTGGGTACTGGAACGACCCCGAGCAGACCGCGCAGGCCATCGACCGGGCCGGCTGGATGCACACCGGCGACCTGGCGACGATGGACGCCGACGGCTACGTGAACATCGTCGGGCGCTCCAAGGACATGGTGATCCGCGGCGGGGAGAACGTGTACCCGCGTGAGATTGAGGAGTTCCTGTATGGGCACCCGGAGGTTCGGGATGTGCAGGTCGTGGGGGTGCCCGACGAGCGCTACGGAGAGGAGATCGCGGCCTTCGTGATCCCGCGCGACGCGTCGCGGTTCGACGGCGAGGCAGTGCGGGAATACTGCCGCGGGCAGATCGCCCACTACAAGGTGCCGCGCTACGTGATCGCGGTCGACGAGTTCCCGATGACCGTCACCGGCAAGATCCAGAAGTTCAAGCTGCGCGAGCGGGCGATCGAGCAGCTGGGCCTCGAGGGCGCGATCTCGGCGACCGCCTAGCCGGGCCTACCCACGCCCGCGCGGTGCCGCCCCCTCATACCTCTCGCGCGAGCACCCGCGTGACGAGCGACGGGTCCGAGTCAAGCGGCTCGCGCTTGCCGGTGTCGGCGAAGCCGAGCTTCTGGTAGAGGGCTGCCGCGGGGCGGGCCTCCGGGCAGTCGGTGACATGGAGGTCGATGCGAGCCACGCCCTGGTCCCTGGCCCAATCGAGAACGTGCCCGACGAGGGCCGGGGCGAGGCCCCGACCGC
>DATGJM010000101.1:0-3248 GCA_035295205.1 Solirubrobacteraceae bacterium | reverse complement strand
CCCCCACCCGAGCGCCGCCGTCTCGCATGCGCGCGGCCAACACCGACACGAACCTCTCAGGCACCGCTCAGAACCCCGCTCGCGCGCACACGCTCGACGTCCTCCTTGACCTTCAACGCCGCGCCGAGCGTCGCGTCGAGGTCGCCGATCGCGTCCAGCGCGCGGGCCCAAGTGATCGTCTCCCCCACCCCCGGAAGCTTGTAGAGCTCGGTATCCCGCAGCCGCGCCACGGCTTGGCAGACCCGCCGCGCAGTCTCGTCCGGAACACCCGGCAGCCGCGTGCGGACGATCTCGATCTCGCGCTCGAGGTCGGGGTAGTCGATCCAGTGGTAGAGGCACCGGCGCTTCAGCGCGTCGTGCAGCTCGCGCGTCCGGTTCGAGGTGAGCACCACGACAGGCCGGCGCACGGCGGCGACCGTCCCCAATTCAGGAATCGAGACCTGGAAGTCCGAGAGCAGCTCGAGCAGGAAGGCCTCGAACTCATCGTCCGCGCGGTCGATCTCGTCGATCAGCAGCACGACCGGCTCGCTGGCCTCCAGGGCCTGAAGCAGGGGCCGCCTGAGCAGGAAGCGCTCCGAGTACAGGTCGGCCGGCGTTCCGTGTTCGGCAGCTCGGATCGCCAGCAGCTGGCGCTGGTAATCCCACTCGTACAGCGCGTGGTGCACGTCGATGCCCTCGTGGCACTGCAGGCGGATCAGCCGGGCGCCGCTGGCCTGCGCGAGCGACCGCGCGACCTCGGTCTTGCCGACGCCGGCCTCGCCTTCGAGCAGCAGGGGTTGCTCGAGTGTCGCGGCCAGGAACACGGCCGTGGCCAGGGCCCGGTCGGCCAGGTAACCCTGGCCGCCGAGCAACTCCTGTACTTCTTCGATCGAGTTGGGCTTCAAGCGGGGTCGCCCATCAGCGTAGCCCCACGCGCCTCACACCCCCGCGGCTCGCTCGAGCGCGCGTCGGCAGAGCACGCGTGCGAGGTGGCGCTTGTAATCCGCCGAGGCGTTCAGGTCGGCGGGCGGCGAGGTGCCCTCCGCCGCCTGCTCAGCCGCGCGCGCGATCGACTCGGCTGAGACAGACTGCCCGCGCAGCGCCTCCTCGACCGCCCGCGCCCGCAGCGGCGTCGAGCCCATGTTCGTGAGGCCAACCCGCACGTCGGTGAAGGTCCCGTCCTGCACCCGCGCGAGCGCGCACACGGCCACCATCGCCCAGTCCTCGCGACGCCGGTTGAACTTCTCGTAGCCGTGGCCCCAGCCGTCGAGACCTTCGGCGAACCGGATTTCCGTGATCACCTCGTCATGCTCGAGCGCGGTCTCGAGGTAATCGCGGAAGAAGTCCGACGCCGCGATCTCGCGCTCGCCGTTCGGGCCGCGGGTCACGAGCGTGGCCTCTGTCACCAGCGCCACCGCCGGCAGGTCCGAGGCCGGATCGCCGTGCGCCAGCGAGCCCCCGATCGTCCCGCGGTGGCGCACCTGGGGATCGGCGATCGTGCCCGCGGCGTCCGACAGCAGCCCCAGACCCGAGCCGGCCACCTCGGCGTGCGTGGTCATCGCGCCGACGCTCAGCCCGCCGTTTCGCTTCACGCCGGTCAGTCCGTCGACCCGCCGGAGATCGACGAGCAGCGATGGCGCAGCCAGGCGGAGCTTCATCAGCGGGATCAGCGAGTG
Organism: Solirubrobacteraceae bacterium; assembly: GCA_035295205.1. Taxonomy (GTDB): domain Bacteria; phylum Actinomycetota; class Thermoleophilia; order Solirubrobacterales; family Solirubrobacteraceae; genus Palsa-465. The sequence continues at coordinate 1,593 of DATGJM010000101.1, read as the reverse complement.
CCCGCCCGCCAGGAGCTTGGCGTCGGCGTCACCGTGCGACAGGGCCTGAATCGCCTCGTCGAGGCTGGCCGGCGCGACGTAGTCGAACTCTGCCGGGATCATGCTGGCTCCCCTCCGTTGTGGCTGGCTGCACCGGCGGCCTGGATGGCCTCCCACACCCGCATCGGGCTGAGTGGCATGTTCATGAAGCCGACGCCCAGCGGCCGCAGGGCGTCGATGACCGCGTTCACTACCGCGGGGGACGACGCGATCGTTCCGGCCTCGCCCACGCCCTTCACTCCGAGGGAGTTGACCGGCGAGGGTGTCTCGGTGCGGTCGGTCTCGTAGCTGGGGAGGTCGGCCGCGCTCGGTAGGGCGTAGTCGACGAACGTGCCGGTTACGAGCTGACCCTCCTCGTCGTAGTGGATCCGCTCGTAGAGCGCCTGGCCGATGCCGTGCGTGATGCCGCCATGCACCTGGCCCTCGATCAGCAGCGGATTGATCGCCGTCCCGCAGTCGTCCACCGCCACGTAGCGGACCACGTCGACCTTGCCCGTCTCGCCGTCGACATCGACGATGCAGGCATGAGCGCCGAACGGGAACACGAAGTTCCCGGGGTCGTAGAACGTCGTCTCCTCGAGGCCGGGCTCCATCCCGTCGGGAACGTTCTCCGGGATGTAGGCCGCCCCGGAGATCTCGGCCAGCGTCATGCCCTTGTCGGGCGAGCCCCGAACCGAGAACTTCCCGTCGGCGACCTCGATGTCCTCGGGCGCCGCCTCGAGCAGGTGCGCCACGAGCCGCTTGGCCTTGTCCTGCACCTTCATCGCCGCCTTGGCGACGGCTTCACCGCCCACCGACAGCGAGCGCGAGCCGTACGTCCCCATGCCGTAGGGGCCGGTGTTGGTATCCCCGTGGATCACCTCCACCACATCAGGGGACGTCCCCAGCCGGTCAGCCGCGATCTGCGCCATGCTGGTGTCCAGCCCCTGCCCGTGCGGCGAGGTGCCGGTGAACACGGTCACCGATCCAGATGGGTGGACCCGCACCACCGCCGACTCCCAGAAGCCCGACTGGATGCCAACGCCATGTGGTCCGACGACGCGTGACGGCGCGAGCCCGCAGATCTCCATGTAGGTCGAATAGCCGATGCCGCGGTAGATGCCCCGCTCGCGCAGCTGCGCCCGCTCACGCTCGAGCTCCTCGAGGTCGAGCTTCGAGAGCAGCTTGTCGAGCGTCCCGTGGTAATCGCCCGAGTCATAGATCACGCCGACGGCGACCTCGGCGGGGAAGTCCTCCTTGGGGATGAAGTTCTTCCGGCGGATGTCGACCGGGGCGACCCCGATCTCGTGCGCGGCCTGCTCGATCATCACCTCGAGCAGATGCGTGGCCTCGGGCCGACCGGCGCCACGGGTGGCGTCGGTGGGGAACTTGTTCGTGAATACCCCGGTGATGTCCGTGCGGACGCGCGGGATCTTGTAACAGCCGCCGGCCACGAACGAGGTGAACGACGGGATGAACGGGGTGAGCAGCAGGTAGTAGGCGCCGAGGTCGGCGATCACGTTGATGTGGATGCCGGTGATCGTGCCGTCCCGCTTGAGCCCCATCTTCACGTAG
>DATGJM010000100.1:0-10873 GCA_035295205.1 Solirubrobacteraceae bacterium | reverse complement strand
CTGCACGGGCTGCTCGGCCTGCTTCGAGCAGTGCCCCGTGCACTCGATCGAGATGGTCGGCGAGGGGGACCCGGACCCGCCGGAGGTGTTCGCCGCATGACCCGCCTCACGATCGACGGCAACGAAGCGGCGGCCTCGGTTGCCTACCGCTGCAGCGAGGTCTGCGCCATCTACCCGATCACCCCGTCCTCTCCCATGGCCGAGCTGGCCGACGAGTGGTCGAGCCATGGCCGGCCGAACCTGTGGGGCTCGGTCCCGGGCGTGGTCGAGATGCAGAGCGAGGCGGGCGCCGCCGGCGCGCTGCACGGCGCGCTCCAGGGCGGAGCGCTCGGCACCACCTTCACCGCGTCCCAGGGCCTGCTCCTGATGATCCCGAACATGTACAAGATCGCCGGCGAGCTGACCCCGGTGGTCATGCACGTGGCCGCCCGGGCGCTGGCCACGCAGGCGCTGTCGATCTTCGGCGACCACTCCGACGTCATGCAGGTCCGCCAGACCGGCTTCGCGCTGCTGGCCTCGGCCTCGGTGCAGGAGGCCCACGACCTGGCCCTGGTCGCGCACGCGGCCACGCTGCGCAGCCGCGTGCCCTTCGTGCACTTCTTCGACGGGTTTCGCACCTCGCACGAGCTGAACACGGTCGAGCTCCTGGAGGACGAGCAGCTGCGCGCGCTGATCCCCGAGCAGCTGATCCGCGAGCACCGCGGCCGGGCGCTGTCCCCCGAGCGTCCGTTCATCCGCGGCACGGCGCACAACCCGGACACGTTCTTCCAGGCCCGCGAGACCGTGAACCCTTTCTATGCCCGGGTCCCGGCGATCGTGCAGGGCTGCATGGATGAGCTGCGACTGATCACCGGCCGCGCCTACAGCCTGGTCGAGTACAGCGGTCACCCCGAGGCCGAGCGCGTGCTCGTGATCATCGGGTCGGGCGGCGAGACCGCGCGCGAGACCGTGAACCACCTGTGCCGGCGCGGAGAGCGCGTCGGCCTCGTCCAGGTCCGGCTCTACCGGCCGTTCCCGGCGGCCGAGCTGCTCGCCGCGCTCCCGCCGAGCGCGCGGCGGGTAGCGGTGCTCGACCGGACCAAGGAGCCCGGCGCGCCCGGGGAGCCGCTGTTCCTGGACGTCGTCGCGACCTTGGCCGACGGCCGGCCGCAGGCGCTGCCGCTGGTGATCGGGGGCCGCTACGGGCTGTCGAGCAAGGAGTTCAGCCCCGGCATGGTCGCAGGCGTGTTCGGCGAGCTGGCGCGCGATCAGCCGCGCCGCAGGTTCACCGTCGGCATCAATGACGATGTGTCCGGCACGAGTTTGCAGTTCGACGCCGGTCTGGACATCGAGCCCGCCGACACGGTGCGGGCGGTGTTCTTCGGCCTCGGCTCGGACGGGACCGTGGGGGCCAACAAGAACACGATCAAGATCCTCGGCGACGCGGGGCTTGAGGCCCAGGCCTACTTCGTCTACGACTCGAGGAAGTCCGGCACGCAGACCACCTCTCACCTGCGCTTCGGGTCGCATCCGATCCACGCGCCGTATCTGGTCTCGAGCGCCCGCTTCGTGGGCGTGCACCAGTACGGCCTGCTCGAGCGCGCCGAGGTGCTCGACCGGGCCGCGCCCGGCGCCACCCTGCTGCTGAACACCAGGTATCCGCCCGAGCAGGTCTGGGAGAAGCTCTCCGGCCGCGTCCAGCGCCAGCTGCTCGACAAGCAGATCGAGCTGTTCGTGATCGACGCGGGGCGGATCGCACGTGAGGCGGGACTGGCCGGGCGGACGAACACGGTGCTTCAGACCTGCTTCTTCGCGATCTCGGGCGTTCTCGACCGCGAGCACGCGATCGAGAGGATCAAGGCGGCTATCGAGAAGACCTACGGCCGGCGCGGTCGGGACGTCGTCGAGCGGAACATCCGCGCCGTGGACAGGGCGCTGGCGGGCCTGCACCGCGTGGAGCTGACCGGGCGCGCGGTCGGCGGTCATGCCGAGCCGCCCCTGGTGCCCGACAACGCCCCCGAGTTCGTGCGCCGCGTGAGCGCGGCGATGATGGCCGGCCGCGGGGACGAGCTGCCGGTGAGCGCGCTACCGGTCGACGGGACCTACCCCAGCGGCACGACCAAGTACGAGAAGCGCAACGTCTCCGACCTGGTTGCGATCTGGGAGCCCGGGCTCTGCATCCAGTGCGGCAACTGCAGCTTCGTGTGCCCACACAGCGTGATCCGGACGCGGTACTACAACCAGGCGCGGCTCGCCGAGGCGCCCGAGACGTTCAAGAGCGCGGCGCTGAACGGTCCCGGGTTGCCTGACACCGGCTACACGCTGCAGGTCTACGTCGAGGACTGCACCGGCTGCGGGCTCTGCGTGGAAGCCTGCCCGGTCTCGGCCGATGGGCCCGGCTCACCCCGGGCGATCAACCTGGGCGACCGCGAGCCCCTGGTGCCCGCCGAGCGGGAGAACATCGCCTTCTTCGAGCAGCTTCCGGCCGCCGATCGCTCGCGGGTCGACTTCGGCACGGTGCGGGGCACGCAGTTCCTAGAGCCGCTGTTCGAGTTCTCCGGAGCGTGCGCCGGCTGCGGCGAGACGCCCTATCTGAAGCTGCTCTCGCAACTGTTCGGTGACCGCCTGACCGTGGCCAACGCCACCGGCTGCTCCTCGATCTACGGGGGCAACCAGCCAACCACGCCCTGGACCACGGATGCCGACGGGCGCGGGCCGGCGTGGTCGAATTCGCTGTTCGAGGACAACGCCGAGTTCGGGCTCGGGCTCCGGCTCGCCGCGGACCGCCACACCGAGATCGCTCGCCGCCGTCTGCTCGAGCTGCGCGAACAGCTCGGCCCAGATCTGGTCGATGCGATCCTCGGCGCGCCACAGCGCTACGAGTCCGAGCTGCGCGAGCAGCGCGAGCGTCTCGCCGAGCTCTCGACCCAGCTGGACCCCCTCGCCGGCCCGGCTGCCGACGACCTCCGCAGCGTCCTCGACCATCTGATCCGCCGCAGCGTGTGGATCGTGGGCGGTGACGGCTGGGCTTACGACATCGGCTCCGGCGGCCTCGACCACGTGCTCGCGTCAGGGCGGAACGTCAACGTCCTCGTCCTCGACACCGAGGTGTATTCGAACACCGGCGGGCAGATGTCGAAGGCCACCCCGCTGGGCGCAGTGGCCAAGTTCTCGGCCGCCGGTAAGGCGATCCCCACCAAGGACCTCGCCCTGCAGGCGATCGCGCTGGCGGGCGTGTACGTCGCGCGCGTCGCGATGGGGGCCGACCCCCAGCAGACGCTCACCGCGCTGCGCGAGGCCGAGGCCTACGAAGGCCCATCGCTCGTCATCGCCTACAGCCACTGCATCGCGCACGGCTACGACATGCGCCTCGGCCTCGAGCAGCAGTACCGGGCGGTGGCCAGCGGCCACTGGCCGCTCCTCCGCTACGACCCCGTCGCCCGCGAGGCCGGAGCCAGTCCGTTCCTGCTCGACTCGCCGCGGCCGCGGATGACGCTGGGCGCGTACCGCGAGGGGGAGCTGCGCTTCCGTGCCCTCGCCGACGCCGACCCCGACGAGGCGCAGCGGCTGCTCGGCCTGGCGCAGCACAGTGCGGATCTGCGCTGGCGCACCTATGAGGAGATGTCGGGCCGGGGGGCGCTCGCCTTCCCGGCCAACCCGCAGGAGTGATCGGGGGCGAGCTGATCGGTCCTCACCGGCAGCGCCGCCGCCGCGCAGCTCTCCGATCGCCCGCCCCGCGATGCTCACGCCCTGCCCGTCCGCGCCCCGTGACGTCTAATACCCGCGAGATGCACGTGCAACGGATGACGTCCGGAGTGGACGGATGTACGAGGTCGCCTTGATGAGAAAAGGCAAGGTATTTCCAGCGAAACGTAGGTTGCGAGGAGCGGGGGTAGGGCGGCCACGGGCGCACGTCTGAATACTGACCACCCCCGGCGCGCAACAAGGCGTTCAAAGGTGATCAACGTTCAGCCGAGTTCGCACTTGCTGCGGGACGAATGAGGACGTTGTGAGATAAGTCTCTTGTTGTGGGGATGCGAGGCTGATATGACTCCGCGCCGGGCGGACGACGGTTCCGCACGGGTACTCACCAGACGCAGGGGAGGGAGAGAGATGATGCTCAAGCGAGCGTTGTCGCGCGGGTCGCTGCCAGCGACCGGTGTTCGTTTTGGCCTGGCGATCGCGGTCGTCGCGTTACTGCTGCCAGCCGTGGCAATGGCCGGGGCTCGGGCGCATTCGAGAGCTCCGCTGTACTCAGCCGGGGCGCCATGGCGCCACGGCGCCGTTCCGTTCCGCGGCCACCAGATCCGGCAGACCTCGGCGAACGACATGAACTACGGCGGCGGCATCAGCGGCGTCGGCGTCACCACGGGGCCCGAGCGAGTCTATGTGGTGTTCTGGGGCTCGCAGTGGGGGACTCAGAGCACCAACTCGGCCGGCAACTTCACCTACAGCGGCGACCCGCAGGGCTTTGCGCCTGACCTGCAGGCCTTCATGAAGGGCCTTGGAACGGGCGGCGAGACGTGGTCGGGCGTCATGACCCAGTACTGCCAGGGCATAGCGACCGGGGCCCAGACCTGCCCGGCCTCGAACACCCAGCACGTCGGCTATCCGACGGGCGGAGCGCTGGCGGGCGTGTGGGAGGACACCTCCACGGCGGCGCCGTCGGCGGCGACCGCCCATCAGCTCGCCCAGGAGGCCGAGAACGCGGCCACGCACTTCGGTAACACGACGACGACCTCGAACCGGAACGACCAATACGTGATCGTCTCCCCGACCGGCACCGATCCTGACAGCTACCAGACCCAGGGCTTCTGCGCGTGGCACGATTACTCGGGCGACACGACGATGGACGGAGGAGGCGCGGTGAGCGGCCCGACGCTGGCCTTCACCAACCTGCCCTACCTCACCGACGCCGGAAGCTCGTGCGGCCAGAACTTCGTCAACTCCGGCTCGGCGGGAACGCTGGACGGCGTGACGATCGTCGAGGGTCACGAGTACGCCGAGACCGTGACCGACCAGTTCCCCGCCGGCGGCTGGACCGGCTCCAGCGGCGCCGAGAACGGCGACAAGTGCGCCTGGATCTCCTCCGGGCAGGGCGCCTCTCAGAACATCACCCTCACGACCGGCACGTTCGCGGTCCAGTCGACCTGGGCCAATGATTTCAACAGCGGCGCCGGCGGTTGCGAGGTCTCGCATCCGATCGTGACCAACCCCGGGAACACGGTGTCGGTCACCAATCCCGGAAATCAGACGAGTACGGTCGGAACGAGCGTCAGCCTGCAGATCCAGGCCAGCGACTCGGCCTCCGGCCAGACTCTGACCTACTCGGCGACGGGGCTGCCCGCCGGGCTATCGATCAACAGCTCGAGCGGCCTGATCAGCGGCACGCCGACCACTGCCGCGACGAGTTCGGTGACGGTCACGGCCACTGACACGACCGGCGCGGCGGGCAGCGCGTCGTTCACCTGGACGGTGAATCCGGCCGGCGGTAATACGGTCACGGTGACGAATCCCGGAAACCAGTCGAGCACGGTCGGCACTGCGGTCAGCCTGCAGATCCATGCCACCGACTCGGCGTCCGGGCAGACCCTGACCTACTCGGCGACGGGGCTGCCGGTCGGGCTCTCGATCAGCGGCTCGAGCGGCCTGATCAGCGGGACGCCGACGACCGCTGGGACGAGCTCGGTCACCGTGAAAGCGACCGACACGACCGGCGCCGCCGGCAGCGCGTCGTTCACGTGGACCGTCAGCTCGAGCTCCGGCGGCGGGATCACGAACGGCGGCTTCGAGACGGGCAGCCTCAGTGGGTGGACGGCGTCTGGCGCGGCCCATTCGGTGACCACCAGCGGGTGCCACAGCGGGACGTACTGCGCCCTGCTGGGCTCGAGCAGCCCGACCAACGGCGACTCGAGCATCGCCCAGACGTTCACCGTTCCGTCCGGCTCCGGTTCGTTGTCCTTCTACTACAACGTGACCTGCCCGGACACGGTGACCTATGACTGGGCGACCGCCACGCTGAAGAACAACACGACCGGCACGACCAGCACGGTGCTGGCCAAGACGTGCGTGGCGAGCAGCGGCTGGAAGCAGGTGACGGCGACAGTTGTGGCCGGCGACAGCTACACGCTGACGCTGACCAGCCACGACGACAACTACTCGGGCGACCCGACGTACACGAAGTACGACGACGTCACGCTCGGCGCGGCGCCGCCCGCAGGTATCACCAACGGCGGCTTCGAGACGGGCAGCCTCAGTGGGTGGACGGCGTCTGGCGCGGCCCATTCGGTGACCACCAGCGGGTGCCACAGCGGGGCGTACTGCGCCCTGCTGGGCTCGAGCAGCGCGACCAACGGCGACTCGAGCATCGCGCAGACGTTCCTGGTGCCCTCCGGCAGCAGCACGTTGCATTTCTTCTACAACGTGACCTGCCCGGACACGGTGACCTACGACTGGGCCACCGCGACGCTGAAGAACAACACCACGGGCACGACCACGACGGTCCTGGGCAAGACCTGCGTCGCGAGTAGCGGCTGGGTCCAGGTCAACGCCTCCGTGGTGGCCGGCGACAGCTACACGCTGACGCTGACCAGCCACGACGACAACTACCCGGGCGACCCGACGTACACGAAGTACGACGACGTGACGCTCTCGTGAGCTGAGCGTCGTCCACGGCTCGAGCGGCGGCGCCACGGCGCCGCCGCTCCGCGCCGACACCCTGCGGGGCCGGGGCTTCGGGCGCTTCTCGGGAGGGACGCCTGAGCGCCGCCGATGACCGCGCAGCGACGGGTCTCACGGCAAGAGCGGGAGCGAGGCCGAGGACGACTGTCGTCCCGAGGACCGGCGCGCTTGTCGAGGCGGTCGGCGAGGCGCACAATGGAATGGATCGTCCTCGACCGAACAGGAGGTCGCGATGAGCACACCGGCGACGATCAGCGTCGACCGGGCACCGGGCGGTGCCTGGGAGGTTGTGCGGCTCGACCAGGGCGAGCGCGTGCTCTGCCCTAGCCTGGCCGACGCCCTGCGCGTGGGCTACCGGTTTGCTGCCGACGCGGAAGGGTGTGAGCTCGTGGTGCGCGACGCGTATCACCGAGTGCTGCGCCGCGAGCGCCTCCCCGCAAGCTCGGCGCGCAACTGACAGCAGCCCCTGGGGGTAAGGTTGCCCGGCCGATGCCCCAGCCCCCACGCGCGGAACATCCGCGGCCGCAGCTCATGCGCGAGGACGGGCGCTGGTGGTGCCTGAACGGCGTCTGGAGCTTCGCCTTCGACGACGGCGACGCCGGCCGCCGCGAGCGCTGGCACGAGCCGCCTGCCCGATGGCCTCGCGAGATCGTCGTGCCGTTCTGCCCGGAGTCGGAGCTGTCGGGGATCGGCGAGGGCTCCTACCACGATGTGGTCTGGTACGGCCGTAGGTTCGAAGCGCCGGAACGCTCCGAGCGCGACCGGGTCCTCCTGCATTTCGGGGCGGTCGACTACCTCGCCTCGGTGTGGGTGGGTGGCCAACTGGCGGCCACGCACGAGGGAGGGCACACGCCGTTCTGTGCCGACATCACGAACCTGCTCGACGTCGGAGAGAACCTCGTGGTCGTCCGCGCTGAGGACCCCGGTCGGGATCCAAGCATCCCGAGGGGCAAGCAGGACTGGCAGGAGCAGCCGAGCCAGATCTACTATTCGCGCACGACGGGCATCTGGCAGACGGTGTGGATGGAGATGGTGGACCGTCTCCACCTCAGCGATCTTCGCCTGACGCCGGACCTCGACGCCGCCGCGGTGCACGTGGTCGCCACCCTGGCCGCGCACGAGCCCGGGGTGCGGGTCCGCGCCACGGCCTCGATCGGCGGCGAGCCGGCCGGTCAGGCCTGGCTGTCGCTCGACGAGGCCCGCAGCGAGGCCGAGGGCGCGATCGCGCTGGCGAGTACGACCCTGCATGCGTGGTCGCCTGACCGCCCGGCGCTGTATGACCTTACGATCGAGCTATTCGACGCCGCGGGCACGGTGCGCGATCACGTCAAGAGCTACTTCGGGGTGCGCAAGATCGAGGCCGCCGGCGGCCGGGTGCTCCTCAACGGCGAGCCCCTGTTCCTGCGCCTGGTGCTCGACCAGGGCTACTGGCCGGACGGGCTCATGACCGCGCCGAGCGACGAGGCCCTGAGGACCGACATCGAGCTGGCCAAGGCGATGGGGTTCAACGGCGCGCGCAAGCACCAGAAGGTCGAGGACCCGCGCTGGCTGTACTGGGCCGATCGACTCGGCTTCCTGGTCTGGGGCGAGATGGCCAACGCCCACCACCGATCTCCGCGCTATCTCAAACGGATCACCGGAGAGTGGCAATCGGCCATCACCCGCGACTACAACCACCCCTGCATCATCGCCTGGGTCGCGCTGAACGAGAGCTGGGGCGGTCACGTGCTCGGCCCCGACGGGCGCAGCAACGCCGGCGAGTTCCTCGCCGCCCACGCCAGCGCGATGTACTTCCTCACGAGGTCCTTGGACGACACCCGGCTCGTGGTGTCAAACGACGGCTGGGAGCACACCTTCTCGGATCTGTGCACGATCCATGACTACGGCTCGCCGGAGCAGCTCGCGGCCCGCGTCGCCTCGGTCGAGAGCCTGCTCTCCGACACGGCGCCACCGGTGTACGCCGCCGGCTTCGGGTACTCCGGCCAGCCGTTCGTGGTCAGCGAATACGGCGGCCTGTTCTGCGAAACGCCCGGTGAGGGCATCGACTATGCGCTCGTCGCCGGCGCCGAGGAACTGGAGCGCAGCCTCGAAGCCCTGACCTCGGTGCTGCACAGCAGCCCGATCCTCGCCGGCTTCTGCTACACGCAGCTCACCGACGTCGGCGGCGAGCCGAACGGGCTGCTCCGGGCCGATCGCACTCCCAAGCTCGAGCTCGAACGGATCCGCAGGATCATCGATCGAGCGCCCGGCTAAGTAGGCCCCGGGACCGCTCGTGAGAAGGCGAGCGCCTGCTCCTCGCTGAGCGCCACCGTCACGAACGCGGCGCAGTTCTCGCAGAAGAACCTGATGCGGTTGTCGGTGATCCGGGGGTGGGCGCCCTCGGGATGGGGGTAGCCGCAGAGGGGACAGGTGAGGTCAGCGAGGATTCGAGCGAGATCATCGTGGGGACCGAAGGTGGCGGTGCGGGAGACCCTGGTCATGAGCCGGCTTAGATATCGTAGTACGATATCGTGACACCTCAAGCGCGGCCTCGATCGCACCCTGACGCCAGCCACGAGCCGGCTGGGCTGCCCGACGTGCTTCGTGGCATGGGGCTGCGGCTGCGCTGGCGCCGGCTGGCTGAGTGCCGCGACGCGCGGCTGCCGCTTGGCCTGCTGGCGCTGATCAACGGGACGGTCTCGATCGGGCTGATGGCGCTCGCCGCGCAGCTCACGCATGAGCCGCTCGTGTTCCCTTCGCTCGGGCCGACGGCGTTTCTGCTCTTCTACCGCCCCCATGCGGACGCGTCGAGCCCGCGTAACGCGCTGATCGGGCACCTGGTCGGCGCCCTGTCCGGGCTCGCGGCGCTGGCCGTGTTCGGGCTGCTCGGCCAGGGGCCGGCGCTGGCCCACGTGACCACGGCGCGGATCGGCGCGGCCGCGATGTCCCTGGGGCTGACCGCGGCTGGAATGATCTGGCTCGGTGTGCCCCACCCACCGGCGGGTGCCACCACGCTGATCGTCAGCCTGGGGTTCCTGCACACGCCGAAGGCGGTCGCCGTGCTCATGGCCGGCGTAGCGCTGCTCGTCGCCCAGGGCTTCCTGGTCAACCGTTGGGCCGGCATCGACTACCCCCCGTGGGCCCCCCAGCCCGCCGGCCGCCGACGCCGGCGCTCGGCGCAACCCGGTGGCCGTGCGCGCGTGCTGTACACCGTCTTCGTCGACGTTGCCGGCGAGTCGTCCGAGGGCGAGGCCGCCGTCGAGCGGCTGCGCGCCGCCCTCGCCTCGCAGGCGCATGAGCTGAGCTTCGCTCCCAGCGAGTGGACGGGCATATTCACGGTTGAGGCCCCCGACGGCGATCACGCGGAGGCGATCGTCCGCCGGCGGGTCGCCGACGCCCAGGACGCCGCCGGCCTGCGCGGCTGGCGCTGCGCGTGCTACGAGGTCAACGCGACCGTCCTTCGCCTCGACGATGGGCTGCCGCACTGGCATCCGCGCTTGCCGCATCTCAACCGGGCTGTGCCAGGATCCCGGCAGTGACCAGCGGATCGCAGCTGACGAACGGGCGAGCCGGCGACCCCCATCTGCGCGATCTGGCGCTGCTGCGGCGCGTGCGCGACCGGATCGACCGCGAATACGCGCAGCCGCTCGACGTCGAGGCACTCGCCCGCGACGCGCACATGTCCGCCGGGCACTTCAGCCGCGAGTTCCGCCGCGCCTACGGTGAGTCGCCCTACAGCTACCTGATGACCCGGCGTATCGAGCGCGCGATGGCGCTGCTGCGGCGTGGCGATCTCAGCGTAACCGAGGTCTGCTTCGAGGTCGGGTGCTCGTCGCTGGGGACGTTCAGCACCCGCTTCACCGAGCTCGTCGGGATGCCCCCGAGCGCCTACCGGCGCGAGGCGGCGGGCGCGATGGCCGGGATCCCGCCGTGCGTGGCCAAGCAGGTGAGCAAACCGGTCAGGAATCGAGAAGCGAGGTCGGCGACCCGTACCTAGGATCACCGCCATGGAAATCACCATCCACTCAACCCTCCTCCCGCACGACGACCCGGACGCCTCGCTGGCCTTCTACCGCGACACGCTCGGCTTCGAGGTCCGTAACGACGTCGAATACGGTGGGATGCACTGGATCACGGTCGGTCCGCCCGGGCAACCCGGTACCTCGATCGTGCTCTACCCACCGGCCGCGACGCCGGGCCTCACCGAGGACGAGCGCCGCGCCGTCGCCGAGAT
>DATGJM010000099.1:0-11197 GCA_035295205.1 Solirubrobacteraceae bacterium | reverse complement strand
AAGCGCTCGAGCTCGAGGATCGCCTCGTCGCCCAGGTAGATGGTGCGCAGCCCCATCTCCTCATACAGCCGGCACATGCGCTCGCTGGCGCCGACGGCGCCCAGCTTCAGGCCGCGGGCGTCGGCGAACGCGCGCAGGTTGTGCAGCAGCGCGGGCAGCTCGGACTCGGGGCCGACCGGGTCGCCCGAGAGCAGGATCACGCCGTTCTCGATCCGGTAGCCCACGAACGCGCTGCGATCGGGGCTGAAGAAGTACTGCTTGTCGCCGCGGAGCTTGAAGAACGCGAGCGTGTCGCGCCCGTGCTGCTGGACCAGCGCGACCGCGGCCTCGCGGGCACTCGCCGAGGGCAGTGCCCGTGGCGCGGCCAGCGGGCGGAAGATCACATAGGCGATCGCCACCAGCGTGGCGATCTCGAGCGTGTGCACGCTCAGCGGAATCCACGAGAAATGGTGGTGGAAGGCCGTGTGGTGGCGGAACTGGATCGGTCCCGAGTGCCAGCGCAGAAGGTCGCCGGTCTCCCGCAGCACCGAGCCCACCGACGGGTGGCCCTGAGAGACCCAGGTGGCGAGCGCCGCGACCGTCAGCCCGAGCACGCCGAGCAGCGGGACGCGCCAGATCGCCGAGCGCAGAGTGATCGGATCGTGGCGCACGGGAAACGCTCTCCGGCTGAGGATCAGAATGCCGGCGACCGCCCAGGTGATCGCGGTCTCTTCGAAATCGAGACCCTTGAGCAGGTCGAATGCCCCGAGCACGAGCATCAGCAGCACGGCGAGCAGCCAGGCCCGGCGCCGGCGCTTGGCCAGGTAGGGAGCGACCAGCAGCAGCGCCGCGCCGGCCGGGAGGGCGAGCGCGTGGAAGATGTGGACCGCCTCCACGGTCTCGAACTGGAGCAGCAGGTGGCCGCGCCAGCGGATGCTCGGGGTCAGAGCGGAGGCGATGTTTATTACGCCGACCAGCGCGGCCGCAATCGCGGCCAGGGGCGGGAGCCGGCGCACAAGGCGATCAGTTGGTGTCACGAGGGATCAGAGCTACATATCGGCGGCGGCGCGTCCGTGGTGCACGGGTGGGTGCGCTGCCGCTTGCCGACGCTTCCGGGAAACTACGGCGCCGGCGCTGCTTGGTTACGTCACGATCCTAGCGGCGCCAGGCGTCATTCGAACGCCGCGACCGTGGCCAGGATCACGAAGGTGGCGATCAGCGCACAGCCTTCGAACACCGTCGCCTCACCGTCGCCGGTGATCTGCCACACGATCACCGCGGTCCCGAGGAGCGCCCCTATGTAGACGGGCGCAAGCGTGAACGTGAGCGTAGTGACCGTCAGCATCGAGACGAGCACGAGCGCCGGGTAGAGGAAGGCCGCGATCTGGGCGACCGAGTTCTTGACCACCGAGATCGCGAGGTCCGAGCGCCCGCGATAGGCGAGCACGATGCCGGTGAAGTTCTCGACCGCGTTGCCGGCGATGGCCACGATCACGAGGCCGGCAAAGGCCTGGGAGATGTGCAGGGTCGTGATCGTCGTCTGCAGCGCGTGCACGAACCAGTCCGAGACGAATGCCGAGCCACCGCCGGCGAGGACCAGAAGGATGCCGCTCGTGATGACCGGGACCCGCGCCTGCTCCACCTCCTCCCCCGGGCGCTCGTCCGCCGAGAGGTATTGGCGCAGCCAGGTGGCATATACGACCAGCAGCAGGCACGCGCCGACGATCGAGATCGTCTTCGTGTGGTGGCTCGCTGTGTCCCGGGCCGAGTTCGTCAACCCGATCAGGACGATGATGAAGGTCGAGATCAGCAGCAGCGTGGCTGTGTCGGTCGGCAGGCGCGGGTTGAAGCGCATGACGCCGTCGCGTGCCCTGGCCGCCCCGGCGACGATCACCAGACCGAGCACGAGCAGGGCGTTGACGAGGATCGAGCCGAGGATCGCGGTCTCGGCCACCACCTTCTGATGGGCCTGCAGCGCGAAGATGACCACGAAGAACTCCGGCAGGTTGCCCAGAGTCGACTGCAGAAAGCCGGTGACCCCGGGCCCGAACTTCCGCCCCAGCTGGTCGGTGGCGAATGACACCACCCAGGCGAGCCCGGCCAGCGAAAGCGTCGCGCAGCTGAAGGCCAGGATCTTGGAGACCCCGCCCGCGTACCGAGTGACGCCGGCGATCACCGTCATCAAGGCGATCCCGGCCAGGATGATGATTTCGCGACGGGTGAGGCCGCTCCCGCTGCGTGTCACTGCGGGTGCACCCGCTCGAACTCGCCCGTCTCGATCTCGCGCTGCACCTGGGCGACGACCTCGCGCTCACCCGTATCGGGATCGGCGCGCCGGAGCTGGAAGACACGGATGTTCCGGAACTTGAGGATCTCGAGCACGTACACCAGGTAGACGCTCGCGATGACGGCAATCAGTCCGATCGCCAACATCACCAGCAGCCAGCCGGTTCTGTAGTAGCTCGGATGATGGTGGTGGTAGGGCACGAAGCGCAGCGCTATCGCGACCCCAGCCAGGAGCGCGGTCCATGCGTACAGGTAGGCGACCGTCTTGCGCTGGCTGAAGCCGATCCGGGCGAAGCGGTGATGGAAGTGGTTCGCATCGGCGGACCAGGGCTTGCGGCGGTACTTCAGCCGCTTGGCCACGACGAAGCCGGTGTCGAGGAACGGCACCGCCAGGATCACCAGCGGCACGATCAGGGCGACGACAGCATTGGTCTTCACCGAACCGATGACGGCGACCGTCGCGAGCAGGTAGCCGAGCAGGTTCGCGCCGGAATCGCCCATGAACACCGATGCCGGATGGAAGTTGTGAAACAGGAAGCCAAGCGAGGCCCCCGCGGTGAGGGCAGCCAGCACACCGGCGGCCGGGACGTGGAGGCTGAAGGCGATGATCGCGAAGGCGGCCCCGTCGATCGTGCAGACGCCGGCGGCGAGGCCGTCGATCCCGTCGGAGAAGTTGACCACGTTCATCAGGCCGACCAGCCAGACCACAGTCAGCGCGGGCCCGGCGTTGGGGAACTGAAACGAGCCGATGAACGGCAGCGTCACGTCTTTGACCACGACTCCGCCGTGTACGGCGAGCACGGCGGCCGCGATCTGGCCGAGCAGCTTCGTGAACGGTCGCAGCTCGCGCGCGTCGTCGATCGCGCCCACCACCGCGATCAGGCAGGCCCCCGCGATGATCCACCAGGTGCGCACAAGTGGCCCGAGTCCGGGCCCGGAGTGCGCGACATGGGGCAGGTGGAAGGAGCCGGGCATCCAGATCGCGCTGGCCAAGAGCGCGCCGGCCAGGATCGCGATGCCGCCGAGCTGCGGCGTCGCCGTCTTGGCCAGTCCTCGCTCCTTGGGCTCGGCGACCGCCCCGACCCGGCGAGCGACGCGCGCCGACAGGGGCGTCAGCAGCGTCGCGAAGGCCATCGCGACGAGGAAGGCAAGGACGGCATCCCAGTGAGAGGGCATCGCGACCGGAAGGATTGCAGCCCGGTCAGGCGGCCCGGACCTGGAGCGCCATCGCCACGCGCGCGATCACCGCGTATGGCTCCTCGATCAGCTGGCGCCAGGTGACGCGGATCACGGTGTAGCCGGCCGCCGCGAGCACCTGATCCCGGCGGCGATCGCGCTCGAACGCGGCTCGACTGCCATGGAACCGATGGCCGTCGAACTCGAGCGCCAGCCGGTGCTCGGGCCAGCGCATGTCGATCCTGAAGCCGTGGAAGGGCTTGTTGACGAGCGGTTCCGGTAGGCCGGCTTGACGGATGAGCTCCAGCAGCAGGCGTTCGGGCTTCGACCCGGCGAGCGCCGGCTCGGCGTCGGCGTCCAGGATCGCCCGAATCCGGGCCGTTCCGCTGCGGCCCGGCGCGCGGTCGAGGGCCTGCTCCAGCTCGCGGGCGCTGGTCAGGCGCATGGCCACCGCCTCGGCCACGGCCTGCTCGAGCGCGTCCTCGGTGGCGTCGGCGGCGAGGTCGAGCAGGCTCCTGGCGGGGGCCGTGAGCGGGATCCCTCGTCGGATTCGCATGTCCTGTCTCGCCAGGAACGGTACGCGGTGCACGTGCAGGCCCTGTCGCGGGCGAGCGTCGCGGCCGATCAGCGTGACCGTGACCTCTGGCGGGGCGTCCGGGATGAAGCCCCACAGCCAGCAGGCGCTGGCGTGGCTGAGAACGGCGTCGCCGTCGAAGTAGAGGGCGGCCGCAAGCTCGCGGGCCAGGGGCTCCAGGGTCGGACGCCCTACGAGGTACACACCGCGAAGATGCTTGTGCAGGCGCCCCGTCTGCAGCCGGTGCTCGATCGAGCCTCGCGTGATTCCGGCGGCCAGGAGCTGACCGCGCGTGATCAGGCCCCGTTGCGCGCTCGTCAGCCGCGCGACCTCGCGCTCGCCCCGCTCCCCGACCTGGATGGGAACCCAAATCCTGTGCGCCGGTTGTGGTTTGGGGGCGCGACCCGGTATCTCAGGGTTTTCGCCCCATATCCCGGAGAGTGCACGAGATTTGGGGCCTTGACCAGCTTCCGGGGAGTCCACGACGGCCAGTATCGGGCCTGGAACGAAGCGCGGAACCCCCTGTGACTGGTTTGGAACAGATCTGAGACAGGATTGGAACTAAACCGCTGCGCCGGCGCCCAGCTGCGCGTAGACCGGGTAGCGCTCGGCGATCGCCGCGGCGCGCTCGGCAAGCTCGGCTCGCTCCGAATCGAAGTCCGAAGCGGTCAGAGCGGCGGCCAGGATCCGCCCGACCTCGACGAAGTCCTCGACCTGGAGCCCCCGGGTCGCCAGCGCCGGCGTTCCGATCCGCAGCCCCGACGAGACCGCCGGAGGCCGGGGGTCGAAGGGAACGGCATTCCTGTTGACCGTGATCCCGATCGAATGCAGGCGATCCTCGGCCTGCTTGCCATCCAGAGCCGACTCCCGCAGGTCGCAGAGCACCAGGTGAACGTCGGTGCCGCCCGTCAACACGCTGACCCCGTGCCCGGCGCCCAGCAGCTCGGAGGCCACCGCCCGAGCTCCGGCCAGAGTTCGCTCCTGCCGCTCGCGGAAGGGCTCGGAGGCGGCAATGCGAAGGGCCACCGCCTTGCCGGCGATGATGTGCTCGAGCGGGCCGCCCTGCTGGCCAGGGAACACAGCCGAGTCGATCTTCTTGGCCAGCTCCTCCTTGCAGAGGATCATCCCGCCGCGGCCGCCGCCGATCGTCTTGTGGATCGTGGTCGTCACCACGTGGGCGTGCGGCACCGGGCTCGGGTGGAGCCCAGCGGCGACGAGGCCCGCGAAGTGGGCCATGTCGACCATCAGATAGGCGCCCACCGCGTCGGCGATCTCGCGGAAGCGCGGGAAGTCGAGCTGGCGTGGATATGCCGACCAGCCGGCGATGATCATCTTGGGACGCCGCTCCAGCGCCACGCGCTCCACCTCGTCCATGTCGATGAGCGACGTCTCGCGATCCACCTGATACGGCGCGATCTCATACAGGCGGCCCGAGACGTTGATCTTCATCCCGTGCGTCAGATGGCCGCCATGGGCGAGCTCCAAGCCCATCAACGTGTCCCCGGGCGCCAGCAGGGCGTGATAGACGGACGCGTTGGCCTGCGCGCCCGAATGGGGCTGGACGTTGGCGTGCTCGGCGCCGAAGAGCTCCTTCGCCCGGTCGATCGCCAGCTGCTCGGCGACATCCACGTGCTCGCAGCCGCCGTAGTAGCGCTTGCCCGGGTAGCCCTCGGCGTACTTGTTGGTGAGGACGCTGCCCTGGCACTCGAGCACGGCCAGCGGCACGAAGTTCTCCGAGGCGATCATCTCGAGCGTCGACTGCTGGCGCTCGAGCTCGAGCTCCAGCACCGCGGCGATCTCGGGGTCCACTTCGGCCAGCGGCCGGTTGAAGAAGTCGGGCGGCAGCACGGGCGGGCGACGATAGCAATCCGCCCGGCGGGCGCCTAAAGCCTGCCGACCAGCACCGCTAGGTCTCCGGCCGACCAGGAGACCCGCGCCTCGAACCCCGCCGAGCGCATCCACTCGAGCTGCTCGTCAACTGAGGACGGGAAGTCGTAGCCAGGAGTCAGATCCGTGGTGGCCTGGGCCGGATCCTCAGGGAGAACCACGTCGGCGAGCACGAAGCGGCCGCCGGGGTCCAGAACCCCGGCCACGCGCGAGAACAGCTCGCCCTTGGCCGCCCCGGGCAGGTGGTGCACGCACAGCGCCGAGGCCACGAGCGAGAACGGCCCCTCGGGCAGCGGATCCTCGAGCCTCCCGACGCGCAGGTCGACACGATCGCCGAGCAGGGCGCGCCGCGCGACCGCGAGCATCTCCGGGCTGACGTCGACTCCGACCAGTGAAGCTGATGAATGGCGCTGCAGCAGCCTCCGGGCGGTCTCCCCCGTGCCCGTCCCGAGCTCGAGGATCCGCTCGGCGCCCACCCCGCTGGCCGCCACGAGCTCGTCCTGGAACTCGTCGTAGCGGGGGATCTCGCCCCGGATCTCGTCCAGGTAGCTGCCCGGGTCGAAGTGGTACTGCCACGTCAGCTCGCGCGCAAGGTCCTCCTCGGCCACCGCGCCGGGCCGGACGACCGTCCACTTCCCGTCCTCCTCGAAGCCGCCCAGGTCGACCACGGTCGAGGGCGTTCCAGGCAGCTCGCCCCCTTCGATCACCAGGTCGGCCCCGGCGCGAATCGGGCGTGGAACATCGAGAAGCCGGCGAGCATCCGAGCCGCCGGCCACATTCGCGCTCGACTGGAGGACGGCCACCGCGACGCCGCGAAGAGCCGGGACATCGACCACCCGCACCCCGAGCAGCTCGCCTCCGCCCGCCAGCGGGAACCGCCGCGCGGGGTTCGGCACCAGCAGCGTCACGCCCCCCGGGAAGATGCGCTCGAACAACGCCCTCGTGCGCACGCCAAGCTCCGGCAGCGCGGTCAGCGCCGCCTCCACCGAGAAGAACATCACCGCCGCCGGCTTCTCGGGCCGACGCCCTTTGAGCGCGTACAGACGCTCGACGGCGGCCGCATCGGAAGGCGAGCACGCCAGGCCATAGACCGTATCTGCGGGAAAGACCGCCACCCCGCCGGAAGCGATGCAGCGCTCGAACTCCGAAGCCAGACTCATCGCCGCCCGACGACCACCCGCTCGATCCCGGCCAGGTCCCGCAGGCACTCCACCTGCCCGAATTCGCCGAGCAGGGAAGACACCGCGCGCGCCTGACCCTCGCCGACCTCGAGCGCCACGAACGGCACGCCATCGAGCATCCCAGTCAGCCGCCGCAGCACCGAAAGCCCGTCGTCCCCCGCGAACAGGGCGCCTGGAGGCTCGAACTCCGCCACGTCGGCAGGAAGCGAGTCCGACCGCGCCACATATGGCAGGTTGGCCAGCACGGCGTCCCACGGCCCCGGCACGCCCTCGAGCAGATCGGCCTGCACGAACCGCACGTCCAGCCCCAGGCGATCACCGTTCGCCCGTGCCACCGCAAGCGCATCCGCGCTCACGTCCGTAGCCGTCACCGTAAGATCGGGGCGCTCGCAGGCCAGGGCCAGCGCCACGGCCCCGCTGCCGGTGCCGACGTCCACGACCCGGGCCCCCGAAGGCAGCCCCAGCGCGGCCTCGACCAGCAGCTCGGTCTCGGGCCGGGGGATCAGCACCCGCCGATCGACCGCCAAAGTCAGGTGCCGGAACTCCCGCCGGCCCAGGATGTAGGCCACGGGCTCGTGTGCAGACCGACGCTCGAGGAGGTCGGCATACCTGGCGGCGTCGGGGGGCGCGAGTAGCTGGTCGTGCCCCAGCACCAGGTCAGCTCGGCCTACCTGGAGCACCTGGCCCAGCAGCAGCTCCGCGTCCAGTCGCGGGGTTGCGCTCCCGGCGGCCTTCAGCTGAGCCGCCCCGGCAATGACCGCATCCCGGACGCTGAGCGGCGCCGCCGCTGCCTCAGGCGACGGCCTGGGCTTCCAGCCTTCGCCGCTTCTCATCGTCCTGGAGCGCGCTCGTGAGCTCGTCCATCTGCCCGAGCAGGATCGCGTCCAGGTTGTGCAGCCGCAGCCCGATGCGATGGTCGGTGACGCGCTTCTCGGGATAGTTGTAGGTGCGGATCTTCTCCGCGCGCTCGCCCGTGCCGACCTGCGCCTGGCGCGACGCCGCGAGCTCGGCCTGCTGCTCGGCGAGCGCCCGCTCGTACAGCCGCGCGCGCAGCACGCGCATCGCGCGCTCGCGGTTCTGCAGCTGGGACTTCTCGTCCTGCATGGACACGACGATCCCGCTCGGCTTGTGGGTGATGCGCACCGCCGAGTCGGTCGTGTTGACCGACTGGCCGCCCGGCCCGGAGCTCCGGTAGACGTCGATCTGCAGATCGCCGGGGTCGATCTCGATCTCGACGTCGTCGACCTCGGGAAGCACGGCAACGGTCGCGGTCGAGGTGTGGATCCGCCCTTGCGATTCGGTCTCGGGCACGCGCTGCACGCGATGCGTGCCGCCCTCGAACTTGAACACCGAGTAGGCGCCGTCGCCCTTCACCGCGAACGTGTAGGTGCCATCGCCGATGGCGAGCGGCTCGACGGAGAACCCGCGCCGCTCCGCGTAGCGCGTGAGCATCCGGAACAGGTCGCCGGCCCACAGTCCCGCCTCGTCGCCTCCGGCGCCCGGCCGGATTTCGACGATCACGTTCTTGTCGTCGTTGGGATCGCGCTCGACCATCGCGAGGCGGATCTCCTCCTCGAGCTCCTCCAGGCGCTCCCGGGAGGATTCGAGCAGCGCCCGCAGCTCGGGATCTCCCGAGTCCTCGGCCAGGAGCTCGCGCGCCCCCTCGATGTCGTCCCGGGTTCGCCTGTACTCCGTCGCGAGCCGTGCGGCCGGCTCCAGCTCGCGGTACGCGCGGCTGGCCGACGTGAACCGTTCGCGGTCGGCGATCACCGTGGCGTCAGACAGCTGCGCCTCGAGCTCGGCGAAGCGGGACTCGACCTGGGCTACCAGCTCGTCGATCATCGCCAGTCGAGTGTAAGTGGCGATCGTCGAAGCTCAGGCCACGACTTCGAGCCCGAGGAGCTCCACGTCAGAGCCCGGTGCGGGCTGGCGGTCGAGCACGGCCTGCAGCGCGGCGATCGCCACCGCGAGCTGATCGAGCCCCGGCTCGCGTGTCGTGAGCTTCTGCAGCTGGAGGCCCGGGAACATGATCGCCCGCACCCAGCTCTTGGCCCGGTTGCGTCCCGCCCACTTGATGACCTCGAATGAGAGGCCGGCGATCACCGGCACGCCGAGGATGCGGGTGAGCACGAGGATCCACCATGCCGGCAGCCCGATCGGCGCGAACACGAAGATGGCCATGATCATCACGACGAGCAGGAAGCTGGTCCCGCAACGGGGATGCAGGCGGGAATACAGAGTCGCCCGTTCGGGGGTCAACGAGTCCTGCGCCTCGTAGCAGGAAATCGCCTTGTGCTCGGCGCCGTGGTACTCGAAGACCCGGCGCAGGTCGCGGATCCGCGAGAGCAGGAACAGGTAGCCCAGGAAGATCGACGTGCGCACCACTCCCTCGACGAGCCAGAACAGCCACGAGGAGCCGAGCTGGTGGCGGATCAGGCTCGTGAGCCCGACGGGCACGACGAAGAACAGGCCGATCGCGAAAACGAGCGAGACGAGCACTGTGACCGTCCACGTCCAGCCGGAGAGCTCCTGCTGTTCCTCGTCCGGAAGCTGGGCGCTGGCCGAGATGCCGAGGGCGCGCAGTCCGATCGCGAGCGACTCCACGAGCGCGGCGACCCCGCGGATCAGCGGCAGGCGGTAGATCCGGTGGCGCCGGGCCAGCGGCGAGAGCGAGAAGCACTGGACCTCGATCGCGCCGAGCTCAGCCGGATCCGGGCCGGGCGCCGGCCGGCCGTCGGGCGCAGGCTCGGCGTCGGCGGGCTTGCGCACGGCCACAGCCCAGCTCGTGGCGCCGCGCATCATCACCCCCTCCAGCACGGCCTGACCGCCGATCGGCGCGTCGCGACCAGCGGTCAGGGGCGCCGGCTGCGTGGCAGCTAGCGCGTCAGCCACGATGTCCTCCGGCGACGGGGCTAGGCCGCCGTGCCGGCGCCGGAGCGGGCGCGCCGACCCTTGGCCACGCGGCGCTGGAAGCGCTCGACCCGGCCACCGGTATCGACCAGCTTCTGCTTGCCCGTATAGAACGGGTGGCAGGCGGAGCAGATCTCGACGTGGATCTCGGGCTTCGTGGAGCGGGTGGTGAACGTGTTGCCGCACGTACAGCTGACGTGGGCCTCGACGTATTCAGGATGGATGTCGGTCTTCATGGTGCCTATTGAGTGTAGCCGTGGCTAACCACCCGGGCAGGCGACCGTCAGTGTGTTGTTGGCCCGGTCGTAGTCATCGACGACAGCGCCAGGGTCGACGGTCAGCGTGAGGGTCGAGCCGGCGCTGCAGGCGGTGGCCGCGAACTGGATCTGGCGAGCTCGATGGGCCCCCAGCCAGAGAACGTGGCGCGTGAGGGTTGTGCCGTCGGGCAGCGTGAGCGTCACGTCGAAGGGCCCGGCCCCGGTCAGCCCCTGGTCGGCGACGGCCGCCAGGTAGTCATCCTGGCCGGTCGTGGCGGCGGGGGCTACGGCCAGCGACCGGGCGGTCAGGTCGGGCCGGAGCTCGAGCTGGTGGCACACGGCGCTCACGAGTGTGTACTGGGCCAGCCGCCGACCGCTCCGGTCGAGCCACCTGAAGCTCACCCGGAACTTGTAGTACGCCGGCGCCGGCGGGCCGACGACCGGGTGCGGCACCTGCCACTGATCGCCGGGGTGGGTTCCCAGGCTCGTGTCGCGTGGGGAGAGCCAGACTCCGAGGTTGGCCCCATGCAGCGCGCGGTAGCGTCCCCACCGCCGCTGGGCGCTCAGCAGCTCGAAGCGCATCTGCATGTGCGCCGTGCCCTTCACAGGCCGCATCACGCCGGTGACGCTGAGCGCGCGCAGCAGCGGCTGCACGTTGCGCATGCAGCCGAAGGCCACGAGCTGAGCGGCGGGCGGGCCACTCTGGCTCACCGGGGCGCCGGCCGGAGTCGAATCCGCCGCGCGAGCCAGCCCGCCCCCGCCAAGCGCGAGGACGGAGCCGACAGCGATCGCCAAGAGCCGTCTCATGCTTCTCAGAACAACCCGGACGCGCCGAAGTTTCAGCACGTCAGGCCGTCAGGTCAACTGATAGAGCGGACCGTCGCCGCCCTCGGGAGGCGTCAGGCGGCCTCCTTTGGCGGTGATCGCGCCGCACTGCACGCAGTTGG
>DATGJM010000098.1:0-2592 GCA_035295205.1 Solirubrobacteraceae bacterium | reverse complement strand
CACCTGCAGCGTCGAGTCGCTCCAGCGGTGCAGATGGCTAGCCATCGCCGCCCCGGTCAGGACCAGCACCCCGAACGCGATCAGCGTGCCGACCCCGAAGCGCCGCGCTGCGGCACGCATCTCGGCCGAGCCGCGCAACAGCGGAACGACCACCGCCGCGAGCATCAGCTGACCGCCGACGAAGAAGGCCATCGCCAGCAGGTGCAGCCAGAGCACTCCGTTCCAGAAGGTCACCGAAAAGCGATGCTGGCACACTCGGCCAGGCCATGAACTTCGCCCGCGACGTGGTCGACGCCACCCCGCCACACCGCAGGGCCCTGGTCGCGCTGGCGCGCGATGGCAGCCGCCGAGAGTGGACGTTCGGGGAGATCTCGGACAGCCACGCCAGGCTCGCCGCCACCCTGCAGAGCCATGGCGTCACCCGTGGCGATGTCGTGCTCACGCTGATCGGCAACCGCCCGGAGTGGGTCCTCGCCATGCTCGCCTGCTTTCGCCTCGGAGCCGTGGCGCTCGCCTGCAACGAGCAGCTGCGCGCGCACGACCTCGCACACCGCCTCGCCGCCGCCAAGCCACGGCTGATTCTGGCCGACGAGCGCAACCGCGAGGAGCTCGAGAGGGCGAACCCGAGCTGCTCCGTGCTGACGATCCCCGACGCGAGCCTGTACGCCGCCGAGCCGGCCCCACCGCAGGAGCTCGAGCCGACGGACCCCTGCCTGATCACGTTCACGAGTGGCACGACCGGCGAGCCGAAGGGGGTCATCCACGGACAGCGCTACCTGTCCGGCCAGCATCTTCAGGCCGAGCACTGGCTCGACGCCCGTCCCGGAGATCTCGTCTGGTGCACGGCCGCCACCGGGTGGTCGAAGTCGGCGCGGAACACGTTCATCGCGCCGTGGATCCGGGGCGCCGCGGCTCTGTTGCACGATGCCCGCTTCGACCCGGCCGAACGTCTCCAGATCCTGGACCGCGAACGCGTCAATGTGCTCTGCATGGCACCCACCGAGTACCGGGTGATCGCCAAGCGCGTCGACATCCACCCCGTACCGAGCCTCAGAACCCTCGTTGCCGCTGGTGAGGCCCTGAACCCCGAGGTCCTCCGCACGTTCAAGGAGGCCACTGGGCTCGAGATCCGCGACGGCTACGGCCAGACCGAGACCGGCCAGCTCACGGCAATGCCGGCTGGCCGGCCAGCCAGGCCAGGGTCGATGGGAAGGCCGCTACCCGGCGTACAGCTCGACGTCATCGACGGCGAGCTGGTGCTCACCGACCCGAGCACCGACCCGACCTTCTTCGTCAGCCACCTCGGCGGCGACCCAGCACCGATCCGCGAGCCGTGGCACACCGGCGACCGGGTCCACCAGGACGAGGACGGCTATCTGTACTTCGAGAGCCGCGCCGACGACGTGATCATCTCAGCCGGCTACCGCATCGGCCCGTTCGAGGTCGAGTCCGCGCTCGTCTCCCATCCCGCCGTCGCCGAGGCCGCGGCCGTGTCCGCCCCCGACGAGGAGCGCGGGGCGGTGGTCAGAGCGGTCGTCGTCCTGCGCGCGGACGCCGAACCGAGCGACGAGCTGATCCGCGAGCTTCAGGAGCACGTCAGGGCCGAGACGGCCCCCTACAAGTACCCGCGCATCGTCGAGTTCGCCGACGAGCTGCCGAAGACGGCCAGCGGAAAGGTACGGCGAGCACTCCTTAGAGGGTAAGCTCTCGCGACATGCGCCCGGTGATCGGCATCTGCGCAGCGCTGACGCACGCCAAGTGGGGAGTGTGGAACCAGCGTGCCGCGCTCCTGTCCTATTCCTACATCGAGGCCATTCACGAGGCCGGGGGCATGGCCGTGATGATTCCGCCCGACCCCGAGCTCGAGCGCAACCCGGACGAGATCCTCGACCTCATCGACGGCCTGATCCTCGCCGGCGGCGATGACCTCGATCCCTCCTCCTACGGCGCCGAGCCGCACCCAATGACGAACAACTGGGTCACCGAACGCGACCGCGCCGAGCTGGCGCTCACGAAGGCCGCGGCGCAGCGCGACATGCCCGTGCTCGGGATCTGCCGGGGCATGCAGCTGATCAACGTGGCCTACGGGGGAACGCTGATCCAGCACCTGCCCGACGAGTTCGGCCACGAGGACCACCGCCGCCACCCCGGGAGCTTCGATGGCGCCGACCACGACGTGCGGCTCTCGGTCGGCTCGCGCGCGGCAATGGCCGCGGGGGAGGAGCTTCACGCCACGAAGTCACACCACCATCAGGGAGTGGCCGACATCGGCGACGGCCTGCGCGTCACGGGTGTGTCGGTGCTCGACGAGCTCCCCGAGGCGGTGGAGGATCCGCGCCGGCGCTTCGTGCTCGGCGTGCAGTGGCATCCCGAAGCCGACGAGCGCAGCCGAGTCGTCTCGGCGCTCGTGGAGGAGGCGCGCGACTACCGCAGCAGGCGCGGCTCGGAGTAGCCGGCGTCGCGCACGGCGTCGGTCACCCGCTGGGCGTGAGACGCACTGCGGGTCTCGAGCACCAGCTGAACGGCGCTCTCGCGGACGTGCAGGTCGAAGCCCTCGCGGATGTGCTCGACGTCGAGCAGGTTGGCTCGCTG
>DATGJM010000097.1:0-12267 GCA_035295205.1 Solirubrobacteraceae bacterium | reverse complement strand
GGGACCTCACGCCCGGCGATCGCCTCGGCGTTCGCCGCGGCCCATCGCAGAGCCGACCACGCGTCGTCGACGGCGGTCGGAAAGCGATGCTCAGGAGCCAGGCGATAGTCGACCAGGACGACCGCAGCGCCTGCCCGGTGTGCCAGCTCGCGCGCCAGGGTGTCGTACTGATCAAGGGAACCGAGGACCCAGCCGCCCCCGTGGTAGTAGACGATCACCGCACGAGGGGTCTGGTGGGGTACGAGCACGCGGGCCGTGACCGATGCGCCATCGCCGGCGGGCAGGGTGAGGTCACGCACGCGAGCCATGTCTGGACCCTGGCCGTACAGCTCGGCCATGCGCGTCCCAGCGGCCCGGGCGTCAGCCGCGGCCAGTTCGTGTAGGGGGCGAAGGCCACTCGTTGCCAGCTGCTTCAGCAGTCCGGCGCTCGCCTGATCAAGCATCGCGTGCTCCTGGAAGGGTCGAGCGACCCGGCCGGCCGGGAGGAGGGAGGGCGGGCCGGCCGGGTCGCGACGTTCTGGGGCCTACTTGCCCCAGAGCTTGAGGAACTGGCTCTGGTAGCCGGTGACGACCGGGAACTCCGTCGAGATGTTGCTCGGGACGTTCGCTTTCGTCATCAGCCACTCGGGCGGCGCCGTCATCTGCACCGGCACCCCGGCGAAGTGGCGCGCGAGCGCATCGACCATCTGGTAGTCGACGGTGTAGTAGTCAAACGGAAGCAGCGCCAGTTCCTGGCCGCTGGCCACGTACTGGTAGTCCGTCGGGCCTCCGCCCTGACCGACGATCTTCACGTTTGAGAGGCCGGCCGCTGACAGCGCCGCCGGTAGCCCGTTGTCGAGCGCGTTGGCCACCGACAGCACCACGTAGTTGACCGACGGATGGCTGCGCAGGTAGGACACGATCAGGTTGGGCGCGGTGGCCAGCTGCGTGATTGCCACGTCGATCGACGCGTAGCCGCACGAGGAGCAGTACTGCTTGTATGACGAGGCGAACGTGCTGCCCAGCGAGCTCAGGATCGAGTACGCCGGTAGGTTCACGTACAGCGCGTTGGCCTTGCCCTTACTGTCGGCGACCACCTCGGCAGCGAGGATCTTGCCGCCGACCGCCGCCTGCGCCGGCGTGCTCGTGTTGTAGATGAACGGCGCCGCGACCGGATCGGTCGTGCAGCAGTTCGAGATCACGATGCCCTTGGCCTGCAGCGCGGGCAGCTTGCTCGCGATCTCAGCCCGGAGCGCCGCCGTGGTGACGATCGCATTTGCGCCCTGGCGCACGGCCGTGTCGTAGGCCGCAAGGACGCTGGTCGGCGTGCCGGTCGTGGCGATGGTCGAGGTCGACCAGCCGAGGAGCGAGGTCGCCTTGGCGACGATCTTGCCCTGAAGGTCGCAGACCGCGATTCCGCAGCTGATGAACACGATCTTCTTGCCGCTCGGCACGGGCTTGCCCACCGGAGTGGTCACGCTGACCGTGCTCGGCCGCTGCATCGCCTGTGCGACCACCTGCTGGGCGGCGGCGACGCCTGAATTCGAGTTGCTGGCACTGCTGGTGTTGGCCGCATTGGCGGCGCTCGCGGTGCCCGGGCTGTTCGATGAGCTGCCGCAGGCGGCGACGAGCACCGCTAGCAGAGCGCTGGCCGCCAGAACGACGGCGGTGCGACACATCCGGCTCCGCGCCGGCGTCGATGGGGACATGATGATCGTCTCCTCGTGGGGTGGTTGGGGTTACTGACGGGTGGCGCGTGGCGCCAGGGGGAAGCTGGTTCAGCCGGCTACGGCTCTGAATCTCTGCAGCAATGAGCGCAGCCGGCCAGGCGAGCCGGTCACCGACCGGCGCTGGATCCCGGTCACGGCCAGAGATGCGATCAGCACCGCTCCGACGAACATGTCGGCTGCCCACTGCGGCGCGTTGGCCAGCCCGAGCCCGGTGGTCCCGGTGCCGAGCAGCAGGACCGCGATCAGGGTGCCGAACGCGTTGAACCGCCCGTGCTTGAGCTGCGTCGCGCCCAGGAACGCGGCCGCGAAAGCCGGAAGCAGGTAAGACGTGCCGGCGCTCGGGTCTCCCGATCCGATCGTCGAGGCGAGCACGAGTCCAGCGGCGCCGGCGAGCGACCCCGACACGACCAGCGACATGAAGCGCAGCCGGTCGACCCGGACGCCCGCGAGCTTGGCGGCGTCGGAGTTGAATCCGGTTGCGTACAGACGGCGGCCGGTCGCGGTGTGCTCCAGCAGGAACCACATGGCGATCGCCACGACCAGCACGTAGGCCACGGGGAGGGTGAAGCCGCTGACGTTGGTCTGGCCGATCTTCGCGAAGCCGCCCTGGAGCCTCGTCGAGATGATCGCCGTGCCCCCGGTGGCCATCGTGATCAGCGCCTGGATGAGCGAGCCGGTCGCCAGCGTGCCGATGAAGGAGTCGATGCGCATGACCACCACGACGACGGCGTTGATGACGCCGATCAGCACTCCGGCGCCCAGGCCGAGCAGCACGGCGGGCACGAGCGGGACGCCGACGCCGAGGAAATGCGCGGTGATGACGCCGGACAGCGTCATGGTGTAGGCGAAGGACAGATCGAACACTCGCGCGGCCAGCGGGATCGTGATCGCCAGCGCCGCCAGCGCGGTGAGGGCGTTGGCGTTGAAGACCTGCTTGACCGTCGAGAGCGTCGGGAACGTGCTCGGGACCCAGATCGAGAACACGACCACGATTCCCAGCCACACGTACACCGCGCCGATGCGGTTGAAGGCCAGTCCTCGCAGCCACCGGGTCGTCATCGGCAGGCGGCTGGGGTTGGGTCGCTTCGTATCCACCGCGCCGGGCTCAGGCGCCGGGACGGGACGCAGGGCGTCATTGCGTTGCATTGTTTGCACCGTGTGCACTCCGTTCTCCCTCGATCGCGTTCACGAGCTCGTGCTCGGTGAGTCCTTCGGCGCCGAGTTCGGCGCCGACCCGTCCGTCTCGCAGCACGACGATGCGCGTACACATCGCGAGCAGGTCACCGAGATCTGACGAGGACACGATCACCGTCAGGCCGTCACGGGCCAGGCCGGCGATCAGCTCGTAGATGGCCACGCGGGTGCCGACATCGACGCCGGCGGTGGGTTCGGCGAGCACGAGTAACTCCGGATCCCGAGCGAGGCAGCGCGCGAGCACGACCTTCTGCTGATTGCCGCCGCTGAGCGTGGAGACCGGCACCTCGGCGCTGGCCGCCACCACAGCCAGGCGCTCGGTCCAGCGCGCCACGAGGCCCTGTTCGGCAGCGGCGTCGAGCCTGCCGCGAGATCCGATCCGGTCCAGAACCGAAAGGGTCAGGTTCTCGCGGACCGTGAATTCAGACACGATCGCCTCGTGGGCGCGGTCGGCGGGGACGAGCGGGATTCCGAGCTGGCGGGCGTCCGCAAGCTCGCTCCAGGCGCTCGAGCGCTGGGGCAGGCGGATCTCGCCGCGGACCGGGTGCCGTGCATGGCCGGCCAGCGCGTACGGCAGCTCCTGCACGCCGTCACCCGGAAGCCCGGCCACGCCGAGGATCTCCCCCCGATGGACCTGGAGGCTGAGGCCGTGCAGGCGCCGGCCGTGGACGTCGCGCAGCTCGAGCACCACCGGCGAGTCAGGCCGGTCGGCCACGGGTGCGCGGTAGTCGGGATCGACGTCGGTGCCGACCATCAGCTGGGCGAGGCTCCGGTGGTCGACGTCGGCGACGGGGAGCGTCCGCACGACTCGGCCGGCGCGCAGCACGGTGACCCGGTCGGCGATCTCGAAGATCTCATCGAGGCGATGGGACACGTAGAGCACGCTGGTTCCGCTGCGGCGGACCTCGCGGACCATGGCCAGCAGCCGCTCGACCTCGTCGTGAGGCAGGACCGCGGTTGGCTCGTCGAGCACGAGCACGCCCCTGCCCCCGTGCCAGCCCTGCAGCGCGCCGGCGATCGCAACCACAGTTCGCTGCACGGGCGTGGCCTCGGCCAACGGACGGTGGATGTCGAGCTCGACGTCGAAGCGATCGAGGATGCGGTACGTCTCCCGCTCCTGTTCGCGCCAGCGGATGCGGCCGGCGCGGCCGCGGATGAATCCACCCCGGAGGGCCAGGTTGTCCATCGCGCTGAGCTCGAGGACGAGGCCGAGGTCCTGGTGCACGAAGCGAAGGTCCTCGGGCACGGTCTCGCCGAGCGCGAACGGCTCGCCGGCGATCTCAGCCAAGGCACCCGGATCGGGCATGTGGTAGCCGGCCAGCGTCTTGATCAGCGTTGACTTGCCGGATCCGTTCTGGCCCACGAGGGCATGGACCTCGCCAGGGCGGATCTCGATCGCCGCGTCGATCAGGCCGCGGGTGCCGGGAAACGTCTTCGAGAGCCCCTCGACACGCAGCGCGGCCGGGGAAACGCCGAGATGTGGGTTGTCCGCGATGACTGCAGCCTGCGGGGACATCAAGAGCCTGCTCTCCTCGTGTGCTCGGTGCTCCGGGATCAGTGAGGTCCAGCGGAGCGAGAGCAGCATCATAAGAGTAAAACTGAACTGATGTCAAGTAAATTTTGGGAATAAATCAGCACGGTCTCATGGTTCCCGGGCGGTGAAAGTAGATGACAAAGCGAAGTCACCTCAAGAACGTGCTCGGGAACAGCGGAGAGGGAGGCCGGGGGCCCGACGGGAGTGGCGCGTGCGGCGCGGCGGGCCCGGCTACCGCCGTACCCCGTGCCAGGCGAGCGCCCCGCCGTCCACGTTCACGGCGGCGCCGGTGATGAAGGCCGCGTCATCGGACGCGAGGAAGCAGGCGAGCCGGGCGACCTCCTCCGGGCGCCCGAGCCGGGGCAGCAGCTGCGTGGCCACCATCTCCCGCTCGCGCTGGGCGGGATCCTCCGCGCCGTCGATGAACGCCCGAGCCATCGGGGTCTCGATCACGCCCGGACAGAAGCAGTTGCAGCGGACATGGGGGCCGAGGTCGATGGCCGTCACCCTGGTCAGCTGCACCACGCCGGCCTTGGTCGCGCAGTACGCCGCGGCCCGGGCGAATCCGACCAGCCCGGACACCGAGGCCGCGTTGACGATGCTGGGTCCCCGGGTGGAGCGCCTGAGATGGGGGGCCGCGAGCTTGGTGGCCAGCCACACCGCTTTCAGATTGACCTCGTAGACGGCATCCCAGACCTCTTCCGGGAGCTCGTCGATCCCCGTGTCCTCGCTCAGCGAGGTTTCGATCAGGCCGGCATTGTTGACCAGCACATCGAGGCCTCCGAAGCGGGCGGCCGTCTCGTCGATCATCGCCGCGATCTGGTCTCCGTCGCGCAGATCGCAGACGATCGCGGCGGCCTGCACACCCTCTGCGGTGATGAGATCGGCCGTCTCGGTCAGCGTCTGCCGCCGGTGGTCGACCACCGACACGGCCGCGGCGCCGTCACGGGCCATCTGCACCGCGATCGCCCGGCCGATGCCCTGGCCGGCGCCGGTGACCACGGCTACCTTGCCGTCGAGGGCCATGGCCCAGCGCTTTCAGGCCGTGCCCACGGCGGCGGCCAGCAGGTCCGGCAGGCGGACGATCTTGACCCGGGGGCGGCCCTGGCGCTCTCCGGCGGTGCGCTCGCGGGCGTCGATCGCGCACCAGCCGTTCCAGGCCACCGCCGTGGGGATGCGGTCGGTGATCCAGTCAGGCTCCGAGCGCGCGGGCTCGTTCAGGAGGCCGGCACTCGCATCTTCGACGATCCGGCTCACGGTGTCGGCAGCGTCCTTCTTGTTCGTGCCGATCACCCCGCTCGGCCCCCGCTTGATCCACCCGACGACATACTCGCCGCGGTGGTGGCGCCCGTCCTCGTCGCAGACCCGTCCGCCGGCATTGCGGATCAGCCCGCGTGCCTCGTCGAAGGGGACGTCGTCCACGGGACAGCCGCGGTAGCCGATCGAGCGCAGGACGAGCTCGCATTCGATGTCCTCGTGCCGATCGGTGGCCACGGCCTCGAGCCGGCCGTCACCGCTCAGCTCGATGCGGTTGCGCGCCACGCGCAGCGCTCTGACCGGACCGTCCGGTCCCTCGCCTAGGACGGCGACCGGCGAGCGGAGAAAGCGCAGTGCGATCCGCCGGGCGTGACCGTTGACGGGGCGGCGGGCGAAGTCACGTAGCAGCTCGAGATTACGCCGGGCCGTGGCATCGCCCTCGTGCTCGAGCCAGTGCGCGCTGTGCTCGTCCAGCTCGAGCTCGGAGGGCTCGACGTGGACGTCGGCGCGGGTGAGCTCGCCGAGCTCACGCAGCTCGGGATTGGTGAACGCGGCCTGGGCGGGACCCCGGCGGCCGAGCACGACCACCTCCTCGACATGCGCGCCCGACAGCGCCCGCAGCGCGTGATCGGCGGTGTCGGTCTGCGCCAGCTCGGAGGGATCGAGCACGAGCATGCGCGCCACGTCGACGGCGACGTTGCCGTTGCCGATCACGACCACGCGCCGTGCCGTCAGGTCGAAGCTCTCCCCGGTCGCGCTGGGGTGGCCGTTGTACCAGGCCACGAACCGGGTGGCGGCATGGACGCCGGGGCGATCTTCGCCCGGGATGCCAAGACGCCTGTCGTCGGCGGTCCCGACCGCGTAGAGGACGACGTGGTAGCGGGCGAGGAGCTCAGCGCGCGTGATCTCGCCCCCGAGCTCGACGCCGCCGAAGAAGCGAAAGCCCGGCCGAGCCGCCGTGCGGTCGTAGACGCGGGTCACGGACTTGATCTTCGGGTGGTCGGGCGCGACGCCGGCCCGCACGAGTCCGAACGGCGTCGGCAGGGCATCGATCAGATCCACGCCGAATCCCGCGTCGAGCAGCTGGTCGGCGGCGTAGAAGCCCGACGGGCCGGCCCCCACGACGGCCGCCCGGAGCGTGTCGGCGGCTGGGCTCATGCCGGCGCACTGAGGGCTGCGCGAGCGGGCACGCGGCCGAGGATCGCTTCCGCCGCCGCCCGACCTTCCGAGATCGCGGGGCCCACCCGCCTTGGAACCACGGCATCGCCGATGACCTGCACCGTCGGTCCGTGGGGCACGAGCGTGCTCCAGTCGCGGGCGCGCCGCTCGCCGACCACGATGACCGCGTCAGCGCCGAGCGTGTCGACGATCCCCGACATGACGTTCCTCAGCTCGGCACCGTTGTCGACGATGGCGTGGAGCGCCGTGAAGGGGCGCACCTCGAGCGGCGCTCCGCGCAGCCGCGCGAGCAGCTGCGCGCGGCCCTCCGCCGGCAGCGAGGTGGCGAAGCCGGCGGCCGGGGTGACGAAGGTGATCCGGCGCGCGCCCGCCTCGATTGCCAGCTCGACCGCGCTGGCGCCGAGCCAGTACCCAAACCCGTCGTCGACGACGAGCACATGCTCGCGGTCACGCAGGGCGTCGGAACCCAGCGCAAGCGCCTCGGTCGACCGGAGCGCGCCGGCGATGCCCGGGACACCCGGCAGGACCTCGGCGCTGCCGGTGGCGATCACGACCTCCTCGAAGGGCTCGAGGTCGTTCGCGCTGGCAGCTGCGCCCAGGCGCAACGTGACCTGTCCCGCGAGCGCGGTCTCGTAGAACCGCAGCAGGGCGTTCCAGCCGTTGCGGTGCGGAGCGTCGGCCGCGACCGCCAGTTGACCCCCGATGCGCTCGCGCTCGTCGAAGAGGATCACCTCTCGCCGCCCGGCCAGCGCGCTCGCGCACTCCAGTCCGGCCGGGCCAGCTCCGACGATCGCCACCGCGTCACCCGCGCCCCTGCGTCCCCGCCGCGCCACGTATGGCGCGGCCGGGCGTCGCGCGAATCCGGGCGGGGCCAGCTCGGGGTTCACCGAGCACAGGAGCACCGGGTCGAAGGCGCGGCAGTCCTCGTTGCACGACACGCAGGGACGGATCTCGGCGCTGCGGCCGCTGAGGAGCTTGACCGGGAAGTCCGGGTCGGCGATCAGCGGGCGGGCCATGCCGACGAGGTCGGCGCCCGCGGCCAGGGCACGCTCGATCTGATCACCGCGGCGGAAGGCCTGGGAGATGAGTAGCGGCGGGCTCACGAGCGGTCTGACCGTCGCGATCGCGTCGAGTAGCGGCGGCTCCTCGGTGGCCATGTCCTTGACGTACGTCGTTCGGACGCCGACGGTGAGGTTGACGTAGTCGACGAGCGCTGCGAGATCCGGCAGGATCTCGGTCAGGCTCTCGAGCGTCTGCCCAGCCTCGTCGCCTCCCTCGAGCGAGAGCCGGATGCCGACCACCGCTTCGGGCACCGAGCGGCGGATCTCCGCCACGATCCGTGCAACGATCGCCGCACGCTCGACCGCGGACGTGGCGCCGGCGCGCAGGTTCGTGGCCGGGGCGAGGAACTGGGCCAGGAGGTAGCCGTGAGCGGCGTGGAGCTCGACCACCTGGAAGCCCGCCAGCGCCGCGTTGGCCGCCGAGACCCTGAAGCCCTCGATCACCGCATCGACCTCACCGTCGCTGAGCGCCCGAGGCCGGGCGGCCTCCCGGGGCGAGCGCACGGGTGAGGGGGCGACCGGCGGGTACCACATCTCGGCGCCCGTGGTCTCTCGGCCGAGATGCACGAGCTGGCAGGCCGCCACGGCGCCTTCGGCGCGGATCGCCTCGGCGCGCAGCGCCATCCCGGGGATCGCCTCCTCGCGCCAGGCCTCGGTGACCATGCGCCGCCGCCAGGTCGACTCGGCGGCGGTCACGGTGCCGCCGACCGTGAGCATGGCCACGCCTCCGGCTGCGCGGCGGCGCCAGTACTCGGCGTCCGCCGGCTGGGCCAGGCCGTCGGCGACCAGACCGGCGCCGTGCGCGGTGCCAACCAGGCGGTTGCGCAGCTCCAGGCGTCCGCCGAGGACGAACGACTCCGCGGCCCTCATCGTCTCAGAGGCTCGGCCCACGACCGCCGACGAGCGCGAAATATCCCGTCGGGTCCAGCTTCGATTCGGCCCACCCGAGCTCGAGCACCAGGCGCGAGATCTTCCAGCCGTCGACCTCCCGGCGCAGCTCGTTTTGGTAGCGCCCCACGAGCACCTTGGCCGAGTCCGGGTCGTCCTCGAACACCTGATGGGAGGTGTGATAGACGAGCGCCTTGGCCTCGTCTCCGTCGACCTCGACGTGATAGACGCTCAGGAAGTGGTGCTGCCAGACGACCGGCGCGATCATCTCGGCGATCCAGCCGGCCACGGCGTCGCCGCCGATCACCGGGTCGGCGTTGCCGTACTGGGCCCAGAGATCGTCGGCCAAGGTGGCCCGCAGGCCCTCGTGATCAAAGCGGTCGATCGTGGAGGCGTAGCGGTACAGGACGTCGGTGATATCGAGGCGGTCCTGGATGCTGCGCAGGACGGTTTCGGGGGTGGTGGTGGCTGGTGTCATCTAGGAAACCTTCATCCAAATGCTCTTGGGCTGGGTGAAATCGTCGAGTGAGGCCTCGCCGAGGTTGCGGCCGTGCCCCGACTGCTTGACGCCGCCGTAGGGCACCGAGGGGTAGACCATCTGGTAGGTGTTGATCCACACCGTGCCGACGCGCAGGGCGCGGCTGGCCCGGTGGGCGCGGTTCAGGTCGTTGGTCCACACGCCGGCGGCCAGGCCGTACTCGGTGTCGTTGGCGATTCGATAGGCCTCTTCCTCGGAGGAGAACCTGAGCACGGACATCACGGGGCCGAAGATCTCCTCCTGGGCGATGCGCATCTCGTTGCGCACGGAGGCGAAGATCGTGGGCTGGTGGAAGTAGCCGCGCTCGCCGTGCCGCTCACCGCCGAGGAGCAGCTCCGCGCCCTCGTCGCGACCGATCTGCACGTAGCGCTGGACGCGCTCGAGCTGGGCGGCTGAGACCAGGGGCCCCATGTCCACGTCGGCGTCGAAGCCGCCGCCGAGGCGCATGCCGCGCGAGCCGTCGACCACGCGCTCGATCAGCTCGTCGTAGACCGCCTCGTGTACGAGCACGCGCGTGTTGCAGGTGCAGACCTGACCCGAGGCGCCCCAGACTCCCATCATCACCGCGGCTGACGCCGCGTCGAGGTCGGCGTCGGGGAAGATGATCGACGGGCTCTTGCCCCCGAGCTCGAGGGCGACCCGCTTGACTCTGGCCGCCGCCGAGGCCTGGATCGCGCGCCCGGTCTGGACCGAGCCGGTGAAGGAGATCGCGTCCACCTCGGGGTGCGCCACCAAGGCCGCGCCGGCGGTCTCGCCGACGCCCTGGACGACGTTGAACACGCCAGGCGGGATTCCCGCCTCGAGCGCGAGCTCGGCCACCAGCACGGCGCTCATCGGCGTCTGCTCGGCGGGCTTCATGACCACGCTGTTACCGGCGCAGAGCGGGAAGACCGAGAAAGCGGCGGCCGCGACGGGACCGTTCCAGGGCACGACCATGCCCACCACGCCGACCGGCTCCCGCACCTGGTAGACCGAGAACTCGTTCGGGACCGCGGGGATCGTGCCGTGCAGCTTGCTGGGCCAGCCCGAGAAGTACTCGAGGCCCTCGGCGGCGAACTGCACGATGAAGCCCGAGTACATGCGCAGCAGACCCGAGTCGATCACATCGAGGTCGGCCAGCTCGTCGGCGTGCTCGCTTAGGAGCGCGGCCAGTCTGCGCAAGCGGCGCTCCTGCTCGAGCGGGGCCAGGAACCTCCAGCGCCCATCCTCGAACGCCTTGCGGGCGCTGCGCACCGCGCGGTCCACGTCGGCGGCCGAGCCCGCGGCGGCCACGGCCACCTGCTCTTCGGTGGCCGGGTCGGTCACCGGCATCGTCGCGCCGTCCAGAGAGGCCACGACCTCACCGTCGATCACGTGGCCGAACAGCGGGCGCTCGAGCTGGCGGGCGGCTGCCGCGCAGATGGGATACGTGGATCGGTCAGTCAGCACACTCATGGCCGTGCTCTCGCTCCTTTGGTCGGTGTTGGGGGGCCCTCCCTGACCTTACTTCGGTTCAAGCTACCGGCCGGAACCTAAAATGTCAATCCCCTCTTGTCCGTGCCAGGGGTGGATCAACTGTCAAACTGATCTCATATCAGGAAGATCAGGAGGCAACCACCATGCGGCCCCGGATGTCGCCGCGCCGCATGCGCCGGTATCCCTCGAGGGCCTCGTCCAGGGCCAGCCGTTCGGCTTCGACGGTGATCAGGCCGGCCCGGGCGAGGGCTACCACCTCGACCAGCTCGGGCAGCGTGCCCCAGCTCGGGAGGCTGACCGAGCACTCATAGGGCAGCGTCGCGGGCGACACGGCAAGCGATCCCCCTCCCCGGCCGAGGTAGGCGATCTCGCCGCCCACGGCGACCGCTCCGCAGGCCAGTGCGAGCGTGGCGTCGGAGGCCACGAAGTCGAGAACCAGACCGGCGCCGGCGACGCCCGCGTGTGCGCGCAGCTCGGCGGCCTCGAGCCCCTCGGCCGGCAGCGCGGCATCGGCTCCGGCGGCAAGCGCCAGCTCCCGGGCCTGCGGGCGCAGGTCGACCGCGACCACCCGGACCGGGCTGAGCGCGCGGAGGAGCTGCACGGCCATGTGGCCGAGGCCGCCGACACCGATCACGACCGCAGTTGTCCCCGGGCGCAGATGGTGGGCGGCGCGCCTGATGGCGTGATAGGGAGTGAGGGCGGCGTCCGAGAGGGGAGCGGCCAGAACGGGGTCCAGCCCGTCGATCTCGACCAGATACCGGGTGGACGGGACGAGCATGTACTCGGCGAGGCCTCCGTCGCGGCCGACCCCCGCACCGAATCCGGGCAGCTCCGATACCGGACAGCGGCACGCGTTGTCCATTCCCTGCAGGCAGGCGGGGCATCGCCCGCAACCCCAGCGCGAGAAGACCAGCACCGGCGCTCCCAGGCCGACGCCCCCCGCGCCCGGTCCCAGGGCGGCCACACGCCCCGCGGTCTCGTGGCCGAGCGTGAACGGGAGCTCGAACGGCACCACTCCCTCGGGCCACTCGGCGAGGTGCAGATCGCTGTGGCACAGACCTGCGCCCTGGACCTCGATCAGCACCTCGCCTGGTCCCGGCTCAGGCACCTCGATATCGACCAGTTCCGGTTCGTGCTGCCAGCGGGTGAGGCGAATCGCGCGCATAGTTGAGATTAGTTCAGGAAGCACGGTGCGAAGATCAATCTTTCTCCGCTTGCTCTTCCAGAGATTGCCGTGCTAGTCTACTGATATGAATTCGTCTCAGTCAAATGGTGCCGTAGATCGGCTGCGCGGACAGCGCCGGTTGGAGGGAGCCAAGCGGGCCGAGATCCTGAGCGCGGCCACCGAGCGCTTCGGCCGCGACGGCTACGAGGACACGAAATGGGCCGATATCGCCGCCGACGTGGGGGTCGGGCCAACGGCGCTCTACCACTACTTCGAGTCCAAGCAGC
>DATGJM010000096.1:0-10883 GCA_035295205.1 Solirubrobacteraceae bacterium | reverse complement strand
AACTTCGCGCCTGGGCGCGGCGTGCCCGAGGACCCGGCGACCGGCTCGCAGCCGGGCCCCTGGCGCTGCACCTGGCCCGTCATGGGCTGATCGGCTGGGGACAGGAGATCGAGATCCACCAGGGCGTCGAGATGGGACGGCCGTCGCTGCTGAGGGCCCGGGTCGAAGGCGAGGCCGACCGGGTCGAGCACGTGGTCGTCGGCGGTGGCGCCGTGATCGTCGCCGAAGGGCACTACCGGCTTACCTGAGGCAGCGGCGAGAGTTACCGCCGCCCGCGGGCGGGTGCGACGAGGTTTGCCGGTCGTGAAATACTCACTCGTAGCAAATCGCACACGCTCTGCCGGAGGTGAGCAGAATGTCCGAGCCGGCCAGCATCCTCGTCGTCGCCCACCAGACCGCCGCCAACGATGCGCTGCTGGAGGCAGTGCGACAGCGCGCAGCCAAGGGACCGGCGCGCTTCCATCTGGTCGTGCCCCGCCAGCCGCACGGAATGCACAAGGTCGTCGATCCGATCGAGGCCGGTGAGCGCGAGGCCAGAGCGGTGCTCGACGATGCGCTCCCGAAGCTCTCCCAGGCCGCCGGCGGCGAGGTCACCGGCAGCATCGGGGATCCCGAGCCACTGATGGCCATCCACGACGCGGTCAATCTGGGTCACTACGACGAGCTCATCGTCTCGACGCTGCCGCTCGGCATCTCGCGCTGGCTGAAGCTCGACCTGGTGAGCAAGGCCAAGGCACTCGGCCTCCCGGTCACCCACGTGTCCGCGAATCAGCCGGCCACCGCGGTCGTGGCCTGAGCCGGCTGGACGGCTGGCTCGTGGCAGCGGGCCACGGGTGCTCGCCCGTCGGTAGGCTGCCGCGCCGATGAAGCTCGCGACCTTCCTCGCCCCCGGGCACGACGCTGCGCTCGCCGGCGAGGTTGGCGACGGCCGGGTCCGGGCGTTCGCCGGCGCCTTGTCGGTCATCGATGTCCTCGCCGGTGCCGAGCCCGAGCCGGGCGGCGGCGAGTGGGGGCTGGACGAGGTGCAGTTGCTCGCGCCGGTCCAGTCCCCGGGAACGATCTACGCGATCGGCCTGAACTACGCCATGCACGTCGCGGAAACCGGCGGCCAACAGCCCGAGGCGCCGATCGTGTTCGTCAAGGTCGCCGGAGCGGCCGCGCCTCCCTCGGGCCCGCTGCGCTGTCCCGAGGTCGTGCGCCGCCTGGACTACGAGGGCGAGCTCGCGGTCGTGATCGGCGCGGGTGGGGCGATCGGCGGATATTGCGTGGCCGACGACGTGACGGCTCGCGACCTGCAGCGCCGGGAGCCGCAGTGGACGCGGGCCAAGGGCGCGGACGGCTTCTGTCCGTTCGGGCCCTGGGTGACGACGGCCGACGAGATCGGCTCCGACCCCGATCTCCAGCTTCGTACGTGGGTCAACGGCGAGCTGCGCCAGGACTCTCGCACGTCGGACCTGATCTTCACGTGTACCGAGCTCGTCGAGTTCATCGGCCAGACGTGCAGCCTGCGCCCCGGCGACCTGATCCTCACCGGGACGCCAAGCGGCGTGGGGATGGCACTCGACCCGCCGCAGTTCCTGAACCCGGGTGACGTGGTGCGGATCGAGATCGAGCGGCTGGGCGCCATCGAGCACGCCGTGGTGCCTCGCTGAGGGAGGACGGCGTCCGCGAGCGCCTACGCGGCCGGTTGGCTAGTGGTGGGCGATGACGTGGTCGATCAGCCCGTAGTCGACGGCCTCATCGGGCTTGAAGAAGCGGTCGCGCTCCATGTCCAGGTGGACCTGCTCCACGCTCTGGCCGGTGTGATGGGCGTAGATCTCGTCGATCCGGGCGCGGATGCTCAGGATCTCGCGAGCGTGGATCTCGATGTCCGTCGACTGCCCCTCGAATCCCGCCGACGGCTGATGGATGAGAATGCGGCTGTTCGGCAACGAGTAGCGCTTGCCCTTGGCGCCGCCGGCCAGCAGCAGCGAGCCCATCGACATCGCGATACCGACGCAGATCGTCTGGACGTCGGGCTTGATGAACTGCATCGTGTCGTAGATCGCCAGCCCGGAATAGATCGAGCCGCCGGGCGTGTTGATGTAGATCGAGATGTCCTTGTCGGGATCCTGGGACTCGAGATGCAGCAGCTGAGCGACGATCAGGTTCGCCACCATGTCGTCGACTGGCGTGCCTAGGAACACGATGCGCTCGTTCAGCAAGCGGCTGTAGATGTCGAACTCGCGCTCGCCTCGGGCGGTCCGTTCGATCACCATCGGAATCAGGGGCATGGCCGGAACCCTACGGCACGGGCAGGATCACCGCGCTCCCGTCGAAGCGGCCGGCTCTCAGGTCGGCCAGCGCGTCCTCGGCTTGCTCCAGCGTGTAGCGCGTGATCGTTGTCCTGACCGGGACCTTGGGGGCCAGGGCCAGGAACTCCTCGCCGTCGCGCCGGGTGAGATTGGCCACCGAGCGCAGCGTGCGCTCGTGCCAGAGCAGCTCGTAGGGGAAGGACGGGATGTCGCTCATGTGGATGCCCGCGCAGACGACGGTGCCGCCGGGGGCCAGGGCTTGGAGTGCGGCGGGGACCAGAGGGCCGGCGGGCGCGAAGATCAGCGCCGCGTCCAACGGTTCGGGCGGGACGTCGGTGCTGGCGCCCGCCCAGACGGCTCCCAGGCCTCGGGCGAAACGCTGGCCTTTCTGATCGCCGGCCCTCGTGAAGGCGAACACCCGGCGGCCTTCGTGGACCGCCACCTGGCAGATCATGTGCGCGGCGGAGCCGAAGCCGTACAGCCCGAGCCGCTCGCCGTCCCCGGCGAGGCGCAGGGCGCGGTAGCCGATCAGGCCGCCGCACAGCAGCGGCGCCGCCTCCTCGTCGCTGAGGTCGTCCGGGAGGCCGAGGCAGAAGCGCTCGTCGGCGACGGCCAGCTCGGCGAACCCGCCGTCGATGTCGCGCCCGGTGAAGCGGGCATTCGGGCACAGGTTCTCGCGGCCGGTCAGGCAGTAGTGGCAGGTGCCGTCAGTCCAGCCTAGCCACGGCACGCCGACGCGGCGGCCGTCGGAGGTCCGGCCGACGATCTGGTGGCCGGGTATCACGGGCAGCTTCGGCGTCTGGATCTCACCGTCGCGCAGGTGGAGGTCGGTCCGGCAGACCCCACAGGCGGAGACGCTCAGCCGGAGTTGGCCGGGTGAGGCCTCGGGATCGGGAAGCGTCGTCGTTCTGAGGGGCTGGCCGGGGTGCTCGAGGACGGCGGCTCGCATGCTGGGGGCATGATGACGGGCCCGATAGCGTTACTCGCAGCGTGTTCCCGATGAACGTCCCCAATGTCCTCACGCTGGTGCGCATCCTGCTCGTGCCGGTGCTGGTGGTTGCGCTGCTGGAGAAGACGAGCGGTGGGGACCTGCTGGCGGCGATCGTGTTCGTGGTCGCCTCGGTCACGGACGCGATCGATGGCTACATCGCGCGAGCCCAGGGCTCGATCACGACCTTCGGCAAGCTGATGGACCCGAT
The DNA here is from genome assembly GCA_035295205.1 of Solirubrobacteraceae bacterium. GTDB lineage: Bacteria > Actinomycetota > Thermoleophilia > Solirubrobacterales > Solirubrobacteraceae > Palsa-465. The sequence goes on along the minus strand of DATGJM010000096.1, from coordinate 7,390 downwards.
CGCGGACAAGCTCCTGATCGTGGCCGCGCTGGTGGCGCTCGTCTCGCGCGGGAAGCTCGAGGCGTGGGTGGCGATGGTGATCATCGCCCGCGAGTTCGCGGTCACGGTGCTGCGGGCGGCGGTCGGCGCGCAGCAGGGGACGGTGATCTCAGCCAGCGGCCTGGGCAAGCTGAAGACGGCGACGCAGGTGCTGATGGTGATCGTGCTGATCAGTGTCGGCTCGCACCACAGCCTGCTGGTCACGCTGCTGATCTACGCCACGGTGGTGATCACCGTGCTCTCGGGCGCCGACTACTTCCTCGGCCTGCGCCGGAGGACCCCCGCGCCGGCGACCGCACCTCAGCCTCAGCCTCAGCCTCAGGAGACCGCGTCGAGCCAGGCACGCCGGCTCGTGTGATCGCTCGCCGGCACGCCCGAGTCCAGCTCGCGCCGGATCTCGCCCAGCGTGCCGTAGCGCTCGGCCACGACGCTGTGCTGGTGGATCGTCTCCAGGTTCAGCTGGCGGGCGGAGACGAAGGCGCGGTCATCGAGGCTCGGGAACGCCTCCACGACGCCGCGGATCATCTCGCGCACGCAGTCTTCCACGAAGCGCGGGCGCCGATGGGCCTTCTCGACCACGTGGGCCTCGTCTGAGCGCTTCATCAGCTCGTAGATCTCCGAGGACATCGAGCGCTCGACGATGTCGAGGAGGGTTGAGGCCTCGATCTCGTCGTCGCACAGCTCGGTACAGCCGATGTGGAGCGTGCCCAGCCCCCGCTGGTTATGCGTGGCCACGGGGACGGCTTCGAGGATGCGCTCGATGTCATCGGCGCTGAAGCCCTGGTCGTCGAGGCGCTCTCTGGCTGTGGCGGCGACGAGCTGCTGAGCGCACGGGCAGGCGGTCATCCCCTGCGCGGTGACTCCGATCACGCGCCTGGTGCCGAGCTCGCTGCACACGGCCGCTCCGTGGAGGGTGTAGATCTCCTGGGTCTGGATGCCGGAGATCGGGGCGGGCTTGTGCTCGGGGAAGCGCGCCTCCACGGTCACCTCGGCGCGGCGGGCCTTCTGACGCTCGCGGACCAGCTGAGCGATGTGCTCCGCCAGGGTCTCGGCCTTGAACGTCGACTCGCCCAGAACGACCTGCCCGATCGCCTCGTTGACGACCTCCTCGAAACGCGACATGTGGGCGCCCTTCTGGTCCGGGCCGAGGTCCACCACGCACTCGAATCGGGCGGAGAAGAGCTGCTCGCGGTCGCCGTGGTTGAGGCGGATGACCTTCTCGACGCCGGTTACGCCGACGCGCGAAAGGCCGAGCTGGACGGGCGGCGCCTGGGCCTGCACGTCGAGAATCGAGACAGTCGGGGTTCGTGGCGGATTCATCGCACTCACAGAGTAGACGGCGGCGAATGTGGGCTCGGATCGAGCGGGACACTGGACAATGCTGTCGATTGTGCTATCACTCCGCCGGTCCCTCTCACGGGGGACACGGAGAGAGTGGTTGTGTATCGCGCCGGAGGGCGCGATGAGGGGAGGAGCTCGGGGGCTGTGAGCGACGACGTTGTCCTATTGGGGGACGAGACTCCGATTGCGGAGCTCGAGGAGCTGAGAGGGCTGATCGCCGAGGGGCAGGAGCGTGGCTTCCTGACCTTCGATCAGATCGCCGGCTGCCTGGAAGAGGCAGAGGTCACGAAGGAGCAGGTTCGGGAGCTGCATTCCTACCTGGAGGACCAGGGCATCGACGTGGTCGACGCCGATGGGCGCCTGGCCAAATCCGACGCCGGCGGGGTCGAGCTCGCCACCGAGGCCGCGGCCGAGCCGCAGCCCGACCAGCGCAAGAAGGCCGCGCTGGATCTGACCGTGGAGCCGTCGTTGGACTCGCTTCGGCTCTACCTGCGCTCGATCGGGCGAGTGGAGCTGCTCACCGCCGAGCAGGAGGTGCTGCTGGCCAAGCGCATCGAGCGCGGGGATATGGAGGCCAAGCAGCACATGATCGAGGCCAACCTGCGCTTGGTCGTGTCGATCGCCAAGTCCTACCTGGGCCGCGGCCTGACCTTCCTGGACCTGATCCAGGAGGGGTCGATGGGGCTGATCCGGGCGGTCGAGAAGTTCGACTACCGCCGCGGCTACAAGTTCTCGACCTACGCAACCTGGTGGATCCGCCAAGCGGTCACGCGAGCGATCGCCGACAAGGGCCGCACGATCCGGATCCCCGTGCACATGGTCGAGAAGCTCAACAAGGTGGTCCACGTCGAGCGTCAGCTCGTCCAGACGCTGGGACGGGAGCCGACGCCGCAGGAGATCGCCGACGAGCTCGAATGCAGCGTGCGTGAGATCCGAGATGTGCTGCGGATGGCCCAGCAGCCGATCTCCCTTGAGAAGCCGGTCGGTGAAGAGGACGAGTCCGAGCTCGGCGACTTCGTCGAGGACCAGGGCGCCGAGTCGCCGTTCGAGCAGGCCTCCGAGCGGCTGCGGTGCGAGAACCTGCGCCGCGCGCTGGCCGCGCTGCCCCAGCGCGAGCGCGAGGTCATCGAGATGCGCTTCGGGCTGACCGGCGAGCGTCCGTACACGCTCGAGGAGGTCGGGCGGGCGTTCAACGTCACCCGCGAGCGGATCCGCCAGATCGAGAACCACACGCTGAAGAAGCTCGAAGCGCTGCCCGAGGCACAGCGGCTGCGGGACGCTTCGTAGCGGCCGGCGCGGAGGGCTCGCCAGTGTTGCGAAGTTGGAACAAGTTGTAACTGTTTTGTGCCAGTTTCCAGGGCTTTTCTGTCTGATGGCCGGTGTATGGTCCGGGCATGGGCACTCGTCAGGAATGGAAACGGCAAGGGGACCTCGGTGAGGCGTCGGCGATTGAGTGGCTGACGCGCGCGGGAGCGCACGTGTTCGCTCCGGTGTTCAGCTCGCCCGATTGCGACCTCATCGCCCACTGGGGTGACCGGCTCGAGCGCGTTCAGGTGAAGACGTCGATCGCGTGGTGCCGTGGACGGTTCCAGGTGGCGCTCCGGACGAGCGGCGGCAATCAGAGCTGGAACCGCGTGGTCAAGCACCTCGGGCCCGAGCGGTGCGATCGGATCTTCGTTCATGCGGGCGACGGACGGCGGTGGTACATCCCAGCGTCTGCGCTCGGCGGTGGCTGCGGCATTCGGCTTGGCGGTCCGAAGTACTCCGAGTTCGAAATAGAGCCCCGCGCTCCGCTTCCGTGGTTCGGCTCTCGTGAAGAACACGGAGATGAGCGGGGGCGCTCCTGCTGAGCCATGGAGGCCCGCCGGCAGGTCGACGCCGGCGAGCCACCGCCGATCCAATCGCTGAGGCAGGCCGTGCGCGCGACGGCTGTCGCGGCGTTACCTGGAGCCCGCTTGGAGACCGCGAAACACGCGGCATTCGAGGTCGATTTCGAGTGGGTTGCTGCGGTGATGCGGACCTCGCTCTGAGTCCCGCCTCGCGGGCGATGCGACGCTACACTGACCCGCCTCGGCGGGATTCCCGAGCGGTCAAAGGGGTGTGGCTGTAAACCACATGGCACTGCCTTCCCAGGTTCGAATCCTGGTCCCGCCACTTCCCGGCGCGCTTGAGCCAGAGCCCGCGCGCCGTTCGTGTCTTCAGGCCTCGGGCTCGGCAGGCGGCTCCGGCGCGTCGGGCGCTCGCGGGGGCAGCGTCGCCTCAGTGCTCCCTGACGCCGGCGCCGGGGGTGGTGGCGGCGGTGGCGGCGGTGGCGGCGCGAACGACCGCGTCGGGGGCTCGGCGGCCCCGGGCGGCGCCGGAGGCGCGGGGTGGGCCGCAGGTGCTGCGCTTGAGGTGGTCGCCGCAGCAGCCGGGGCCGTCGGAGCGACGGACGCGGGCGCTACGGCTGGCAGGCCCATCTGCTGGCGGGTGAGCGCGACCAGCTCGCCGTTGTATTCCACGAGCCGGTGGATCGCGATGAACAGCTCGAGGAACACGCGCGCGTAGATGATGTAGACGAGCGACACGAGCGGCGCCAGGATGAACAGCGTCAACACCCCGGCGCCGGCGCTGCGCGCAAACGCGGCGAGCACGAACGCCAGCGCGATCAGGCCGATCACCACCAGCGTCAGCACGTAGATGACCTTGATCACGCGGGTGGTGATCAGTGAGCTGAACGAGGTGTCGAACAGCGAAGCGAAGAAGCCCTTGCTCACAGCGAATGCCTCCTTCTGCGGTGTCCCTCCAGTGAGGGGTCGCCGGACAAGCTAATCCAGCGGGCGGCGTCAAGTCGCACTGGCATCCCGGTCTATCCGCGTGGTGCCGTGGCACCTGCCGCTCACTATCCTCGGCCGGCATGGCGCGGAACGGCAACGAGGCGCTGCGCGAGCCTGCCCGGTGGCAGCCGGACGGCAGCGACGCCGCATCATCACCCCAGGCCGACCCGGCCGAGCGGGAGCGGCGGCTGGCGAACCTCCGAGCGCTGGCTGCACGCATCGACACGGCTCCCCGGTGGGTCGACGTCGTTCGCCGGCTGCGCCGGCGCCTTCCGGGTGACGCCCGTTTCGGGGATCCTCTGTCGACCGCGGGCCAGGCCCCCGTGGAGGTCATCGCCCGCGGCGTGACCACGTGGCGCGCGGAGGAGAGCGTCGTCAAGGAGCTTGGTCTCGCCGGCCTTCAGCTCTGGCAATCGCTCTCGGAGGCCGCGGGGCGGGGCCGAGGCGAGCTCGAGCTGGCGATCCTGTTCACCGATCTCGCGGGCTTCTCCTCCTGGGCGCTGAAGGCCGGTGATGCGGCGGCGCTCGAGCTCCTGCGAGCAGTCGGCGCCGCCACCGAGGGGGCGGTGCTCGCCCACCAGGGCCGGATTGTCAAACGCCTCGGCGACGGGTTGATGGCCACATTCCTGAGCGCACAGGCCGCCGTCGAGGCCGCGCTCGACGCCCAGGCCGCGATCGCGGAGATCGAGCTCGACGGCTATCGGCCGCGGATGCGGGCGGGCGTGCACTGGGGCCGCCCCCGCAAGCTCGGTGGCGACTACCTCGGCGTCGACGTGAACATCGCCGCCCGGGTGGTGCAGGCCGCCAAGGCCGGGGAACTGCTGGTGTCGGACACGGTTCTCGAGCGCCTCGCGGCGGAGGACCTGAGCACCGGCCGCTCTCGCCGCCTGAAGGCGGAAGGCGCGCCGCGTGAGCTGCACGTGGCGCCCGTGTCACGGGGCTGAGGCCGGGCCCCGACGCCTGCACCCGGTCGCCGACACACTCGGGCGTCGCAGCTCAGAGGTTTGGTCCTGCAACTGCAGCTTTTGTTGCAGAACGCGAGGCTGACGACACCGACGCCGCCGGGCGTGTTACGGTGACGTCGCTCCGACACACCCGAACACGGGTTGGCTTTAGCGCGGCCTTCGAAGGACTGAGGGTTGCGCCAAGGACCGATGAAAAGAGCCCCCAGGCCATACACGCGTGCGGCAGTTGCCGTCCTGACCGCACTCGCGGTGATCCTTGCGCTCGGAGCGCTCGGGTCGCGCTCGACCCCTGCTCGGGCGGCCAGCATCGGTCAGCTCCAGAACCAGATCAGCGCCGGCCAGGGCCAGATCTCGGGGCTCACGGGCCAGTTGAAAGCCGCCAATGGCCGGGTTGGCTTCCTCCAGGGAAGCGTCTCCCAGCTGGAGGCTCAGATCTCCGTCATCCAGAGCCGGCTGGACGCAGATAAGGCCAGGCTCCTCCAGCTCCAGAGCGAGCTCGAGGCCGCGCGCACGCGCCTGCTGCAGCTCGAAGCAGCGGCCGCCTATGACGAGTCCGTGCTCCAGCGCCAGCTGGTCAGCACGTATGAGAGCGACAAGCCCGACCTAGTCACCGTCGTGCTCGACTCGACCGGATTCCAGGATCTGCTCGACCGCATCTCCTTCCAGCAGCGGATCAGCAAGCAGGACACCCATGTCGTGCGGGCGGTTCGCGCCGCGAAGGCAGCGGTCACCGAGCAGGCGATCCGCCTCGGCGCGCTCGAGGTCCGCCAGCAGAACCTGACCCAGCGCGTATTGAACGAGCGGACCGCGCTCGACGAGCGAAAGATCGCCGTCGTCAACGAGGAGATCGCCGCCATCCACGTCCGTGACGCCAAGGCCGGCCAGCTGGCCGGCGTTCGGGGACGTGTCGCCTCGCTGCGCAGTCAGCTCTCGAATCTCCTGGCGATCCAACGCCAGGAAGCTGCTGCCCGCGCGGCTCAGCTCGCCGCCCAGAACTCTCCAGCGGCGTCGTCCGACAACACGCCCGGAGGAGCGCCGGCGCCGGCTCCGGTGGCGAGCAGCGGCGGCTTCGTGTTCCCGTTGCCGCGCGGCTCGGCGGTCGGCCCCGGCTCCTGGTCACCGGACGACGGGGTCGACATCTCGGCGCCGGGCGACACCCCCGAGTACGCCGTGTGCTCGGGCACGATCGTCGGCCACGGCATCGGCGGGTTCGGCCCGTGGGCACCGATCCTCCACTGCGACAGCCCGGTTGGCGGCTACAGCTACGTCTACTACGGCCACGCCGGCCCCCTCTACCAGCTGGCGATCGGCACCCACGTATCGGCCGGCTCGGTCATCAGCAGCATCGGCCCAGGCATCGTCGGCATCTCCACCGGCCCGCACCTGGAGATCGGGTTCTGCGACGCCAGCGGGAACCCAATCGGACCCGGGAGCGCGGGCACGATGATGTCCCTGTTGCAGGGCTCCTACTGAGGCCCCGCGCCGGTCCGCTACGCGCTACGCTGGCGCCAGCGCCCTCTTAGCTCAGCTGGTAGAGCACTTCCATGGTAAGGAAGGGGTCGACGGTTCGAGTCCGTCAGAGGGCTCTGACGTAGTGCCTGCTTAGGGGTTGTTTTCGGGCGCTCGGTGAGTGCGTGACCCCTTCTTGAGTGTCCACCGAGCGTCCACGGCGTGGACGTTGGCGCTCTTGTCGAGGAGGTCGATCGCGTGCTGGCGGCCGTCTTTGGCGAGGTGGCCGTAGTGGCGGTCGATCATGGTCAGGCTGGCGCCCATGTAGCGGGAGAGGTCGAAGGTTGTGATGCCGGCTCGGAGCGCGAAGGTGGCGAAGGTGTGTCTGAGATCGTAGACGCGGCGGATTGGGTCGATCCCGAGCGCGCGCTGGGCGGGCTTCCAGTCGCGGTTACGGAAGTTGTGCAGGTCGAGGTGCCCGCCGCGGGGTGCTGGGAACACGAGGGGGGAGTCTGGCTTGGGTCGGATCTGGTCGAGTGCCTGGAGCGCGATCTGCTGTAGTGGGACGGCGCGGATGCTGCCGGTGGTCTTGGGCGTTTTGAGTCGCCCGTTGCGGAATGCTCGGCGGACGTAGAGGACGCGCTGGTCGCGGTCGATGTCTCGGTGCTCGAGTGCGAGCCATTCGCCGGGGCGCAGGCCGGTGGCCGCGGCGAACAGGACGAGCGGTCCGTAGCGCGGACCGATCTCCTCGGCGAGCTGACAAAGTTCGTTCCAGGACTC
>DATGJM010000095.1:0-21255 GCA_035295205.1 Solirubrobacteraceae bacterium | reverse complement strand
GCTCACTGCGTTGCCAGCGGCTGCCGTCGACGCCCGTCTCGCCAGGCCTCTCGGCCAAATCCGTCATTTGGCCGCCTTCTCGAGGTAGGCACGGACGAACCCGTCCAGATCGCCGTCGAGCACGCGGTTGGTATCGCCCATCTCGAAGTCTGTGCGGTGGTCCTTGACCATCGTGTAGGGATGCAGCACGTAGGAGCGGATCTGCGAGCCGAAGTTCACGTCCTGGGCCTCCCCCTTCTCCCGCGCGATCTCCTCGCGCCGCTTGCGCTCCTCGAGCTCGAGCAGCTTCGAGCGCAGCATCGTCATCGCCTCGGCTTTGTTCGAGGACTGCGAGCGCTCGTTCTGGCACTGCACGACGATGCCGGTCGGGCGGTGCGTGATGCGCACCGCCGAGTCGGTCTTGTTGACGTGCTGGCCGCCCGCGCCGCTCGCGCGGTAGGTGTCGATCTGCAGGTCGTCCTCGTCGATCGCGACCTCCCCGATGTCGTCGACCACGGGCGAGACCTCGACGCCGGCGAAGCTCGTCTGCCGGCGGTGCGCGGCGTCGAACGGCGAGAGGCGCACCAGCCGGTGCACGCCCTTCTCGCTGCCGTACAGGCCGTAGGCGTTCTCGCCCTTGACCATGAAGGTCGCCGACTTGATCCCCGCCTCCTCCCCGGGGGAGGCCTCCAGCAGCTCGACCTGGAAGCCGCGCTTCTCGGCCCAGCGCATCTCCATCCGCAGGACCATCTCCGCCCAGTCCTGCGCGTCGGTGCCGCCCGCGCCCGCGTTCACGGTCACGAGCGCGTCGCCGGAGTCGTAGCGTCCGGAGAAGAGGCGCTCCTCCTCGAGGGCCTCGAGGCGCTGCTGCACGTTTCGGATCTGCTCTTCGAGCTCGCCCTCGAGCTCGGGATCCTCGGCGACGAGCTCGGCCAGCGGCTCGAGGTCGTCGACGTCGCTTTCGAGATCCCTGAATACCTGCAGCTTCCGGTTGGCGCGCGCGTGCTCGGCGCTGACCCTCGCCGCGCGCTCCTGGTCGTCCCAGAAGCCCCCCTCGCCCATCTCGGCTTCGAGCGCGCCGACGCGCTCGCTCAGGCCAGCGGGGTCAAAGATAGTCCGCAAGCAGCGTGAGCTGCTCGCGGATTGACGCGAGGCGCTGGGAGAGCGGCTCTGAGGTACCGGTGGACATGGGCGGCCACACTAGCAGCGCCGCGATGACGCGCCGGCAAGACCGCGCGCCGGTGGTCCTCCGTTCAGGCGAAGCGGTCGGCCCGGAACGGCTCGAGCTCGGCCGGCCTCCGGCCCGTGCGGATGAAGCCGGCGAGCGCCTCGGCTGCCGGCGCCCCCAGCGTCATGCCGAGCATCGAGTAGGCGGTGGCAACGAAGATCCGCTCGTGTCCGGGCACGCGATCGACCACTGGCAGGCCGTCGGGCACGAGTGGTCGCATCCCCACCCAGCGATGCTCGACCCGGTGCAGCGGCAGGCCCGGGAGCGCACGGGCCACGCCCCGGATCATGGCTCCGATCCGGCGCTCGTCGAGGCGCAGGTTCACGCCGCTGAACTCCATCGTGCCCGCGACGCGCAGGCGGGTGGCGAACTGGCTGAGGCCGAGGTGCGCGTCCACCAGCTCGAGCGCCTGCCGCAGCGGGGGCTCGGCGGCCACTTCGAAGCTGTAGCCCTTTCCGGCCTGGAGCGCGAGGCGGAAGCCGAGGCGCCGCGTGAGCCGCGCCGACCAGGCCCCGGCCGCCACCACCACGACATCCGCCTCGTGGTCGCCCCCGCTCGTGCGCAGCCGTGGCCGGCGACAGTCGGTGCCGTCGAGCTCGTGCACGTCCACGCCTTCCTCGATCCGCACGCCGAGCTCCCGAAGCCGAGCCGCCAGGCCGCTCATCAGCGTCGCGGGCTGGACATGCCAGTGCTGGGTGAGGAGTGCGCCCGCGCGGACGTCCTCCGAGAGCTGCGGCTCGAGCTCGCGCGTCCCGGGGCCGTCGAGCACCGTCCGCGGGATCTCGTAGCCCAGCTCGCGCATCGGGGCGAGGCCTTCCAGGAAGCCCTTCAGCAGGCCAGGCTCCTCGGCGGCCAGGAGCAGGCCACGGCGATGCAGCTCCAGCTCCACGCCATCGTCCTCCATCGCCTCGAAGAGCTCGAACGTTCGCCGGCCGAGCCGCGCGAGCGCCTCCACGCCGCGGCGGTAGTCGCGCCCGTTGCAGTGCCTGGCGAAACGCAGCAGCCACGGGAGCATGCGCGGCACGTGCCGCGGCGCGAAGTACAGCGGCGAGTCCGGGCTTGCGAGGTGGCGCAGGCCGTGCGCGGCGAGACCCGGCTCGGCCAGCGGTCCCGCTTGGGCCGGGCACAGCCAGCCGGCGTTCCCGTGCGAGGCGCCGCTGCCCACTCGGTGGGCCTCGAACACGGTCACCTCTTCGCCGGCTCGGCGTAGGAAGTAGGCGGTGGATAGCCCGGCCACTCCCCCTCCCACGATCGCGACGTGCGTCATCCCGGTGATGATCGCAAGCGCATGGGTAATAAGCCTGGCATGGCAACCCTGAACGATCCCGAAGTCCGCAAGCTCCTCGAGGAGCCCAACTACGCCGTCGTGTCCACCGTGAACAGCGACGGCTCGATCCACGACACGATCGTGTGGATCAGCGCCGAGAACGGCCACGTGGCCGTCAACAGCGCGCTCGGCCGCCTGTGGCCGACGAACCTCCAGCGTGACCCGCGCGTGACCGTGCTCGTCTTCGAGTCAGGCAACCCCTACCACTTCGTGGAGATCCGTGGCCAGGCCACCGCCTCCACGGAGGACGCCGACGATCACATCAACGCGCTGGCCAAGAAGTACATCGACCAGGACGAGTACCCCTACCGCCAGCCGGGAGAGCAGCGGGTCAAGTTCACGATCGTGCCGACCCGCATCCGCCACCTGAAGCAGGGCTAACGGCTACGCGCCATGACATTTCTTGTACTTCTTGCCCGAGCCGCACCAGCACGGGTCGTTACGCCCGATCTGCTGGTCCTCGGTCACGCGCCGCTGCTCGATCGCAGGGTCCTGCGCGGCCTCCTGCGCGAGCGCGGCGGCCTCGGGTGAGCCGGCCGCGGCCATCGCCAGCGCGCTCGGCTGGCTCCCGGCGCCACCCGAGTAGGTGACGTTCCGGTTGCCGGTGCTCGAGCTCGCGGCCGAGCTGGGACGCCTCTGGGGCATCGGCGGTGGGGTCCCGTCGGGCGCGCCCTCGACCACCACCTCGACGTGGAAGATCTGCCGCGCGAAGTCGTCCCAGATCGTGTTCATGAGGTCCTTGAAGAGCTCGAAGGCCTCGTTCTTGTAGGCCACCAGCGGCTCCATCTGGGCGGCCCCGCGGAGGTGGATGCCCTCGCGCAGGTAGTCCATGTCATAGAGGTGCTCCTGCCAGCGCTGGTCGATGATGTGCAGGAGCAGGAAGCGCTCGAGCGCTCGCATCAGCTCGGGGCCGAGCTGGGCCTCGCGGTTGTCGTACTGGCCGAGCGCCTCCTCCTGGAGCTGCTGCGTCAGCTCCTCGCGATCGATCCGATGCGGGTCGATCGACAGCAGCTCGTCGCTCGGGGTGAAGATCTCCTGCACGCGCCGCAGGAGCCCCGGCACGTCCCAGTCCTCGACGAAGTCGCCCGCCGTGTACTCCTCGACCAACCGCTCGATCAGGCTCGCGAACTCCTCGCGCGCCGGGCCACTCATGTCGCGGCCCTCGAGGATCTCGTCGCGGTAGGTGTAGATGACCTCGCGCTGCTGGTTGAGCACGTCGTCGTACTCCAGCGTGTGCTTGCGGATCAGGAAGTTCTGCTCCTCGACCTTGCGCTGGGCCTTCTCGATCTGCTTGGAGAGCATCTTCGCCTCGATCGGCTCCTCGTTGCCCTCCTCGTCGACGCTCCCCAGGCGATCGAGGATCTTGTAGATGCGCTCGCCCGCGAACAGGCGCACGAGATCGTCCTGGGCGGAGAGGAAGAAGCGCGACTCGCCGGGGTCGCCCTGGCGGCCGGAGCGGCCCCGTAGCTGGTTGTCGATGCGCCGGGACTCATGGCGCTCGGTGCCGAGGATGAACAGCCCGCCGGCCTCCAGCACCTGGTCGCGCTGCGCTTCGACGCGGTTCGAGATCTCGGGCAGGGCCTTGGCGAAGTGCTCGTCGTAATCGGGCATCCCGGGCTGCAGGCCGAGCTTGGCCAGCTGGAGCTGGGTCAGGTGCTCGGGGTTACCGCCGAGCTTGATGTCGACGCCCCGCCCGGCCATGTTCGTGGCGATCGTGACCGCCCCCGGGGCGCCGGCTTCCGCGATCGTCTCGCCTTCGCGCTCGGCGTGCTCAGGCTTGGCGTTCAGCACCGTGTGCTTGATGCCCCTGAGCCTCAGCTGCTCGGACAGGAGCTCCGACACCTCGACCGAGATCGTGCCCACGAGCACCGGCTGGCCCTTGTGATGGCGCTCGTCGATCTCCCGGACGACCGCGCTCCACTTGCCGTCCTTGGTCTTGTAGACCTGGTCGTTGCGATCGAAGCGGACCATCGGCTGGTTCGTCGGGACCTGCACGACCGGCAGGTTGTAGATCTTCATGAACTCGGTGGCCTCCGTGAGCGCCGTTCCGGTCATTCCCGCCAGCTTGTCGTACATGCGGAAGTAGTTCTGCAGCGTGATCGTCGCCAGGGTCTGGTTCTCCTCCTGAACCCGCACGCCCTCCTTCGCCTCCACAGCCTGGTGCAGCCCCTCCGACCAGCGCCGGCCCTCGAGGATGCGCCCGGTGAACTCGTCGATGATCTTCACCTCGCCATCGATCACCGCGTAGTCGACATCGCGCTTGTAGAGCGACTCGGCCTTCAGCGACTGGATCAGGTGATTCACCAGGTGGCCGTTCTCGGCCCGGTAGAGGTGGTCGATCTTGAGGAAGCGCTCGGCCTTCGCGACCCCCTGTTCTGTGATCGAGACGGTCTTGTGCTTCTCGTCGAACTCGAAGTCGAAGTCGGCCACGAACTCCTTCTTCGTGCGCGGGTCCATGCCCTCGGGCGTCTTGCCCGGAGTCATCTGGGGCGCCAGCCGCGCGAACTGGGCGTAGAGCTCCGCCGCCTGCTCGGGTGCCCCCGAGATGATCAGCGGCGTGCGCGCCTCGTCGATCAGGATGTTGTCGACCTCGTCGACGATCGCGAAGGAGTGGTACATCGACTTGCCGCCCTCGGGCTTCGAGCGGCCGCCGTGCTGGACCTTCTCCTCGAGCGAGTGGGCCATGTTGTCGCGCAGGTAGTCGAAGCCGAACTCTGAGTTCGTGCCGTACGTCACGTCACAGGCGTAGGCGGCGCGCTTCTCCTCATAGGGCTGCATGTTCTGCAGTACCCCGACCGACACGCCGAGCAGGTCGTAGATCGGCTTCATCCACATCGCGTCGCGGCGGGCGAGGTAGTCGTTGACCGTGACCACGTGCACGCCCCGCCCGGCCAGCGAGTTCAGGACCACGGCCAGCGTGGCCGTGAGCGTCTTTCCCTCGCCGGTCTTCATCTCGGCGATCGCGCCATCGTGCAGGACCATGCCGCCGATCAGCTGTACGTCGAAGTGGCGCATGCCCATCGTGCGCTTGCCGGCCTCGCGCACCAGCGCGAAGCACTCGTAGAGCAGCTCGTCGAGGCTCTCTCCGTCACGCGCCCGCTCGCGCAGGGCGTCGGCAGCCTCGCGGAGCTCGGCGTCGGTGTCGTGTTCGAGCTCCGGCTCGAAGTTCCCGATCCGGCTGACGCGCTGCTCGTAGGACTTGAACTTCTTCGCCTCGCCCATGCGAAGCGCGCGGTCCAGGAAGGACATAGAGGGCTAGCGTAGCATCGGGGGGTCGGCGAAAATCGGGCCCCCGACGGCCATTAAGTGGGCTCTGCCACTGGTGCTTCCACGGGCGGCAGAGCCGCCGCTCGGGACTCGCGCCGCTTACGCCGCTTGTCGCGGTGACGCTTGACCTGGACGGCCAATTCGTCGGCGCAGAGGTTGATCGAGTGCGCGATGTCGGGCGAGCTGTCATGCGCCCGCAGCGTCACTCCCTTCAGGTGCAGAGTTGCCTCAGCTACCTGCGAATCGGCGATCGCGGGGTTTCGCTCCTCGTAGAGCTCCACTTCGAGCTCGGCCAGTTCCGAGACCTGCTTGGCGACCTTCTGAAAGCGCTTCTCCACATGCTCTCTCAGGTCCTCGGAAACTGACAGGTTGCGGCCCTTGACCTCGATGCGCATTCGGCCGACCTCCTGATTGGAAGTGGAATGGGAGTGCTCTCAGACTAATCCTCACCTCGGCGTTTGTCGACTGGGACAATCCCGCAGATGAGTCCGGTTGTTTCCTGGTCTTTCGAGCCCGCCGTCCTCGTCGGCGTGGCCGCGCTGGCCATCGCCTACGGCTGGGCCTGGCGCCGCGCGCGCCTGCCCGGATCACCCCATCCGCCGGGCTACGGACGCTTGGCGCTGTTTTTCGGTGGACTGCTCGTCGTGCTTGCGACGCTGGTCTCTCCCCTGGACTCGCTCGGCGATCAGCTGATGGTCATGCACATGGTCCAGCACATGCTCCTGCTGGACATCGCCCCGATCCTCATGATCCTCGGCCTGACCAAGGGACTGCTGCGTCCGGTGACGCGGCGGGTGCATGCCCTGGAGCGCCGCGCCGGGCCCTTCGCCCACCCGGCGTTTGCGGTCATCACCTATGGCGGCCTGCTGTGGCTCTGGCACCTGCCCGCTCTCTACGACAGCGCCCAGGGCAGCGCGCTCGTCCACGTGCTCGAGCATCTGTGCTTCGCGGCCGCCGGCACCCTGTACTGGTGGCACGTGCTCTCGCCGATCCGCAGCCGCATGCGGCTGGGCGGGATGGGCCCGATCGCCTACATGGTGAGCGCGAAGCTGTTCGTCGGACTGCTCGGCGTGGTGCTCGCGTTCGCCCCCAGCTCGATCTACTCCTTCTACACCCACAAGCCCTCCTACTGGGGGCTCAGCCCCCACTTCGACCAGTCGATGGCGGGCGTGGTGATGGCGCTCGAGCAGTCGATCGTGATGGGGATCGCGCTCGTCTACCTGTTCGTGCGCATGCTCGGCGAGTCCGAGCGCGAGGCCCAGCGCGCCGAGCGCTTCGAGCTGGTCTGAGCGGCCGCGCCGCGTAAGACCCGCGTCGGAATGGGGTGAGAGTCGGCCCACAACTCTGCCGGCTCGGTCTCCGCGCGCCGATGACTGAAAGCAGGCAACCAAGGAAGGAGCCCGCATGAGCATTCATGCCATCGGGGCTGTGAGCCCTCAAACCGCCTTCTCGCCCCTCAGGAGCCCGGCCAAGCCGGAATCCGCTGAGGTGCCGGGAGCGCCCGATCACGACGGCGACAGCGACGACAGCGGCAAGGCTGCTGCGTCCAGCTCTCGGGTCAACGTCTACGCCTAGGCGGAGGACCGGTGGGTCGCCCTCCGGGCGGTCCACCGATCCGCCGGGGAGCTACTTGGCGGCGTTCCGGGCAAGCAGCGCAGCTCCGATCGCGCCTCCGAGATCACCCAGGCCGGCCACCTGGACCTCGGGCGGGCGGGAGTCGTTGAAGATGTGAGGCGCCATTGCGGTCTCGATCCGGCGGACCATGGGCTCGCCGAATCGCACGCCCAGGCCCCCGCCGATGATCACCGCCTCCACGTCGAGGAGGTTGACCGCCGAGGCGATCCCGGCGCCCAGGGCCTCGACCGCCTCGTCGATCAGCTCCGTGGCGAGATCGTCCTCCTGCTCGAGAGCCCGGGCCCAGATGGCACTGGTCAGCCGGGCACGGCCGTGCCTCTCCATGATCTTGAACAGGTCCGTGTGCCGGCCGTCGGCCTGCAGCTTGCGAGCCCGCGCTTCCATCGCGCCTCGCCCGGCGTAGGCCTCGAGACAACCCCGCCGCCCGCATGGGCAGTGGCGACCCCCGAGCTTCACCACCGTGTGCCCGATCTCCCCCGCGGCGCCGCGGCCGTGCCAGGCGCGCCCCCCGAGGATCACGCCGCCACCGACCCCGGTGCCCCAGAACACGCCGAGCAGCGACTGGTAGTCGCGACCAGCGCCCAGCTCGAACTCCGCCGCGGTGGCCACCGACACGTCGTTGCCGATGGTGACCGGTATCCCCAGCTCGTGCCCGATCGCCGCCGCGAGATCGAAGCTGCCCTCCCAGCCGGGGATGTTGCGGGCCTCGGAGACGACGCCGGTGGCGGTGTCGACGACTCCCGGAGAGCCCACTCCCACCGCGGCCAGTGCCGCCGGGTCGAGCTTGGCGTCGTCGCACGCCTGGCGCACCGCGGCCACCATCGCCTGGGCCACTGCCGCCGGGCCTCCCTCGAGCGGGGTCGGATGCCGCGCGCTGGCCAGCACCTCATAGCGGCGGTCGAACACCGCGGCCTCGATCTTGGTCCCGCCGAGGTCGATGCCCGCCACCGTGTTCATGTCCACGACTCCCGGTAGTCGGCCTGCTCGGCCGTCGGCTCGTCGATCTGCACACCCAGGGCGTCGAGCTTAAGCCGTCCGACCTCGGCGTCGATCGCGCGTGGGACCTCGATCACCCCTGGCGGAAGCTCGCCCCTCCGGCGCACGAGCTCCTCCACGCACAGCGCCTGAAGGGCGAACGACACGTCCATGACCGCGGCCGGATGTCCTTCCGCGGCCGCCAGGTTCACCACCCGGCCGCCGGCCAGCAGGTTCAGCCGCCGACCGTTCCCCAGCTTGTACTGCTCGACCAACGGCCGCACCCTGCGCACCTCACCGGCCGCGAGAGTCTTCAGCTCCTCGAGATCGAGCTCGACGTCGAAGTGGCCGGCGTTGGCCAGGAGCGCACCGTCCTTCATGCGCTCGAAGTGCTCGCCACGCAGGACGCGCCGCGAGCCGGTCACGGTGATGAAGATGTCCCCCCGCTCGGCGGCCTGGGCGGCGGTCATGACCTCGTAGCCCCCCATCCGGGCCTCGAGCGCGCGGAGCGGATCGACCTCGCAGACGATCACGGCAGCGCCGGCGCCGCGGGCGCGCTCCGCGATCCCCTGTCCGGCCCACCCGTAGCCGAGCACGACGATCGTGTGTCCGGCCAGGAGGACGTTGCTGGCGCGGACGATGCCGTCGAGCGCCGACTGCCCGGTGCCGTGGCGATCGTTCAGCGCGCGCTCGGTTCGCGCCTCGTTGGCGGCGATCACGGGCTTGTGCAGCGCTCCGCGGTCCTGGAGCCTTCGCAGCCGCACGAGCCCGGTGGTCGTCTCCTCGACGCCGCCGAACACTGACTCGAGCGCCTCGCCCGCGAGCTCGTGGGCGGTGATCATCAGATCGGCGCCGTCGTCGATCGTGATCTCGGGCCTGCCGTCGAGCAGCGCGCGCACGTGCGCGGCGTACGCCTTCAGGTCCTCGCCTCGCTGGGCCCTGACTTCGAGGCCGTGATCGCGCACCAGCGTGGCCGCCACGTCGTCCTGGGTCGACAGCGGATTGGCGGAGCACAGCGCCGGCCGGGCGCCGCCCGCCAGCAGCGCGAGCATCAGGTTGGCGGTCTCAGCCGTCACGTGCAGGCAGGCGGCGATCCGTATGCCGGCCAGCGGTCGCTCGCGCTCGAAGCGCTCGCGCACCGCGGCCAGGACCGGCATCTGCTCGCGTGCCCACGCGACCCTCGCCGCCCCCTCTGCGGCGAGGTCGAGATCGGCGATGTCGTGAGGCGGCAGCTCGGTCGTGGCCATTTCGCGCCCCCGACCGTATCGCGCCGCAGCCCCGAGTTGTATGCCTCCCCGCTAATAGCGGTAGTGGTCGGGCTTGTACGGGCCCTCGACCGGGACGCCCAGATACGCGGCCTGAGCGTCAGAGAGCTGGGTGAGCTTGGCGCCCAGGGCGTCGAGGTGCAGCCGAGCCACCTTCTCGTCCAGGTGCTTGGGCAGCGTGTAGACGTCGGTGTCGTAGCGCTCGGTGTGGGCGTAGAGCTCGATCTGGGCGATCACCTGATTGGTGAACGAGTTCGACATCACGAAGCTCGGATGACCGGTGGCGTTGCCGAGATTCAGCAGCCGGCCCTCGGAGAGCACGATCACCGAATGGCCGTCCTCGAAGCGCCACTCGTCGACCTGGGGCTTGATGTTGATCCGCGTGATCCCGGCGGCGCGCGCCAGGCCGGCCATGTCGATCTCGTTGTCGAAGTGGCCGATGTTGCCCACGATCGCCTGGTGCTTCATCCGGGCCATGTGCTGGGCGGTGATCACGTCACGGTTCCCCGTGGCCGTCACGAAGATGTCCGCGCTGTCGACCACGTCGTCCAGCGTGGCCACCTGATAGCCGTCCATCGCCGCCTGCAGAGCGCAGATCGGATCGATCTCGGTGACGATCACCCGCGCCCCCTGACCGCTCAGAGACTCAGCGCACCCCTTGCCCACGTCGCCGTAGCCGCAGACCACCGCCACCTTTCCGCCGATCAGCACGTCGGTCGCTCGGTTGATGCCGTCGATCAGGGAGTGCCGGCAACCGTACTTGTTGTCGAACTTCGACTTGGTGACCGCGTCGTTGACGTTGATGGCCGGGAACAGGAGCTCGCCCCGCTCGGCGAACTGATACAGCCGATGCACGCCGGTCGTGGTCTCCTCCGTCACACCCTTGATGTTCTGAGCCGCCTTGGTGAACCGCTGCGGGTCCTCCCCCAGCGAACGCTGCAGGAGCTCGAGGATGATGCGGAACTCCTCGTTGTCGGCGGTGGCGGGATCCGGTACGGCACCTGCCTTCTCGAACTCGACGCCCTTGTGCACGAGCAGCGTGGCGTCCCCACCGTCGTCGAGGATCATGTTCGGGCCCTCGCCGTCCGGCCAGGTGAGCGCCTGCTCGGTGCACCACCAGTACTCCTCGAGCGTCTCGCCCTTCCAGGCGTAGACGGGCACCCCGCGGGGGTCTTCGGGAGTCCCTTCCGCGCCGACGACGATCGCGGCGGCCGCGTGGTCCTGGGTGGAGAAGATGTTGCAGGACGCCCACCGCACCTCGGCGCCTAGCGCGACCAGCGTCTCGATCAGCACCGCCGTCTGGACGGTCATGTGCAGCGAGCCCGTGATCCGGGCCCCGCGCAGCGGCTGGCTGTCGGCATACTCGGCCCGCGTCGCCATCAGGCCCGGCATCTCATGCTCGGCGAGCCGGATCTCGCGGCGGCCGAACTCGGCCAGGGACAGGTCGGCGACTTTGAAGTCCGTCTTGGCGGCGGTGGTGCTCACGAAGCTCTCTTTTCCTCTGTGGGGTTTCTAGGCCGATGCCAGCAGGCGCTGGTGCTTTTCCTGCTCGAAGCGCAGCCAGTCGTCGGCCGCGACGTCGTCGGGGCGCCGCGGCTGCTCCTCGAGCCAGCCCTGAACGGCGCTTCGCAGCTCCTCGCTGGCGGACAGGCGCGCCGCGAAGGCCACATCAGACAGGCCGAGATCGAACCGCGCCAGCAGCTCCTTGAGGGTGCGCAGGCGCTGCAGCTGCTCCGGTCCGTAGAGCCGGTAGCCCGACGCGGATCGCTGCGTGGCGATCAGCCCGGTTTGCTCCACATATCGGAGCATTCGCGGCGACCAGCCTGTGGTCTGGGCCGCCTCGTTGATCGTCAGGCCGTCCATCTCCGAGCCAACATTACCACGACCTTGTCAAGGTTTGCCGGCGGCGTGGGGACACCCCGCTCGAACACTCGTCGAAAAACGCTCATGTCCGCTCCAGTTCCCGCCGATACTCCGCGTGAGTAGGGATCTAGAGTCGGGAGATCCGGTTGCCTCGTAGTTGTCGTCCAAGCTATTTTCAGCGCACCAGGCGCATCGGCGCCCGCACGCTGACCGCGATCACCATCGGCGCCGCCGGCACGGTGGTGGCCGTCACCGGCGCCTCGGGCCATACCGCGCGCCAGGCGATAGTCCCGGCCGTCGCGAACGGCCCGCTCCTCTCCTACCTGCGCGTCATGAAGGCCGATGGCCCCGGCGGCGGTGGGAGCGGCCAGGGTCACGGCAACGGAAACGGCGACCAGCACTCGCATCACGGCCAGGGCGGCCCGCAGGGCCAGGGTCCTGGTGGCCAGGGCCAGGGCTCTCAGGGCTCTCAGGGCCAGGGCAAGGGCAACGGCAGCGGCAATGGCAACGGCGGCGGCGATGGCAACGGCCAGGGCGCCGGACAGGCCCAGGGCCCACAGGGCCAGGGCTCGCCGGGTCCGGGCGACCACGGCCAGGGACCGCAGGGCAACGGCAACGGCCAGGGCAACGGCAACGGCCAGGGCAACGGCAACGGCCAGGGCAACGGCCAGGGGCCGACCGGCGACGGTCGCCACCACCATCACGGCCACGACCAGGGCCAGGGCCAGGGCCAGGGCCAGGGCCAGGGCGACGGCAACGGCAACGGCAACGGCCAGGGCAGCCAGTCCCCGGGCTCGAGCGGCCAGGGCGACGGCACCTCCGGGCCGCAGACCAGCCCGCAGGGCCCCACCGGCGATCCGGGTAAGAAGCGCGTGCCCGGGCCCCGCGACCGCCAGCATTCGCCGCGCCACCCCGGAGACAGCGGCCAGGGCTCGGGCCAGTCGCCCACCCCGACGCCGGCCCCCGCTCCGGCGCCCGCACCTCCGACGCCGGCCGTCGTGGCTCCGACCCCTCCGGTCACCCCGCCTTCCAAGCCGGCGCCCAAGCACCACCCCGCTCGCCACCGTCGGGCGACTCCGGCTCGCCACCACGTGACGCCTCCAGCGCCGAGCATCAGTCGGGGCCTCGCCGGCTCGCTGACGACGCTGGGCGCGAGCGCGGCCTCGGGCGCCACCACCCCGGCTTCGAGCCATAGCGCGACGACCAGCTCGCACGCGACGAGCAGCATCCGGCACAAGCCCTCCTCACACCACGCCACGAGCGGCGGCAGCTTCACGAGCGCGTTCTTGTCCGGGCCGATCACGCGCCTGGTCAAGTTCGTCCCGGCCGCGGTCTGGCTGGCCCTGGGCGTCTCGATCGGCCTCGCTCTGCTCGGCCTCGGCGCCGCGCTGTTCTTCCGCCGGCGCGAGGTGCGCCAGGCCGGCAGGATGGCCGAGGTCGAGACCGCGGCTCTGACCGACCCGCTGACCGGCGCGCTGAACCGCCGCGGGTTCGCCCAGGAGGTCGACCGTGAGCTCGCTCGCTCCCGCCGCTACGGCCGCCCGTTCGTCCTCGCCTACGCCGACGTGCGCGGGCTGAAGAGCGTCAACGACTCCGAGGGCCACCTGGCCGGCGATCAGCTGCTGCGCGCGGTGGCCACCGTCCTCGGCGAGTCCGCTCGGGCCCATGACGTCGTCGGCCGCCTGGGCGGCGACGAGTTCGCGCTCCTGCTGCCCGAGCAGTCAGCGCAGGACGTCGGCACCGTGATCGAGCGGATCTGCGACCACCTGCAGGCCGCCCGCGAGGACCTGGGCTTCCAGGCCTACTGGGGGCTGACGGTCGGTGCAGCTGCCTTCCCGGTTGACGGCGAGAGCTTCGAGGACCTGCTCGCGGTCGCCGACCGCCGGCTGTACGAGAAGCGCGGCATCGAGCTGCTGGCCGCCGCTCAGTAGGGCGCCCGGCCTCCTCCGGCTCAGCCGCCGGCGAGCGCCAGCTTCAGCCGGTCCAGGACCTCCACCGGACCCGGGTCGACCTCGCCCAGCACCGCGAGATACAGCGAGACCAGGTCGCCGAGAAGCACCAGCGACACCAGGCGCTCGGTCGCCGAGGTGCCGATGCTCTCCACGCGAAACGTGGCGGCGGCGTGGGCCGAGATGAACCCGCGCGTGAGCTCGATGCGCTGACGGATCCGCGGGTGCAGGTCCGTGTCGTCCAGGAACACGGCGCTGAAGCGGCCGAGCCCGGAGGCCCCCTGCCAGCCGACGATCTCGTTGTGATCGAGCTCCGGCAACTCGTGGTGAAAGCAGGGCAACTTCGCGTTCTCGTTGATCTGGGTCTTCCAGCGGTAGGCGATCGGCGCGGTCAGGCCGGCGCCCGCGATCTGGACGATCGTTCCCTGTAGGCCGCGGGCGATCTCCTTGGGGAGAGCGTCATCGGGACCGTCGGGACCCCAGCGCTGGACGAGGTGCTCAGCGTGGGCGGCAGCCACATCGATCTCGGCATGCAGGCGATCGCCGGCGCCGCAGAGTCCGGCCACCTCGAGCGCGACGACGAGCGAGTAGGCCACGGCCGCCCGAGGTTGAAAGCCCCCGGGCAGGGGGATGACCGGGACCCCGTCGGTCCGCGCAGCCTCGGCGAGCTTCCCGCCCGTGGTGCAGGCGATGCGGCGCGCGCCGAGGGCTCCGGCGGCCTCGTAGACCGCCAGCGTCTCCTCGGTGTTGCCCGAGTAGCTGGTGCACAGCACGGTGGAGTCCGGCATCGCCCAGGGCGGTAGCTCGTAGCTTCGCGCGAGCACGATCGGCCTCGAGGCGCGGTCGCCAAGCGCCGCGCGCGCCAGCATCCCTCCGATGGCCGAGCCCCCCATTCCCGCGACGACCAGCCCTCCAGGGGCGTCGTGCGGCTCGAGGTTCGCCGACTCCACCCGCCACAGGGCGTCGCGGAGCTGGTCGGGCAGGCCGAGGATGTCCTGGACCTGGTTGCCCCTGTCAACGGCTGCCACTGCCTCGGCGCTGAGCTCGGTCCGGTTGATCAAAATCGGATCGCTCCGTCAGGTAGGTGCACGCCCGGGAAGATACGCGCGCCCGCGGCAAGGACGTTGCCCGACCCCAGGCTGACCCCCTCGCCGAGCACCACGCCGCCCTCGATGTGGCATTGCTCTCCGATCGCCACGCCGGGGCCCAGGATCGCGCCCTTAACGGTGCTGCGGGCGCCGACGCGGACCCCGTCGAGCAGCACAGAGCTCTCGATATGGGCACCCTCGCCGATCGTCACGTCGCTCCCCACCACGGCCCGCCCGCCGACGATCGCCCCCCGCGCGACGGTGGAACGGGCGCCCACGTACACGGGGGCGACCACCCGACCGGCCACCTCGGCGCCCTGCGTGAGGGTGTGGCCGGCTTGTGCGAGGAGCTGGCCGAACTCGGTCTGAACGATCCCCTCGAGGATGTCGTAGGTCGCCTGCATGTAGCGCTCCGGCGTCCCGATGTCGAGCCAGTAGCCGGAAGCCTCGTAGCCGTAGAGGCCGTGATCCACCAGGCGCGGGAAGACCTCGCGTTCGATCGAGATCTGCGTCCCGGCCGGGGCCATCGCGTCGAGGATGCTGCGCTCGAGCACGTAGGCGCCCGCGTTGACGAGGTTCGTGTCGATCTGGTCCTCGGAGGGCTTCTCCAGAAACTCGCGCACCGAGCGATCGTCGTTACGCCGCACGAGGCCGTAGGCCGATGGATCGTCGACCGGGATCAGCGCAAGCGTCGCCGTCGCACCCGTCTCCTCGTGCTGGCGAAGCTGGCCGGCCAGGTCGATGTCGGTGAGCACGTCTCCGTTGAGCATCAGGAACCGCTCGTCGAGCAGCTCCTCGGCGTACTTGAGCGCGCCGCCCGTGCCGAGCGGTCGCGGCTCCTCCAGGTAGCGGAGGCGGAGGCCGAGCGCGCCCCCGTCGCCCAGGACCGCCCTGACCCCATCCGCCATGAACCCGCAGGACAGGATCACATCGTCCACGCCGTGCCGGTGGAGCCACTCGAGCATGTAGGAGATGAACGGCCGCCCCGCCAGCGGCACGATCGGCTTGGGCATGGTCGAGGTCAGTGGCCGCAGACGGGTGCCCTCCCCGCCGGCCAGGATCAGCGCCTGCAAGTCACCGACCGATGCCCTCGTAGGCGAAGCCGGCGGCCGTCACGTCTTCGCGCTTGATCATGTTCCGCCCGTCGACGATGAGGCGCCCGGGCATCCGCTGCGCCACCTCGTTCCAGTCGACCTCGGAGAACTCAGGCCACTCGGTGACGATGATCGCGGCGTCGGCCCCCTCGACGGCGTCGAGGACGCTGTCGGCGAACTCGACCCCGACCATCAGCTTGCGCGCCTCCTCCTCGGCCACCGGGTCATACGCCCTGACGTGGGCGCCGTCGGCTTGAAGCCGCGCCGCGAGCACCAGCGAGGACGCCTCGCGCATGTCGTCTGTGTGAGCCTTGAACGCCAGCCCCAGGAGCGCGATCTGCTTGCCCACGAGCGAGCCGAGATGCTTCTGGAGCTTGCCGATGACCCGCCGCTTCTGAAGCTCGTTGACCTCGATGACAGCGGTCAGCAGCTGGAAGTGGTACCCGGAGTTGCCGGCCAATTGCTTGAGGGCCGAAACATCCTTGGGAAAGCAACTGCCTCCGAAGCCAATGCCGGCCTTCAGAAAGTGCTGGCCGATCCGCTGGTCGAGGCCCATGCCGCGAGCGACCTCGAGGACATCGGCGCCGGTCTCCTCGCAGACATTGGCGATCTCGTTGATGAACGAGATCTTCGTCGCGAGGAAGGCGTTGGCGGAAAGCTTGATCATCTCGGCGCTGGGTATGTCGGTGCGGACGAGGGGCGCGCCCAGCGGTGCATACAGTTCGACGACGGCGTCGCCTGCCCAGTCGCCCACGTCGCCGACCACTACCCGGTCGGGATGGAGGAAGTCCTCGAGCGCCGACCCCTCCTTCAGGAACTCAGGGCAGGAGACGTAGGCGAAGCCCTGCTTGTCCTGGCGCTCCAGGATGCGGCGGATGGCAGCGCCGGTCCCGACTGGAACGGTCGACTTCATCACGAGCGCGTGGTGATCGGAGGCTGGCATCGCCCCGACCACCGCATGCACGGCTGAGAGATCGGCGTCGCCCGAGTACGTGGGCGGGGTGCCGACGGCCACGAACAGCAGCCGCGCATGCTCGAGCGCCGGGCCCAGGTCGGTGCCGAAGTGCAGTCGCTCCCGGTTGCGCGCGAGGCACTCGGCCAGCCCGGGCTCGTAGATCGGGATCTCGCCGCGGTTCAGGCGAGCGATCTTCTCGGCGTCCACGTCCACGCACCACACCTCACTCCCGAGCTCGGCGAAGCCGAGCGCCGTCACGAGGCCGACGTAGCCGGTGCCGATCACCGCGATCGGTTCGCGAGGGCTGGACATGGGGTCAGCCGCGCGTCAGCGAAGCCGCGATCGCCACCATCTGCGCGTTGCTCAGATCTGACGTCAGCGTGTTGGAGACCCAGTACAGCCCCGTGGGGGTGCGCCATGCCACGAGCACCATCTTCGGTCCGTTGAAGTACTCGAGCAGTTGCTTGCCGGCCACCGTCTGGGTCTGGTGCGGACCGTTCAGGATCGGCGGGTTCTGCCAGGTCATGCCCTGGATGCCGTAGTACTGACCGAGCAGCGAGTTGAGGACAAGCGTCATCCGGTAGGCGGCGTGCCAGTGGCCCCTCTCGTCCTGGATCCGGTAGGCCCGCGGGTAGGAGTCCTCGACGGGACCGGAGTCGCACATCCCGTTGACGCAGTACTGGGAGCCATTCGCGATCTTCGCCGGGTAGTAGATCGGCATGCCGGCGGTGCCCAGCAGGTGCGCCTGGGCGCTTCCGTCGACGTGGTCGGTCATCACCGGCGCCGGTGGCGGGGGGCCGTGGTGGCTGGGGCCATGCTTGGCGCCGCCGCTGGTGCTGGTGCTCGCCCTGGGAATCGTCGGGGTCATGAACTGCGTGTACGCCTGCTGTTCCTGGAACGAGTTCGAGATGACGTAACAGGCCTGGCCGCCGGCGCCACAGGCCTGGAGGTAGGCCGGGAACTTGATCTGCTTGACCGTGTGACCAGCCGAGAACACGACCAAGTTGAAGAGGTTGAGCAGACCATCGGTCGTGTGCAGGTCGTGATCTGTTTGAGCGTGCTGACCGAAGAGCTTGAGGAGCTGATCCGCCTTGTCGAGCAGGATCGAGGTGCTGAACTGGGACTTCGCCCAGCGCAGGAAGTCCTGCTGGCGGGCATTGCGGACCAGGTCGGAGTCGAAGTGGCGGAAGCGCACGAACGAGAGCGCGTCCGCCCCGCATAGCCTGTGATAGCCGGGCTGGATGTCGATGCTCGACCAGTTCTCGAGTCCAGGCCCGGTTATGTGGAAGTAACGGCGGTCGACGTCGGTGTAGACGCAGCCGATCGCGTTGACCATCGCCTCGAAGCCGCCGAAATTGACGTCGATGATGTGGTTGACCTTGAGGCCCGGGAAGACCTGCTGCTGCAGGGTCTTGATGATCAGGTTGTCCCCGCCGATCGAGTAGGCGGCATTCAGCTTCCCGGTGGCCATCACGCCGCCCTCGGGCAGCAGCACCTTCAGGTCGCGCGGAATCGAGAGCACGTTGATCGTCGAGGAGCTCGCGTCGAGCCGCACGAGCATCATCGTGTCCGTGTTCGAGTACCTGAAAGGCTCGCCCGCGCGATGATCGGAGCCGATCAGAAGCAGTGTCTGAGGAGCACCGGGATGGGCGATGACCACACGTGCGTTGTGGATCGACTTGCTCAGTGAGATGTAGGCCACGTACTGCTTGATCTGCAGCAGACCCGCCACAGCCGTAGTCGCTGCGCTGAACATGACGACAATGACCGCCGCGAGCAGGAAGCGACCGATGGCGCCGCCGCGCGTGTGCGGGAACAGCCACCTCACGCCAGGCCGCCCTCGATCGCCTTCAGCGTCGGCTCGACAACCTGCGGCGGTGCCGGCTGCTCGAGGCGCATGGGAAGGCTCCGCACGAAGTCACCCAGCGCCCGCCTGTAGCGGGCGAGCGAGGAGACCGAGACGTACTCATCCGGTCCATGGTGACCGCCGCCGGCGGGGCCGAACTCGACCGCCGGGATGCCGGCCTGCAGGAAGGCCGCCGCGTCCGAAGCGCCGTCGCGCCCAACGGTGATCACCTCGTCGCGGGTCGAGCGCGAGAGGGCGTCGCGGAGCGCCTGGACATAGGGGTTGGAGCGCGAAACGGTCACTGAGGGGTGGATGAACGTGCGCGTGACGTCGATATCCGCGATCTGGCGCACCTGGGCCAGGATCTCCGCCGGGTCCTGGTGGGGCAGGAACCGGACATCGACGGCCATGGTGCACAGATCGGGAACCTTGTTGAGCGCGTCTCCGCCTTCGATCCGGCCCAGGTTGATCGAGGGACGGTCGAACAGCTCGGACGACTCGCGGGAGAAAGGTAGCGATTCGATCGCCCGGAAGACATCGATCGCCTTCAGCACGGCGTTGTCGCCCAGCCATGGCGTCGAGCTGTGGGCCGCCCGGCCTTGGACCCTGATGCGCAGCACGAGCACTCCCTTGGCCTGGACGCCGATGTGGAGGTTCGTCGGCTCCCCGGTGATCGCGAACTGGCCGCCCAGCCCGAGCCGCACGAAGCGATCGGTGGAGCGCTCGTCCAGCTCCTCGGATTCCTCGTCCGGCACGCACAGGAAGCGCACGCGGACGCGGTCCTGTCGCTCGAGGTCCTTCAGGGCGCACATCATCGCGGCGAGGCCGCCCTTCATGTCGTACGCGCCGCGGCCGATCAGCTTGTCCCCGTCGATCCTGGGCAGGAACTGCTCGGCGCGAGCAGGCACGACGTCCAGGTGGCCGTGGAAGATCACGCACGGGACGCTTTCATCGGACGGGCCGACCTCGGCGACCAGCACCGGGAGGCCGTTGTGATCGTGATGCTGGACCTCGATGTCCCGGGATTCGAGCCACCCCTTCACGAATCCTGCGGCGGCCACGATCTCCTCTGGCTTGGACGTGTCGTACGAAATCAGCCGCTCGGTGAGGTTGCGTTCGTCGATCACCGGGTCTCAGGATAGGCGCAGGCCGGGATCGACCGGGTCAAAGGTGCCGTCATCGCGGGCTTCGTAGGCCCGGCACTCGATCACGGCCGCCGGATCGAGCTCGCCGTACAGATGCGGGACTCCTCAACCGCCTCCGCTGCCGAGCGCCGAGACCCGGTCCGCTCGCCCGTCACCTCCGCCGACATCCAGGGGATCGAGATGGGCGAGGACGAGGCCGTGTCGGCGATTCGCTACTGCGGCGCGGGCAGCGCAGTCACGATTCGCGCGCAGCGGCGCGAGGACGGCGGACGACGGCTGATCCTCCACGCCGAGCCGGTCGGCTAACGCGGCGACTCGGCGATGGCCAGGAACTGCTCGAAGCGCTTCTTGTCGCGCAGGGCCACCCGCTGGCGCTCGCTGTCGTCCCCCGCGTCCGAGAGCTCGCGCTCGGCCTGCTGGACGCGGTCCCGGAGCTTTGAGACGTCGAGGTCCTCGGGCCGGTGGGCTTCCTCCACCAGCAGCAGCGCCCGGTTGTCGGCCACCTGCATGTAGCCCTCGGCCTGGGCAAATCGCACGACATCAGACTCGGACTTGTAGAGCCGCAGCTCGGTCGGGTCGAGCATCGCTAGCACCGGCTCGTGGTGGGCCAGGACGCCGATCGAGCCCACCGAGGTCTTCGTGGAGACCATCTCAACCTCGTCGTTGAAGACCTCGCCCTCCGGCGTGAGGACCTCAACCCGGAACTTTTCGTGAGCCATCAGCCCTTCTTGGCGTCCTCGACGACCTGGTCGATCGTGCCCTTCAGGAAAAAGGCCCGCTCGGGAAGGTCGTCGTGCTTGCCCTCGAGGATCTCCTTGAAGCCCCGAATCGACTCGGCGATCGGAACGTACACGCCGGGCGTCCCCGTGAACTGCTCGGCCACGTGGAACGGCTGGGACAGGAAGCGCTCGAGCTTGCGGGCCCGGTTCACCGTCAGGCGGTCCTCGTCGGAGAGCTCCTCGATGCCGAGGATCGCGATGATGTCCTGCAGGTCGCGGTAGCGCTGGAGCACCCGCTTGACCTGGTTGGCCACGTCGAAGTGCTCATCGCCGAGGATCTCGCGCTTGAGGATCGTCGAGGTCGAGTCGAGCGGATCGACGGCCGGATAGATCCCCTTCTCGGCGATCGAGCGCGAGAGCGTCGTGGTCGCGTTCAGGTGGGCGAAGGCCGAGGCCGGAGCCGGGTCGGTGAGGTCGTCCGCAGGCACGTAGATGGCCTGGATCGAGGTCACCGAGCCCTTCCGGGTCGAGGTGATGCGTTCCTGGAGCTGCCCCATCTCGGACTCCAGCGTGGGCTGGTAGCCCACCTGCGAGGGCATGCGCCCGAGCAGGGCGGAAACCTCCGAGCCGGCCTGGACGAAGCGGAAGATGTTGTCGATGAACAGCAGCACGTCGCGACCTTCCTGATCGCGGAAGTACTCGGCCATCGTCAGGCCGGACAAGGCGACCCGCATGCGTGCTCCGGGCGGCTCGTTCATCTGCCCGAAGACGAGCATCGTCTTGTCGAGCACGCCCGACTCCTTCATCTCGAGCCAGAGGTCGTTGCCCTCGCGCGAGCGCTCACCCACCCCACAGAAGGCCGATAGCCCCTCGTGCTCCTCGGCGAGGTTCCGGATCAGCTCCTGGATGATCACGGTCTT
>DATGJM010000094.1:0-4645 GCA_035295205.1 Solirubrobacteraceae bacterium | reverse complement strand
GACCAGGGCCGGAACGCGCTGTTGGCCCTGGCGCGCACGGCGATCCACGTGGCCGAGTGCCACGAGCCCTCCGGACCCGACCGGCTGAGCGTGGTCCCCACCGTGGTGCGCTCCGGCGACGCCTTCAACGTCGTGCCGGCCGCGGGCGAGCTCATCTTCGACATGCGCGCCGACGGGGCCGAGGTCTTCTCGCGGGTGGTGGAGGCGGTCCCGGGGGAGGTCGATGGCGTCGGCCTGGCCCCGCGGATGGAGCGCGTCTGGCCCGGGATGGACTGCCGGGAGCCGACCCGCAGGCTGCTCGAAGCGGCGAGCCGCCGCCTCGGCCGGCCGATCGTCGGGCTCTCGCGCGGCGGGGCCAGCGACGCCAGCCACTTCGCGGCCACGATCCCCCTGACTGTCGACGGCCTCGGGCCGCGCGGCGGGGGAGCCCACACGCCCGAGGAGTATGTGCTCGCGCCGTCGCTGGCCGAGCGGGCCGAGGTCGCGCTCGCGCTGGTCGACGCGGCGCTGAACGGGACGGCCGGCGGTGCCTGAGCAGGTTTCACGACGGCGGTCGGAGGCGGCGGGCGGGATCGAGCTGCTCGTGGCAATCGTGGGCGTGATGTGGGTCGTCGAGATCATCAACTCGATCGACTCCCAGGGGCTCGACACCGATGGCATCCACGCGCGCAGCGTGGCGCACCTGTGGGGGATCTTCACCGCGCCGTTCCTGCATGTCGGCTGGGGCCACCTCATCTCGAACACCGTGCCGCTGCTGTTCCTGGGCGTGATCGTGGCCCTGCGCGGCGCCGCCCGGCTCGGGGTCGTGACCGCGATCGTGATCGTGCTCGGGGGCCTTGGCACGTGGCTGATCGCGCCGGCGGGATCGAACACGGTCGGCGCCAGCGGTGTCGTGTTCGGCTACGCGACATACCTGCTCGCACGCGGGTTCTTCAATCGACGCGTGCTCGAGGTGCTCACGGGCCTGGTCGTCGGCGTCGTCTGGGGCGGCGCCCTGGTGGCCAGCCTCGTGCCCCATCCGGGCATCTCCTGGCAGGGTCACCTGTGCGGCGGCCTGGCGGGAATCGTCGCCGCCTGGATCCTGGCCCGGCCACGGGGCGGCCAAGGCCCGGGCGGCCGTGGCGGAAGTCCCGGCGAGGCGGCGCTCGGCTTCCCGCGCACCCGCTGACCAGCGGCGGGGCCGGCTGCGCACGCCACGGCGGGCCCGGCCGCGCACGCGACGGCCGGCCGGCCGCGCACGCGCGGCCCGCCGACCGGGAACAACCTCCGCCCGGTTCCGGGCGCGGCGCCGATTGGGCTGTCGATCCCGCTGAGCGGGAAGTTCACCCCGAACGAGCACTGCCACGTGACGAGGCGGAGGTTTTTCCCGGCCCCCGGAACGAACCTCCGCATGGCTCCGGCGTGACGCTCGATTGGGCTCGTGGTCTCGGTGAGCGAAACCTCCATCCCGCGCGGCGATCCCAGCCGATCGATGCGGAGGTTCGTTCCGCCGGGGTGCCTTCCCAGGGCGCCCCGAACCATGCCGGGCAAGTAGCCTCCGGGACAGCCATGCGCATCTTCTCCGGCATCCAGCCCACCGGCCGCAAGCACCTGGGCAACTACATCGGCGCGATCGTCCAGTACGTCGCCGGCCAGGACAGCGGCGCCGAGTGCATCTACTGCGTGGTCGACCTGCATGCGATCACGGTCGACTACGACCCGCAGGCCCTGCGCGAGTCGACCTACGACACGGCGGCCACGCTGCTGGCCTCGGGGCTCGACCCCGAGCGGTGCGTGTTCCTGCGCCAGTCGGACATGTTCGAGCACACGGAGCTGACTTGGCTGCTCTCGAGCGTGACCGCCTTCGGCGACCTGAACCGCATGACCCAGTTCAAGGACAAGTCGGGGAGCCAGCGCGAGCTGGTGTCGGCGGGCCTGTTCTCCTACCCGGTCCTGATGGCTGCCGACATCCTGGTCTACCGGACCGACCTCGTCCCGGTCGGCGAGGACCAGCGCCAGCACCTGGAGCTCTCGCGCGACATCGCCATCCGCTTCAACGCCCGCTTCGGCGAGACGCTCACCGTCCCCGAGGGCCGCTATCCGACGGTGGGGGCGAGGATCATGGATCTTCAGTTCCCGGATCGGAAGATGTCGACCACCGGGGGAAGTCCTCAGGGCACCGTGTACGTGACCGAGGAGCCGGCTGCGATCGCCAAGAAGTTCCGCTCGGCGCTCACCGACTCTGGCAGCGACGTGCGCCGCGCGCCCGACAAGCCGGGGATCACCAACCTGGTCGACATCATGGCCGTGGCCA
Source organism: Solirubrobacteraceae bacterium (assembly GCA_035295205.1). Lineage (GTDB taxonomy): Bacteria > Actinomycetota > Thermoleophilia > Solirubrobacterales > Solirubrobacteraceae > Palsa-465. The sequence continues at coordinate 2,352 of DATGJM010000094.1, read as the reverse complement.
CCGCGCGCCCCCCCGAGGAGATCGAAGCGGAGTTCGATGGGTCGGGTTATGGCGCCTTCAAGCAGGCCGTGGCCGACGCCGTGGTCGAGTACCTGGCCCCGGTCCGCGAGCGCTACCAGGAACTCAGAGCAGACGAGGCCGGCCTCGAGCGCATCTTCGCCCAGGGGGCCAACAAGGCCCGCGAGATGTGCGCACCCGTGCTGCACGACGTCCGCGAGGCCATGGGGTTCCGAGGGGTCCGAGCCGGGCAGTAGCCTGCGAGCAGTGCGCCTCGCAGACCTCGAGCTCGATCTGGATGTCTTCGCGGGTCCGTTCGACCTGCTGCTGACGCTGATCCTCCGCGAGGAGGTCGACCTGATGGAGGTCGACCTGGCCGAGATCGTCATCTCCTACATCGATCACCTCGAACGCCGGGGCGAGCTCGACCTCGAGGCCGCGACCGAGTTCCTGGTCCTGATCGCCGCCCTGCTCGAGCTGAAGTCGCGGCTGCTGCTGCCTGGCGAGGAGCAGGAGCTGATCGAGCTCGACCCGGGCGAGGCGGCCGAGGAGCTTCTCCAGCGGCTCCTGGACGCGCACCGCTACCGGGCCGCGGCCGCACATCTCACCGAGACGCTGGCCGCGCAGCACGGGTACCGCTTCCGCTCCGCGCCGCTGCCACCGACCCTGCGGCGCGCCTCCCTGGCCGCCGCCGCGGCGGTCTACGACCCGGCCGTGCTACCGAAGGCGATCGGCACGCTGCTGCTCCTCCCCGAGCCCGTCGACGTCCGCCACATCGCATCCCCGACGGTCACCGTCGGCGAGCGTCTGAACCACCTGCGTGCGCTCCTGCGCCGCGGGCGCTTCACGTTCGATGAGGCGGTGGCGCGCGCGGACCGGGTCACGGTCGCGGTCACCCTGTACGCCCTGCTCGAGCTGCACAAGCAGGGCGAGCTCACCTGGACGCAGGACGAGCCCTTCGGCGACATCGTGATCGCGGCGACCCCGCGGGAGGAGGCGCCGCAGCTGCAGAGGCTGAGCGCGTGAGCGCCGAGCTTGAGCGCACGCTCGAGTCGCTGCTGTTCCTCAGCCCCGACCCGGTCGAGCCCGAGGCCCTCGCCGAGGCCACGGGCGCCGAGCTGCACGAGGTCGTCACCGCGCTCGAGCGGCTGCGGGAGTACTACGAGTTCGAGCGGCGCGGCCTCGTCCTGCGCGAGCTCGCCGGCGGGTGGGTGCTGTCGTCGCATCCCGAGGCCGAGGATGCGGCCAGGCGGCTCCTGGCCAGGCCGCGAACGCCCCCGTTGACGCCCGCCCAGGCTGAGACCCTGGCGATCGTGGCCTACCTGCAGCCCGTCTCGCGCCCTGAGATCGCCCGCATCCGCGGCGTGAACGCCGAGTCAGCCGCCTCGACCCTGCTCGAACGCGGACTGATCGAGGAGGCGGGTCGCTCCCAGTTCGGAGCCGTGCTCTACCGAACGACCGAGCTGTTTCTGCGCCTGTTCGGGCTGACGGGACTCGACGAGCTTCCGGAGATCGCCGCCTTCGACCCGGCGCCCGACCTCGAGGAGGAGCTGCGGGAGCGACTGATGCGGGCGGGCGAGGCCCGAGCCGGTACGGCTTAGCCGCGCCTGCTGCGCCCCTCGCGCGACCTGCTGCGCCACCGCCGCATCAGGCCGGTGGCGGCTCAGGGCAGGATCAGGTGGCTGTCCCCGAACTCATGCCAGAGATAGCCGTGGTCGAGGGCGGCCTCATAGCTCGAGCGCAGCAGCGACGGGCCGGCCACTGCGGCCAGCATCTGCAGGTGCGACGCCTCGGGCTCGTGCCAGCCCGTGATCAGCCCATCTACCGCGCGCAACTGCCGCTCGGCGCCGATCACCAGGTTCGTCCAGCCGCGGGCGGCCTGCACGCGGCCGTCGATCTCGGCCGCGGACTCGAGCGCGCGCACGACGGTGGTGCCCACGGCGATCACCCGGCCGCCCTCGCGGCGCACGGCCTCGAGCACCGTGACCGTCGAGCGCGGCACCTCGTAGAACTCCGGGAAGGGTGGTTCGTGGCGCTCGGGGGAGGAGACGCCGGTATGCAGCGTCACCGGCGCCATCAACACCCCGTTCGCCACCAGCCGCGTGATCAGCTCGGCCGTGAACGGGCGGCCGGCGCTCGGCATCTCGGCGCTCCCCGGCTCGTCGGCGAACACCGTCTGGTAGGCGGAGATGGGCCGGTCGTGGTCGACGTACCGGTAGCGGATGGGGCGGCCGTACCGCGCCAGGTAGGCGAGCAGGTGGCCGGGCAGGTCGAGCGCCGCCACCCACAACCGGACGGGACGACCCGGCTCCAGCCCGCCGGCGGCGGGGACCAGCAGCTCGGCCAGGCCGCTCC
>DATGJM010000093.1:0-7823 GCA_035295205.1 Solirubrobacteraceae bacterium | reverse complement strand
GCAGGAGCTTGAAGTCCTGGAAGACCACGCCGATGTTCCGCCGGTAGAACGGCACCCGCCGGCGCGAGATCTCCGCCAGGTCGTGCCCGGCGACGCGGATCGTGCCCGCCGTCGGCTCGAGCTCCTTGATCAGCAGGCGCATGACGGTCGATTTGCCCGACCCGGTCGCGCCGACCAGGAACACGAAATCCTCGCGCTCGACCGAGAACGTCACCTGCTCGAGGCCCATGTCCCCACTCGGGTAGCGCATCGACACGCCGCGGAAATCGATCACTGGAGGACCGGCGGCAGGGCGGGCGGCGCTCGGACGGGGGCGCTCCGCCACCGCCGAGCCATTGCGGTGGGGTGGCCTCTGAAGTCTCGAGATGGCCATGATCTCGAGGCAGGGTAGCGATCCCGCATGTCGTGAGTCACGCCGGGTGCCAGGTGCAATGGCCGTTGCACCGCGGATCGCTACCTTTGCGGAGATGCCGTCGATAGAGCAAAGCACCCTGGCCAACGGCCTGCCCCTGTACCGGGTGGCAGTCGACGGCACCCGCGCCACCACGATCCTCGTCGCTTTCGACGCCGGCGCTCGCACCGAGCGCCCGGAGGAGAACGGGATGGCGCACTTCCTCGAGCACCTCGTGTTCAAGGGGGGCGAGAAGTTCCCCACCTACCGCGACGTCAACGAGGGCGCCGAACGGATCGGGGCGGTCCTGAACGCCTACACGAGCCACGACCTGGTGGCCTTCCACATCACCGCCCGGGCTCAGTCGGCGCTCGCCGCCGCCGATCTGCTGACCGACTTCGTCGCCCGCTCACGGATCGATCCCGACGAGCTCGAACGTGAGCGAGGCGTCGTCGTGCAGGAGATCGCGCGCGCCGACGACCAGCCCTCGATGCTCGCCGAGCACCTGATCGACCAAGCCGCCTTCGGGGACCATCCGCTCGGCCGGCCCGTGCTGGGTTCGGCCGAGCATCTGCGCGAGACGTTCACGCGCGAGGGCATCCTCGCCTTCCGTCAGCGTCGCTGGGCGCCATCGAAGGGGGCGGCCTTCCTGGTCGGAAACCTGGATGGCCTGCAAGACCAGCGCCAGCTCGAGGAGCTGTTCGGGCGCTTCAGCGAGACGCCCGCCCCCGAGGCCTACGAGCCCGCGCCGCCGCTCGAGCCGCGGACCCTGGTCTCCGAGCGCGATTCGAACCAGTCTCACCTGCGAATGTCCTATCGCCCGGCGGTGGACCCGCGCGACCCTGCCCAGCGCGCCGCGCTGACGATCTACTCGACGCTGCTCGGAGGCTCGATGGGCTCCCGCCTGTTCGACGAAATCCGTGAGCAGCGCGGCCTCGCCTACTCCGTGTACTCCGCCGCCCATTCCTACTCCGATGTGCCGATCCTCCAACTTTCAGCCGGTCTCGATTCCGGCAAGTGCGTGGAGGCCTACCGGCGCATGCGCGAGATCGTCACCGAACTGCGTGAGCAGGGCCCGGCCGAGGCCGAGGTCGAGCGCGCGCGGGCCTATGCCGCCGGGGCGCGGGCGCTGGCCTTCGAGAACACCGGAGCCGTCGCTCGCCACGCCGCCCAGCAGACGATCCTGTTCGGCGAGGACGTTGACCCCGACACCACGATCGGCCTGCTCGACGCGGTCTCGTTCGATGACGTGCGCGAGGTCGCCGCGGGAATCGAGGATCGCCTCTCGGTGGCCTGCGTGGGGCCGCACACCACCGAAGACTTCAACGAGATCTAAACCTTCGGCCGTTGCGCGGCCTGCTGCGAGCGGCGAGAATCGCGGCTGTGGAGCTGCTGAACCGGCGGGAGCTACGTCGCTACCTCGATCGGATCGGTGATCGCTGGCCGATCGAGACCGCTCTGCTCGCGGGCGCACGCGTGGACGATGAGCAAGGGGCGCCGCCCCAGCGCGAGCGCGGCCCCGAGTTCGTGGTGATCCTTGTCTCGAGCGCCTACGAGGGCATGCCGTGGCTCGAGCGGGTCTACCAGGCCGCCTCCCTGTGGGACGCGCTGGAGATGGGCGCGCCCGCCGACGTGCACTGCTACACGCCGGACGAGTTCGAACGTAAGCGCGGCACGCTCAGAGCCGTGCGCGAGGCGCTCGAGCGCGGTGTCGACCTGATGGCGGAGGCGCCGGCCGTCTAGCCGGACGATTCGAGCGCGCGCGCGAGCAGTCCGCGCAGCTGATCTCGCTCGGCGGTGGTCAAAGCACCGAGGATCTCGTCCTCGAGCGAGTCTCGAGCCCGCTCACCTCGCTCCAGCGCGGCGCGCCCATCGTCGGTGAGCTCGACGACATGCCGGCGGCGGTCCGCCGGGTCCCGGCGCCGTGCCAGGTAGCCGAGGTCCTCGAGCTCGTTGAGCAGCAGCACGCAGCTGTTCGGATCGACCCACATCCACTCGCACAGCTCCTGCTGGGGCATCGAGCCTCCCCGGTCGCGCAGATACCCCAGCAGGATCAGCTGGCGCATGGTCATCCCGAGCAGCTCCTCGGTGCTGCGCTTGTGGATCGCCTTGGACAACCGCGCCAGGAGCACGATCGTTCCGGGTGTGGTGTGAATGCTCATTGGGTCAGACAGATCTTAACATCATGATCGTCACCTAGCTGAGATAATCCATGGTACAGTGATGATCTACATGCAAGAGATCTTCGGAGAAAGGGGATGACTCCATGGCGCGCATGATGAATCCGGAACGACGGCGCTGGATCGCCCTGGCGGTGGTGTGCCTCGGCCAGCTCATGATGGTCCTCGACGCCACGATCGTGAACGTCGCGCTGCCGTCGATGCAGCGCGACCTCGGCTTTTCGCAGGCAAACCTAGCGTGGGTGGTGGACGCCTACATGATCGCCTTCGGCAGCTTCCTCCTTCCTGCCGGCAGGCTTGGCGACATGCTCGGCCGCAAGCGGATGTTCCTGATCGGCCTGGTCGCCTTCACCCTCGCCTCTGTGGCCTGCGGCCTGGCCGGCGACCAGGTCACGCTGATCCTCGCGAGGTTCGTCCAGGGCCTGGGTGGAGCGGTCGCCTCGGCGGCCGTGCTGGCGCTGCTGGTGACCGAGTTCCCGCAGCCGCGCGAGCGGGCGATCGCGATGAGCGTGTACACGTTCATCATCTCGAGCGGGGGGTCGATCGGGCTGCTCGCCGGCGGCGCGCTCACCCAGGGTGTGAGCTGGCACTGGATCTTCTTCATCAACGTCCCGATCGGCGTGGTCGCCCTCCTGCTCGGACGGATCCTGATCAGCGAGACCGAGCGCCTGCCGAACACCGGACGCGTCGATCTCGCCGGACCAGTTCTGGTCACCGCGGCGCTGATGACCGGCGTGTACGCGATCGTCAAGGCCACCGACTACGGCTGGGGCTCGGCGCACACGCTGGGCTTCGGCGCCGGCGCGCTGGCGCTGCTGGCGCTCTTCGCCGTCGTGGAGTCGCGCCTCGCGCACCCGATGTTCCCGCTGCGAATCCTCCGTGTCCCCGGGCTCGCGGCCTCGAGCGTGATCCGCGGCTTCCTGGTGACCGGGATGTTCTCCACCTTCCTGCTCGGGGTGCTCTACCTGCAGCACGTCCACGGCTATGGCGCGCTGCGCACCGGCCTGGCCTTCCTGCCGATGACGCTGATCCTGGGCGCGATGTCGCTGGGGATCACGGCGCGGCTGATGGGGCGCTTCGGCGCCTCACGGGTGCTGGCGGTCGGCATGCTGGTCAACGTCGTGGCCCTGCTGGCGCTGGCGCGGGTGCCCGCGCACACGAGCTACTTCCCGGACGTGTTCGTCCCGTTCGCGCTGCTCGGCCTCGGCGCCGGGCTGGCCTTCCTGCCGCTGACCACGATCGCGATGGCGGACGTGCCATTGGCCGACGCCGGGCTGGCCTCGGGGATCGTCAACGCCTCGCTGCAGATCTCGGCGGCGATCGGGATCGCAGCCCTCAGCACGGTGGCGGCCGAGCACTCGAAGGCGCTGGCACGCGTCGGGCAGACGCCCGCCGACGCCCTCACGGGGGGCTTCCACCTCGCCTGGGTGATCGGGGCGGCCGCGGTCGCCGCCGGTGCACTGGTCGCGCTCGCGCGGCTGTGGCCGACGCGGCCCAGCTACGAGACCACCGAGGAGTTCGAGCTCGACGCCGAAGCGGCGATCAGCTGATCGCCACCATCCGCTCGATCGGCAGGCGCGCGCGCTGGGCGACGGCTTCGGGGACCTTCACCTCGTACACGCCGTCGCGAAGCGCGTCGCGCAGCTTGGGCAGCGTGACCATCTTCATGAACCGGCAATGCGCGGCCTCGTTGGCGGCGATGAAGTCGATCTCAGGCGCCGCCCGGCGCAGCGGGTGGAGCATGCCGGTCTCGGTGGCGACGATCGCCGTCCCGGGACCGTGCCGGCGGGCGTAATCGAGCATGCCGCCGGTCGAGAGCATGTGCACGCCCTCGGCCGAGACGTCGCCCGCCGCCACGTATTCCATGACGCTCGTCGAGCAACCGCACTCGGGGTGGATCAGGAAGTCGGCCTCCGGGTGCGCGCCGCGCACCGCCGTGATGTCGTCGGGCTTGATCCCGGCGTGGACGTGGCACTCACCGTCCCAGACGTGCATCGGCCGCCCGAGGGTCTTCTCGACGTAGGCGCCGAGGAACATGTCGGGGCCGAACAGGATCTCGCTGTCGGGGCCGTGCTCGCGGTAGATGTGCGCGACGACCTCGACCGCATTGGCGGAGGTGCAGCAGTAGTCGGTCTCGGCCTTGACCTCGGCTGTGGTGTTGACGTACATGACCACGACCGCGTCCGGGTGCTTGCGCTTCCAGGCGCGGAGCTGCTCGGGCGTGATCGAGTCGGCAAGGGAGCAACCGGCGTCCGGGTCGGGAATCAGCACGGTCTTCTCAGGGCAGAGCACAGAGGCCGTCTCGGCCATGAAGTGCACACCGCAGAAGACGATGATCTCGGCATCGGTGCGCGCGGCCTGCTGGGAGAGCCCGAGCGAGTCGCCGACATAGTCGGCCACGTCCTGGATCTCGGGGAGCTGGTAGTTGTGGGCGAGGATGACAGCGCCGCGCTCCGCGGCCAGCGCGCGGACCTCGTCCTGCAGGGCGGGGATGTTTTCAAGCAGCAACGGTGCGTCGAGCGCACCGAGCATCGGAAGGTTCATGAGAGCGGGTGGAGGATCAGGGATAGGTCGAGAGCGGGAGCGCTGTGTGTGAGCGCGCCCACCGAGATGAAGTCTAGCCCCGCGCTGGCGACCTCCCGAAGGCCCTCCAGCGTGATCCCACCGCTGGCTTCGAGCTCCGCGTGCCCGGCGACGCGCCGCACCGCGTCGCGCAGCTCGCTGACGGTCATGTTGTCCAGGAGGATGCGGCTCGCGCCGGCCGCCAGCGCCTCGTCGACCTCCGTCTGAGTGCGGCATTCCACCTCGACCGGCAGGTCGGGCGCAGCCGCGCGGGCTTTTCTGACCGCCTCCGCTACGCCGCCGGCCAGCGCGGCGTGGTTCTCCTTGATCAGGATCGCGTCGTACAGGCCGGTGCGGTGGTTGGTGCCACCGCCGGCGGCGACAGCCGCCTTCTCGAGGCCACGCAGCCCGGGCGTGGTCTTTCGCGTATCGAGGATGCGCACTCCCGTGCCCTCGACCGCCTCGACGTAACGAGCGGTCAGCGTGGCGATCCCAGACAGGCGCTGCAGGAAGTTCAGAGCCGTGCGCTCGGCCGTGAGCATCGCGGCGGCGGAGCCCTCGAGCGCCATGACCTCGCCGCCGCGGCGCCACTCGCCCTCGGGTGCCAGGCGCTCGACCACCACCTCAGGGTCGAGGGTCCGGAACGTCAGCTCGGCCGCGTCGAGGCCGAAGATCACCCCGGGAGCCTTCTGGGTGATCACCGCCCGGGCTCGGTTTCCAGGCGCCACCGTGGCCGCCGTGGTCGCGTCCCCGTCGCCGACGTCCTCGGCGAGGGCTCGCTCGACGATCTCGCGAAGGGGCTCCACTAGTCCCGATCGGCCAGCACCCGCACGGTGGCGAAGGTGGGATCGGCGGCGCCGTGCAGGCGCGCGCCCTCCGCGGTCAGCGCCCGCAGGTAGACGATGACCTCCTCGGTGATCCGCTCGCCGGGCAGGAGCGCGGGCACACCCGGCGGGTATCCGGCGATCGACTCGCTGCAGATCCGGCCAACGGCGTCGTCGACCGCCACCGGCTCGCTGCGTCCGAGGAACGCCTCCCGCGGCGCGATCGCAATCTCGTGCTGGAGGGAGGCCGGGGGCCGTGAGATCGCGGGAGTCTCCCCCGGGCGCGTGATCCGTCGCACGGTCTCCGCGAAGTCGTGGGCCAGGCGCTCGAGCTGCTCGATCGGCTCTCCGAGGCCGAGGACGAGCACGAGCGTGGCGTGGGTGGCCAGCTCGATGTAGATGTCATAGGAGTCCCGCAGCGCCGCCGCCACCTCGTACCCGGTGCAGCCCGTGCCGCGGACGTCGATCACGACCCGCAACGGGTCCCAGCCCGCGATGCCCGGCCGGCCGACCATGTCCTCGCCCAGCGTGCGGCACCCGGGAACCGCGTCGATCGCATCGCGCCCCCGCATCGAGGCGCGGATCGTGCGGTCGAGCAGGGCCTCGCCGTGCACGGCCATCTGGCGCCGGGCGGCGTCGAGGGAGGCCATCAGGAGCGAGCTGGGGCTGGTCGAGCGCAGCAGGCGCACCGAGCGCGCGACCGCGTCGGCGTCGATTCGGTCACCGTCTCCGACGAGGAGCATCGCCGACTGGGTGAGGCTGCCCACGATCTTGTGCGTCGAGGCGACGATCGCGTCCGCGCCCAGCGCGAGGGGGGAGCGGGGTAGCCCGGCGTGGAAGCCGAAGTGAGAGCCCCAGGCGTTATCGACGATCAGCGCCGCGCCATTGGCGTGGGCCACCTCGGCGCAGCCCGCGACGTCGGCAGCCATCCCGTAGTACGTCGGGGAGACGATGAACGCCACGTGCGCGCTCGGGTTGGCCCGCAACGCCCGCTCGAGGGTCTCCGGGGTGACTCCGTGCGCCATCCCCAGCTCCTCGTCGTACTCCGGGGCCACCCAACCGGGCAGGCCGCCGCTCAGCACGAGCCCGTCGATCAGGCTGGCGTGGGAGTTGCGCTGAAGCACGACGCACTCGCCCGGCCCGGCCAGAGCCAGGCAGAGGGCGTGGTTGCCCTGGCTGGCGCCGTTGGTGAGAAACCAGGACCGGCGCGCGCCGTAGGCCTCGGCGGCGAGGATCTCGGCGCGTTCGTACGGGGTCGGCGAGGGACCGACGTCGATGCCCTCGATGTCCTGCGGAACATCGAGCAGCAGCGCCCGGTCGCCGAGCGCGGTCCGCAGGCCCGGATCGGCGCCCTGGCCGCCCTTGTGGCCCGGGACGTGAAAGCGGGTCGACCCTCGGAATCCGTAGGCGGTCACCGCCTCCAGGTAGGGCGCGGTCGGCTGCGCCGGAGGAGTCCGCGTCGCGGGCCCGACGGCGGCCGGCTCGCTCCCGGCGCCGGTGGCGGTGTCGCTCACAGATGTCGTTGTCATTTGGCCGCTTTCAGCAGGTAGGCGCGCACGAAGCCGTCCAGATCGCCGTCGAGCACGCGGTTGGTGTCGCCCATTTCGAAGTCGGTGCGGTGGTCCTTGACCATCGTGTAGGGGTGAAGGACGTAGGAGCGGATCTGCGACCCGAAGTTCACGTCCTGCGCCTCCCCCTTCTCGCGCGCGATCTCCTCGCGGCGCTTGCGCTCCTCGAGCTCGAGCAGCTTGGAGCGGAGCATCGTCATCGCCTCCGCCTTGTTCGATGACTGGGAGCGCTCGTTCTGGCACTGCACGACGATCCCCGTCGGGCGGTGGGTGATGCGCACCGCGGAGTCGGTCTTAT
>DATGJM010000092.1:0-4088 GCA_035295205.1 Solirubrobacteraceae bacterium | reverse complement strand
ACCAAGACGTATACGACCTCGCTCGGGGTGCTGGCGGCGCTGGCAGCCGAGATCGCGGCGGAGCCCGTGCTCCTGCGAGAGCTGCACGAGATGCCGGGCGCGCTCGAGCGCCAGCTCGGCCGCGGCGGGATCAGCGATGTCGCGCACCGGCTGGCCGACTTCGAGCGTCTGGCCGTGCTCGGCCGCGGGCCCAACTACGCCACGGCGTTCGAGGCGGCGCTGAAGCTCAAGGAGCTGGCCGGAATCGCGGCCGAGCCCGCCTCGCCTGCCGACTTCCTGCACGGACCGGTGGCGATCGTGAACCGCGGGGTACCGGTACTGGCATTCGCCATCAGCGGGCCGGCGCTGGGCACGGTCACCGAGGCCCTGGGCGCTGTCCGGCTGCGCGGCGGCACGGTCGTCGTGATCGGCGACAGCGCGACCTCCCCGGATCTGGTCGTCGAAAGCGTCCCCGAATGGCTGAGCCCGCTGGTGGCCGTGATCCCGGCCCAGCAGCTGGCGGCCGAGCTGGCCGCCCTGCACGGAGCTGACGTCGACCGGCCGTATGGCTTGACGAAGGTGACGAGAACCAGATGAGGGCGGAAGAGCATGCCCGGGATCCGCGATGAGGGCCTGGCCAAGCAGTACCGTAGGTCAGCGCGATCGACCACAAGGTGCAGGACGGGAGTTCATGGTCCTCGTCGGACGGTGGGCCGGGGCAACTCGACGTCACCCACCTCGATCCGCGCAAGACCGATGTGGCCATGACCCCCCGGCCTAGTGCGCGTGCCGGCGCTTGCCGAGGTGGTCGAGCGGTTGGGACCGCGACCTGCGTCATCTTCCCCGTGCACGCCGCGGACACCGGTCCGGCGCAGGTGGTGAAGGCTACGGCGAGCGCCCTGGCCTGAGGCGCGGTCAGCCATACTGCGGGGCGGATGGCTGCGACCGCACAGCAGCAGAAGGCCCTCGCCTTCCGGGCTCTCCACGAGGGCGAGCCGTTCCTGATCCCGAACCCGTGGGACGGCGGCTCGGCCAGGGTGCTCGAGGCGCTCGGCTTCCGCGCGCTGGCGACGACGAGCTCCGGCTTTGCCTTCACGCTCGGACGGATGGACGGCAACGTCGCGCTGGACGAGGTGATCGCCCACGTCGAGCTCGTGTGCGCGGCCACGAGGGTGCCTGTGAGCGTCGATCTCGAGAACGGCTACGGCGCCGCCCCCGAGCATGCTGCTTCTGCGGTGCGGCGAGCCGCCCGCGCCGGCGCGGTCGGCGGCTCGATCGAGGACTGGGATGAGCGCTCGGGCATCTATCCGCTCGCGCAGGCGGTCGAGCGGGTGCAGGCGGCGGCGCAGGCGGCGCGCGAGCTGGGACACGACTTCCTGCTCACGGCGCGGGCCGAGAACCACATCCGCGCGAACCCGGACCTGCGGGACACGATCACCCGGCTGCAGGCCTACGAACGCGCCGGGGCCGACGTGCTGTACGCGCCCGGCCTCGGGACGGTGGAGGAGATCCGCGCCGTCTGTGACGCGGTGTCACGACCGGTGAACGTGCTGGCCCGCCCCGGCCTCACGGTCCCGGAGATCTTCGGGGCTGGCGCCCAGCGAATCAGCGTCGGCGGCGCGCTCACGTGGAGCGCGGTCGAGGCGCTCGAGCGCGCGGCGGTGATGATCCGCGACGAGGGCGACCTTTCGGGCCTCGGCTCGATGAGGCACGTGATGGAGTGGCTCGCGGGCTGAATCAGCGCTTCGGCGGCAGCGTGCGGGCGTAGTCGACGCCGCGGGCGACCCAGCGTTGCAGCTGTTCCTTGGTCTTCACGCCCTCGGCCGCTACTCGCAGCCAGCCCTGCATCTCGCGCCCGCGCATCTCGAACGGGGCCGCATGCGGCTTGGCCGCCAGCGCGTCGGTCTGCTCGGGCTCGACCCGTAGCAGCAGCCCGCCCTGGCCGCTGGCCGCCACGGACATGTTGCCGTTGATCAGAAAGGCAAGGCCGCCGAACATCTTCTGCTCGGTCAAGCCGTCCTCGGCGGCTATCAGCTCGCGGATGCGGTTGGCGAGGTCCTCGTCATAGGCCATGTCCTGGATTATGCGGGCTACGGAGTCGCGGGCCAGTACGACGCCCCCCCAGGGTCACCCCGCGCCACGGGTTCTGCCCGGTGAGCGGTTCTCGCACCTGCGGTTCACTTAGCGCACACGCGGTCTGCAGCGCCGTGTTGTCGGCCCGCACCTGCGCGAGCAACTGCTCGCGCTCGCTGTTGCCCTTTAGCGGGAGAGCATCGACTGGCAGATGCCATACAGCATCTGTACGGACGTGTACAGAATTCTTTCTATAGGTTTCGGACGTGCTCCCTGATTCGGCTCGGGCCGTTCTCGAAGGCCCCGGACTCGCGCACCTGGTCACGCTAGAGCCCGACGGGCGGCCCCAGGTCTCGATCGTGTGGGTCGGGCTCGATGGCGAGGAGATCGTCTGCGCGCACCTGCCCGAGCACAGGAAGATCCGCAACATGCGCCGCGACCCGCGCGTGGCCCTGTCGATCGAGACCGACAACGTCAACCCGATCGGCCTCGTCGAGTACCTCGTGGTCCACGGTCGCGCGCGAGTCACCGAGGGCGGCGCGCCGGAGCTATTGCAGCGCCTGGCCCACGTCTATCTCGGGCCGGATGTGAAGTTCCCGCCAATGGACAACCCGCCGCCGGGCTACATCACCCACATCACGGTCGAGCGCGTGGGCGGCGTGGGGCCGTGGGCCGGCTGACCGGCCCTTGCCGACCGTCTACCTGATTCGCCACGCCCAGGGCTCGTTCGGCTCCGAGGATTACGACGTGCTCTCCGAGCGAGGGCGCGAGCAGGTCGCGGCGCTGGCTGATGGTCTCCGGGCTCGCGGCGCCGGTTCGCCGGCTCGGGTTGTGTCCGGCTCGCTGCGCCGGCAGCGAGATACAGCCGCAGCCCTCGGCCTACGTGTCGCCGTGGACCCGCGCTGGAACGAGTACCACGATCGAGAGATCCTGGTGCATCACGGCGAGGTGCCCGCGGGACTCGAGCACCACGCCGGCGATCCCCCGCTCAGCTCACGGGAGTTCCAGTCGATCCTGAACGGCGCCCTCGGCGGCTGGATCGATGCCGGCCGCGACGGTCCCTGCTCAGAGACCTGGCCGGCCTTCCGCGCACGTGCCCTGGATGCCCTCGACGAGGTGGCCGAGTCGCTCGGCTCGGGCGAGACCGCGCTGGTGGTCAGCTCGGGCGGCGTGATCGGCGCCGTGACCGCGGCGCTGATGGGACTGCCCGACCATGCTCTGATCGCCTTCAACCACGTGAGCATCAACACCGGCGTCACGAAGCTGGCCGTCGGGCGAAGCGGGATCACCGTGATCTCGGTCAACGAGCACGGTCATCTGGAGCGTGGGGGCGGCTCGCTGGTTACTTACAGATGAAGAGATGGTCGGCGGCCAGGAGCCTGAAGCGCGCCACCGCTTCGGCGCCGAACTCGCGCTCGGGCTCGATCCGCTCGACGGTGAAGCCCGCATCCGTCAGCCGCTTCTCGATGTCGGGTCCGTAGAGCCGGACGTGGTCGTGCTGCCAGAACGCACGCTCTCGCTCCCCCGGCGTCTGGATCGCCGGGTCCTCGTAGGTGTGATCGCGCGATAGGTCAAGCGGGACAGCCACCAGGCACCAGCGCCCGGTGACCCGCCGCAGCTCCCCGATGGCTGAACGGTCGTCTTCGATGTGCTCGAGAACGTGGGAGCAGAGCGTGGCGTCGAAGCTCCCATCGGACAGGTCGAGGTGAGTGAGGTCCAGCCGAAGATCGACCTCTGGGTCGACGAGATCGGCTGTGACATACCTCAGATGGCTCAGGCCTTCGAGGCGACGGCGTAGGGCGTACTCAGGCGCGAAGTGCAGTAACGAGCTGATCTCGCCGAGGAGTTCAGGGCGTCGTTCGAAGAGGAGCCATTGCGCTCGGTGGCGCTCGTGCGACCCGCAGCGCCAGCACACGGCGTTTGGCCGGTTCCAGTCATCGCGGAAGCGGTCGAATCCGTGACCGCACACGGGGCAGATGACTGAGTGGCCGCGATGGCGCACTATGCGGGCGCGGCGTTGAAGTGCCGCGGTAATT